>CAYPOY010000039.1:0-23886 GCA_964412395.1 uncultured Anaerolineales bacterium | reverse complement strand
GCACGGTGGGCGAAAAGTGGGAGTAATGCAAAGCACTGCAACGTCGAGCATCGAACGCCATTTCCCGGTCAACGAACTCAGCGCTCTTGTGCGAGTGGAGCGCAATCACGACTCGCGCCCGCCACTCTACCTGCACAAGTGGTGGGCGCGACGCTTTGGCTCCGTCTTTCGTTCCATCATCCTGGTCACCTTCCTGCCGCCGGGGGAGAATGCCTATCGGTACCGGCACGCCGACTTTGGCGGGGTCTATCTGCACCGGGGGCTGTCGCTGATGGAGTGTCTGACGCCGTGGTTGGTGGTGCGACAATGAAAGACCTTGTCCGGTAGCGGGTCGCCAGCTGTTGCGGTCTCGTAGAATGTGGAGTATAATGATGTGCGAGTTCCTGCTGGCCTAAGAAAACGTGGAGATTAATATGGCTTTTCCAGAGCGTGTGGAAATCATCAAACAGATCCAAGAACTGCGCAAGTCCAAGGTCGTGACCTACTTTACCAGTGACCGGAGGACCTTCCCCCCGGATTTCTCGCTCCCTGCGCTGAAGACCATACTGGCAACGGAGGCGCAGATATTTCTTTACGATCAACTTCGCTCTCTGGGCAAGACAGACAAATTAGACCTGTTCCTCTACACCCGAGGAGGACAGACAGACTCTGTGTGGCCTCTGGTCAGCATATTCCGCGAATACGCGCTCAAGCAATTCGCCGTGCTGGTGCCGTTCCGCGCCCACAGCGCAGGCACGCTTGTCTGCCTGGGTGCCGACGAGATCGTTATGGGGGAAGCCGCTGAGTTTAGTCCCATTGATCCCACCACGGGCAACCAATTCAATCCTTTGGACGAAGTTGACAAACACACCAGGAAAGGCATCAGCGTGGAGGATGTGATTTCCTACATAGAGTTGGCGAAGGACCCTGCCAAGGTGGGTCTTCAGGGTTCTGATCACGTCTCGGAAGCGTTCCAGAGATTGTCCGAGGAGGTCCATCCTATTGCTCTGGGAAACGTCAACCGCGTGCATACCCAAATCCGCATTCTGGCTGACAAATTATTAAGGCTTCATTGGACCGGAGAAGAGGAAAAAAATCGAATTGTGCAAGTCGTTGACCAGTTAACCAAGAAGTTGTACTCCCATACCCATGCCCTCAATAGACGAGAGGCGAAGGAGATACTGGGTGAAGACCTGGTCGTGGAAGCGACGGCAGAGGAGCAAAAGCTCCTGTGGCAACTCTACGAGGAGTATGCCCAGGTGCTGCAACTGCGGCAGACCTTTTGCCGGGATAGCCTCGTTGTATCCGATCAGCCACAACAAGAGCTCACTATAGATGGTGGGTTCATCGAGACTGAAAAACAATCTTTCATCTTCCGTTCCCGATGCCGTATCAGTCTATCTTCAAAGATACCTCAGGGGGTTCAAGTTCAAGTTCCACCAGGTCAACCCATGCCGTTGATCCCTGGACTTCCGGTCAATATTGACATGAGGGTGTTGTCTATTGGTTGGGAATCCAACGAGAAAGGAGTGTGAGGAATCATGAGATTGGCCGCTACGAATGATGCCCGATCTGAGTATCTCGTGTTGCAATTCAGTTATACCACTGCCGAGATTGAGGAGAGCAGGTTCTCTGGTGAAACGCCTAATCCTCTTTACTTTGCTATGCCTCAACCACCTATGGAAGTGGTCCCCATAGTTCTCACGGTGATAGATGGGGAACCGTGTGTGGTCAGGGATGAAGCTCCTCCTGGCGCCCGATTGCCAAACTACAACTCGCGCCTTTTCAAGCTTGCCGATGCACCTGCGTTGACGAGGCCATCGGTTTAGATTTGCCGCCAGCGAGGGAGTTGGCATGTATCCTGTACTGCCCGTTCCGCGTAGCATCTACGAACGGGCAGTTTTATTTGATACGTGTGCCCTGGAAGCGATTGCCGATCCGAGAGACAAATACCACGAAGCGGCCGCTCGATGCCTCGCCGGGTTGAGATGGCTTGCCTATCCTTTCTACGTCACCACGCTGACAATAGCCGAAACGCATCGCCGCTTGCTCTACAAGCCTCGCCTGGGCATCCTGCCAGCACTGCACTTCCTGGAGGGCATGTACGATGGCTTTGCCGATGTCGTCCGCCCACTTGAGGAAGACGAGCTGCGAGCGATGGAGTACATCGAGCGCTTCGGCGATCAGACTCTCACCTTCACCGATACGGTCAGCATGGCAGTTATGAACAGGCTGGGATTGCGAAAAGTCTTCTCGTTCGATTGGCACTTCACATTGCTCGGTTTCCAAGTCATCCCCCCGTTGGTGAGGTAGATTTCGACACGGCTAAAGAATAGGCAAACAGTGAACCAACCCCAAACCACCCTCAACATCGAACAAACCTTCCCCCTGCTCCAACTCAATCAACTTGCCGAGCAGGAGGGTCACAATAAGCACTTTTACCGCCCGGCCACCTATATCCATAAGTGGTGGGCGCGGCGGCTAGGGTCCGTCTTCCGTACTATCCTGCTGGCTGCCTTCTTGCCGCCGGGCGAGCCAGTATGGGAGCACTACTACCAGCGCCACAACTTCTCCGGCAAGATCGTGCTCGACCCCTTTATGGGCGGCGGAACGACTGTCGTTGAAGCCCTGCGCCTGGGCTGCAAGGTGGTGGGCTGCGACCTCAACCCGGTGGCCTGGTGGACGGTGAAGCGGGCCGTCGAATCGGTGCATAAGGGGGAGTTGCACGACGCCTTCCGCCAACTGGAGGCCGAGGTGGCTCCCCGCATCCGGCGGCTGTACCGCACCCGCTGCCATCGCCCCGGCTGTGGACGCGAGGTCCACATCCTCAACGTTCTCTGGGTCAACGAGGCCACGTGCGCCAGTTGCGGCAGCCAGGTACCGCTCCACAATTCTTACGTGATAGACAGCGACCGGGATTTCCGCACAATCCTGTGCCCGGAATGTGGTTACGTCTTTACTACCCGTGACAAACGGGGCGACGCCACCTGCCCGGCCTGTGAGCACACGTTCAATCCCCGTCGGGGGCCGGCCGGCAGGGTGAACTTTACCTGTCCCACCTGCGGGCAGACGCAACCCATCCTCAAGGCGGCTCAGCGAGAAGAAGCCCCCTTCCCCCGTCGTATGTACGCCACCCTGTACCTGTGTCCGGTTCACGGCCGGGAAATGAAAACGCCGGATGAGGAAGATCAGGCCAACTTCATGGACGCCGTACATCAGTTTCAGCGGGAAAAGGATAACCTGCTGATTCCCCGCTCAGCGATTCCCGATGGCAACAAGACCCGCGACCCGCTGAACTACAACTACACCCACTGGCACACGCTGTTTAATGAGCGCCAGTTGCTGGCCCTCTCCTGGCTGCTGGAAAGTATCCTGCAATTACAGGATGAACGCGCCCGCGAAGCCTTGCCGGGATTGTGGATCTTCCGGGTTTCGCGGGGTAGGTATGCTCAAAGGGGACGTGCCGTCCCCGTATGTGGCGTTGAGGCGATGCACTACCCCCAGATGTGCGGCGCGGGCGGCACGCCCGCTCAGAGCACCCCGCGAAATCCCAGAGAGCCTCCGAATCGTCCGAACGGATGTTTGGCTTCGAACGCTTTCATCTGCTCCGCGTGATCCTGGTAGTACTGGTCGAGCATCGGCGAATAGATAGCCCCTGGTGCGACGGAATTGGCCCTGCCGTAACGTCGATCCTTCCAATTTCTTCAACGATCAGATCGATAATACCCAACACTTGTCCCCGGTCCGTGACATCCAGACCGATCTTCACGTTGCGCGAGCAAACCGTCTCAAGCCAGCTATACAACGTGGGGAAAAAAGCTGAGCCCCAGGCGTAGAACTGGCCCGGGGCTAGGCCCTGACGACGACACACTTCGCTGATCGTTTGCGGTGTCTAACGAGCCTCTTCGAGGATGTGCAACTTCTCCTCGGCAGTCCAGTGGCGTCGGTTCTTGGTCATTTCCCTGCACCTCCCGTCTTGTTATCATGATACTCCTTCTCGTGAGTTTGGGGAAATGCAGAAACTTAATTTCGAGGCCCGATTCTCTCACTTCGTGTTGGGCAAAACAACCCAACGTTGACAACCATCATCAAGTGTGGTATACTACTTAGTGGAACAATATTCCAAAAAAGAGGCAGGCGATGTACTAACGAGGAGGTTAAGCTATGGTAAGTGCAGAGATGAATCTATTTGAGCGGATGGTGGAGGCCACTGTAGGGGGAGACATGGACCTATGCGTGGCCCTGGCGCGGCAGGCGCTGGACGAGGGTGTAGACCCATACGAGGCCATCGAGGAGGGGTACACTCGAGGGATGTTCATCGTCGGGGACAAGTTCGCCAAGCTGGAGTACTACTTACCTGATCTGATGCTTTCTGCTGACGCCATGAAAGCCGCTGTGGATGTACTGACACCTCATCTGATGCGGGGTCAGGAGCGTGGAACGCAGGGCACGATTGTCTTGGGCATGATCCAGGGCGATTTACATGACCTGGGCAAGAACATTGTCAAGACTATGCTTCAAGCGGCTGGCTTCGCCGTCTATGACCTGGGCAGAGATGTACCCGTCCGCAGGTTTGTGGAGAAAGCGGAGGAGACGAGAGCCGACATCATTGCGGCCTCAGCTATTCTAACGACGACTATGGCTTATATGCCTGACATCGCGGCGCTTTTGAGCGAGCTGGGCTTACGGGACAAGTATCAGATCATGCTCGGCGGCGCGCCAGTGATGGAGGAGTGGGATTAGGGGAGGCAGGAGCCGACGGCTATGGAGAAAACGCGGCTGAGGCTGTTGAGGTAGCGAAGAATCTAATGTGTGGAAAGAAGGAGGCGAGCGGAGATGATTAGTTTCTGGGACGCGATTGGGCGCAGCGAGACTGGTCCCTTTGTCAAGGAAGAGGAATTTGATCGGCAGGTGGGGCGAGTGGCCCGCCAGATGGTCGAGAAGTATGACATTCGTTACAAACCGGGGCAGGTGATCCCGGCCGACGACAATCTGGCGGACCGGGTCTATCAAGCGGGTCTTGATCTGTTCCTGCAACTGGGCATATACTGTCGGGACACTAGCCGGTTGATGAAGTTTACTCGTGATGAGGTGGAATGGGCTCTGAAGCACGCACCGGCGACGGTCACCTATGGGCAGGGTAGGGACGTAGCGGTCATGACCTATCGGGCAATCGAGGACCCCAAGCCCCCCTTCTGCATGATGACCCCAGTGGGCACACCAGTGGCTGAGGAGCGGTTTGTCCTGATGGTGCAGAGCTACGCGCAGGAACCCCTGGCTAACACCTTCTCGAGCGCTTTCAGCCAGACAGTCCATGGCCGTCCTATCAAGTCGGGGACACCTCAGGAGGTGGAGGCAGCAATCTGGAACGTGATCAAGTTGCGGGAGGCGGCGCGGGCGGCTGGGCGGCCTCAGATCGGCATTCACAACCTGGTCTCTAACGCGGTGCGGAGTGATGCCATCCTGGCTGCCGTCCGGGCTGACCTTGGGGTGCAGCCAAACGATGGGTTGTGCATCGCAGCCACGGCGGAGCTAAAGATTGACTACGAGCGAGTGAAGAAGGTAGTCTGTCTGCGCCACAGCGGACACAACAAGTATGGGCTGTACGGAACGTTGATGGGGGGGTATTCTGGTGGTCCAGAGGCGACAGCTATAGTTCACGTGGCCTATCATTTCCTGGGGCTCCTGGCTCTGGAGGCACAGTGGCACTGTGGTTTCCCATTGCACCTTATGCAAGGTTGCAATACTACGCGGGAGCTGCTGTGGTTGGTGAGTATCACCGCGCAAGCGCTGAGCCGCAACACCCATCTCTTGGTTACAGTGAACACTTTCACTGCTGCTGGCCCGTGCACGGAGATGGTGGTGTACGAGACCGTGGCCAACGCGCTGGCGGCCACAGTGTCAGGAGCAGATCTAGACCTGGTGGCGGTTGCCCGCAACCGGTATCCAGAGCGTGCGACCGGGATGGAGGCGCGTATCGGGGCGGAGGCGGGACACCTGGTAGCTCGGCAGGGGGTGACACGAGAGCAGGCTAACGAGATTGTCAAACAGATCTTGCTTCAGTACGAAACCCAGCTAGACAAGGCTCCCATCGGCAAGCGGTTTGACGAATGCTACGATCTCGAGACACTGCAGCCCACCCAGGAGTACTTGGACCTGTATGGGCGGTGCAAGGAGAAGCTAAGCGGATTCGGGCTCGGCTATTCGCTGTTGTAACCGCGGCGTCTCAGGAACAAAGCCTTCTATCCTGAACGACGGTTCAAATCCTGGGTACCAGTCGGCGAGGTCAGATAGCCCGGTTCACGAATGCGAAACTGCTTGACGGTATGGGGGATACATAGTACAATCGAGTAGTCTCATCTACCAGCCTTTTGGAGCAACCATGAATAACTCTTCATCGGTTAAGACAGTTGACCGCTTGGTCAGGATTCTGGACTGCTTCTCTCCAGGGCAGCCAACCTGGTCCCTGGCGGAGCTCAGCGTGCATCTTGGACTGCCCAAGAGCACGCTCCACCGTTTCCTCGTCAGTCTGGAATCCCACGGAATCCTGCGCCGTGACCCCAGCGACAAGCGATGGCGCCTCGGTTATCGCATCTCTGTCTGGGGCAGCCTTGCCGCAGAGAGCACCGGCCTGCGCCACATCGCCAGGCCGGTCATGCGCGACCTTGTGGCTGCCACGGGGGAGACGGCCATTCTAACAACCTACCACGAGCACGAGGTCATCTGTATCGAAAAAGTCGAGACCAGCCACTCGGTACGCATGACTCTGGATGTAGGAACGCGCCGCTTCCCTCACGCAGGAGCCTCCTCCAAAGCCCTCATGGCGTATCTGCCGGAGGAGGAGATCCAGGCCATTATCCAGGATAAGGGACTGCCGAAGCTGTGTACTAACACGATCACAGATTCCGATGAGCTTGTGGCCGAGTTGGCCAGGATCCAAGAGCGCGGGTACGCGATGAGTTGCGAGGAGACAGACCAGGGTGCCTGGGGAGTTGCCACGCCGATTCGAGGCCGGGAGAGCGAGGTAGTGGCGGCTATCGGTGTTGCCGGACCCAGCTCGCGGTTCACAGATGAATTGCTTCAGCAGTACGTGGCGCTCTGCCGTCAGGCTGCCTACCGGATATCCACATTGCTCAATGCAGGGACCGATTCGAAGGACGAGAGGCCGTTTCCAACCTAGAGCATCCTTTCGGACTCTGAGAAGCCAGGGGGGACAGGTTTCTTGAGGCACACCGTACTTGAACGTCGAGCAGTTAGGTTGCTGGACAGTTGTTTCGGTGGACTGGGATTTCCCTTTGGCCGAGTCGTTCGCGGTTTGTACTTTGCCAGAGGGCAGATGCAATGAAAGGAGGTGAGGTAGTATCACGCTCTTGAAACAGAACTTGCGTCCATTTATCCACAGTGGTTGACTCTCACGAACATTAGATAGACTGAGGAGGAGGAAAGATGATACGCAAAGTTTTTCGGTCTCTGCTGGTCATGGCAGTGGTTTTGCCAGTCGTGTTAGTCGGGTGCGGCCCCCAACAGGCCAAGGAGCCGGAAGGGGCCGGGGAACTCCCCGACAAAATCGTGGTCGGCTGCCTCGAGCCCCTCACCGGCGCACACGCGGTCTTCGGCACGGAGGCCAAAGTCGGGATGGAGATCGCCGTCCAGCATATCAATGAGGCGGGTGGAATCGAATCGCTCGGTGGCCTGCCGTTGGAACTGGCGGTTGAGGACTGTGGGGAGGATGCGGACAGCGCGAAGCTAGGAGCTGAGAGCATCATCGCCAAACACCACCCGGTGGCCATTTTGGGCCTCTACATCAGCCGTCTCACCATGGCCGCATCGGAAGTCACCGAGAGGGAGGGGGTGATCGTGATAGCCGATGCCCTGGTTGACGATTTGACACAGATAGGCCGCCGCTATCTGTTCCGGCCCTGCCCCAAGGCTGGCCAGCATGGCGCTTCGGCGGTCCAATTTGTCGTAGACGTCGCTGAAAGGGCTGGGACGCCGGTGGAGCGATTGGCTATCCTGAACGAGGACTCAGCCTTCGGGAGAGCCGTCTCTACAGGTGCCTTGCAGGGCGCCCTGGACAATGGCCTGACCGTCGTTTACCAGAAGGAGTATCCCTACGATATTGCGGATGCGTCCACAATCGTAGCAGACATCGCGGCTGCGAAGCCTGACTTCGTAGCGCATTGCCCCTACTTCATGGACGGGATCATCTTCGCCAGTGCCTTCCGAGAGGCGGGTGCTTTCCCCAAGTTCATCGCCGGAATGGGGGCCTGCGGCTTCACGGATCCCGAATCCATAGAAGCCATGGGCGAGACGGCCGATAACTACTCCAATACGTACAGCTACAATCCGTCCAAGGACACGCCGCAGAACAACAAGTTCGTCCAGGATTTCACGGCGCAGGTCGGGCACATCCCGACAGAGGCGGCGGGGATGAACTACTATGCTATGTGGGTGCTGAAGGAAGCGCTTGAGCGTTCGGGGGAGATGTTCCCCGACGATCCGTTGAATCCAGACAACCTGCGGCAGGCTTTCCTGGCACTCGACCTGACCTCCGGGCCGGCGGTGGAGACGTACCCTGGGGACCACATTACTTTCAACGAGCAGGGAGACAATCCTTATGCCAAAGCCGTGGTTCTGCAGGTGATCAATGGGGAGCCCAAGGCCGTCTGGCCTTTTGAGGACGCCGAGGTGGAGGCGGTGTTCCCCAGGCCCGATGCCACCTACTAGGACCTGAACACTGAAACTCTTATACGTTGGGCAAGGAAGTAGGGAGTAATGCAAAGTCTTCCCCATACTTCCTACTTCCTATTCCCTACTCCGTTTTAAGAATGTGAGGGAGACGGTGGACACTGTCATACAGAATGTGATCAACGGGGCGTTGATGGGATGCATCTATGCCCTCATCACTCTGGGGTTATCTATTATTTTCGGCGTGATGAACGTCGTCAACTTCGCCCACGGCGATTTCGTGATGTTGTCCATGTATTTTACTTTCTGGGTGGGCACGCTGTGGGGGTTCGACGCTGTGGCGACGCCGGTCGTCACGTTTCCGCTCCTGTTCCTGTTTGGAGTGCTTACGTACTATGCCCTTATTGATCGCACACTGCGCCAGAAGTACGTCACGCAGGTCGCTGTCACGGTCGGGCTGATGACATTGCTGCGTGCCCTTGCCCAGATGGCGTGGAAAGCACAGCCGAGGGCATTGCCCTACTCCATCATACAGGGTAACATCCAGGTAGGGGGAATCACAATTATGTTGTCCCGGTTGATCACCGCGATCGTCAGCATCGTCGCCATAGTGGGTGTGTATCTCTTCTTGACGAAGACGTGGCCGGGACGGGCCATACGGGCAGCGTCCGACGATCTGGATGCCGCGTCTTTGATGGGAGTAAACTACAAGCGCACCTACGCCGTCGCCTTCGGGCTGGGGTCGGCTCTGACGGCTTTGGCGGGTGGCTTGCTGATGTCCTTTCAGCAGGTGGACCCGACCATGGGGCTGCGTTTCGGGCTGTTGAGCTGGTGCATCCTGGCCCTGGCAGGGTTGGGTTCGATCCCTGGATTGCTGATCTCCGGCGTGATCGTGGGCGGGACCGAGGCGCTGACGATGACCCTCTGGGACCCTAGAGCTCGCTCGCTCATCGTTTATCTCATTTTCGTCCTTGTATTGTGGCTGAGACCCAGAGGACTCTTTGGGAGGAAATAGTGAGATCAAAACGGCGGACCAACGTCTATGTACAAACGTCTCTGTTGCTGGTCGGGTTGGCCATCGTTCTGGTGGTGCCTGTCTTGGTTGGGGATAACCAGTACCATATGGTGCTGATCACGACTGTGTTGCTGTACGGTGTCCTGGCGACGGCCTGGAATCTCATCGGTGGCATGGCCGGGCAACTCGACCTCGCCGCTGGAGCCTATCTAGGGCTGGGGGCTTTCACCACAGGCACCCTGCTCCTCAGGTGGGACATATCCCCCTGGCTGGGGATGATCCTGGGAGGGCTCGTGGCGACTGGCTTTGCCGTGCTGGTTGGCCTTCCGCTCTTCCGCTTCGGCGTCAAGGAGGTGTGGTACGCGCTGTCCTCGGCTGCCCTGGTCGAGGTCTTGAGGGTGCTCCTTCAGATGTGGGAAGAAGTTGGGGGACCGACGGAGAGGTACCTGCCGTTCTATTCCTGGTCTCTCTACCACATGCGCTTTGCGTCCTATGCCCCTTACTACTATATCCTGCTGGTGGTGCTGCTGATCGCCTTATTCCTGAATCACAGGATCGCGAAATCGAAACTCGGCTACTATCTGTTGGCTCTGGGTGAAAATGAGGACGCGGCTGAGGTGCTGGGTGTTGACGCTCGCGCCTGCAAGCTCAAGGCACTGATGATCTATGCGTTTCTGGTCGGGACCGCGGGCGGAGTCTACGCCTGCCTGTACGGCTTCATCCACCCCAACTTCTTCAGCAGCCCTATCAGCCTCGAAGTGGCGATCCTGGGCATCGTGGGCGGCATGGGGATCACTTATGGACCGCTCGTCGCGGCCATCCTGTTGGTCAGCCTCCAGGAATTTCTGCGGGCTGGTCTGGGCGGTCAGTTGGAGGGTCTGTACCTCGCCATCTACGCAGTGGTTCTGATTCTCATCGCGCTTTTCAAGCCCAAGGGTATCGCTACCTTTATCCGGGATGCCTACGACAAGGTGATGTCACGTCTTGCAATAACGGGGGAGAAAGATGTCGTCCGAGCCGATTCTCCAGGCCTCTAATCTGACGAAGAGCTTTGGCAACCTGGTTGCTGTGAACAACGTAAGCCTGCAGATCTACGAGGGCGAAATTGTTGGCCTGATAGGTCCAAATGGCGCTGGAAAGACCACCTTCTTTAACGCGATCACCGGTCTGGACGCGCCGGACTCCGGCCACGCCGTTTTCAAAGGTGTCGACATCGGGGGCCTTCTGCCGCACAAGATCTGCCAGTTAGGTGTGTCCCGCACGTTCCAGGTGACGCAGGCTTTCAGTTCCATGACAGTCGAAGATGCCGTGAGGGTTGGGGCCTATAACAGACGCGGTGCGAAGGACGTAATGGCAAAAGTGGACGAGGTGATCGCGTTCTCCGATTTAGAGGGCATCAGAAAGCAAATGTGTGGTGACCTGGGACTGGCCCCCTTGAGGAAAGTGGAACTGGCCCGGGCCATGGCTACAGAGCCGGATCTGTTGCTCCTGGATGAGGCGGGGGCCGGGCTGAACCCGGCGGAGCTCTCCGGGCTGATAGCGATGCTGAGAAGGCTCAATGAGGAAAAGAACATCACGCTGTGCGTGGTAGAGCACGTGATGAAGATGGTGATGGGGCTTTGTAGCCGCATCATTGTCCTGGATTACGGAGAGGTCATCGCTGAAGGTAGCCCGGATGAAATCTGCACAAACGATAGAGTGATCGAAGCCTACCTGGGGAAGAGAGCTGTACGATGAAAGAATTGTTGCAGGTAACGGGACTCAACGCTGGCTACGGCAAGGTTCCTGTTCTCAATGACGTGTCATTCCACGTCTGTGAGGGGGAGGTGGTCGCCATTATCGGTCCCAACGGGGCAGGCAAGAGCACGCTGCTGAGAACCATATCCGGCTTGCTCAAACCATATTCGGGGGGAATCACATTTGCCGGTCAGGATTTCGAGGGGGCGCCCCCGCACGCAGTGACCAGGGCTGGGATTGCTCACGTTCCTGAAGGGGGCCGATTATTCGCAAATATGAGTATCCTGGAGAACCTGTGGATGGGAGCCTACGGGAACAGGGAGAACCTGAAGGCCGGAGCGCTCGAGGAAGTGTTTGGGATGTTCCCGGTCCTCAAGGAGAGACGCAAACAGTTGGCGAAAACCCTGAGTGGCGGCGAAAGGCAAATGCTTGCTATTGGCCGGGGGCTTGCGTCCAGGCCCAGGCTGCTGATGCTGGATGAGCCATCCCTGGGCCTGGCACCGAAACTTGTGGACACCATCTACGAGAGACTTCATACATTAAGGGAGCGCGGACTCACGGTGCTACTGGTGGAGCAGAACACCGGGTACGCGCTGGAGTTGGCGGACAGGGGATACGTGCTGGAGAACGGTCGCATCGTTCTGGAGGGAACTGGCGAAGACCTGGCGCACAACGCTTATGTCAAAGAGTCCTATTTGGGACTGTAGGGTAACCATGGAGGAAGAAGTTTCGCTGGTTCAAGTGGATTTTCTTAGAGATATGGTGCTGACTTTTGGCCGGGATGCGATGTTGGGAACCAATCCCATCGCAGTGGCGGCCCCGGCAGGCCGAGAGAGACCTTTCGTTCTGGATATGGCCACCAGCGCTGTGCCTTTCGGCAAGCTGGAGATGTATGGCTGGCTGGAGGAATCTATCCCTCCAGGATGGGCTACCGACGAGCTTGGCATACCAACGACCGACACCAGGCGGGTGGTCGAGAACCTGAGGGACCAGGCTGGCGGAGGACTTTTGCCATTGGGTGGGACCGGGGAGTTGCTGGGTGGCCATAACGTGGAATTCAACCCACAATAGTCGCCGGTGAGTTCTGTCTCGTCCTCGGCTCCTGGCTTTCTGGAGGAAAGAGCATCCGACATGTCTGAATCATTGATCAAACTAACCCGGGGTGTACCCCCGGTCGAGTGTTTCCCGACCTCGCAACTGTCTGAGTGCGCGTGTGTAGTGCTGGCCGAGCATGGCCACGAGGTGCTTCAATATGGCTCGTCGCGTGGCTTTCCGGCCCTGTGCGCTCTCATCGCCCAGGAGACGGGCGTGAGTGATGATCAGATCATTATCGGCCAGGGGTCGCTGCAGTTGCAGGACTTTTGTGCGCGCATGCTGTGCCAGCCCGGCGCTATCGTGTACGTAGAAGAGCCTTCCTACGACCGTACACTGACGGTATTACGGCGCGCCGGTGCGCAAGTCGTTGGGTTCCCTCTTGAGGACGACGGCCCCGACGTGGATGTGATTGGGGCCCGACTTGAGGGTGGTGAAAGGCCAGTGATCTTTTACCTTATCCCGGACTTTCAGAACCCCACCGGCACGGTGCTGTCACTGGAGAAGCGGCAGCGCATAGCGGATTTGGCCCAGGAGTATGGCTTCTGGATCATCGAAGATGTGCCATATCGTAGGCTGCGCTACCGGGGCGAGGGAAAGCCCACGCTCCTTGAGTTGGCACCGGAGCGTGTGCTGCAAATGTCTTCGTACAGCAAGCTCATCAGCCCGGGCCTGCGTGTGGGCTACATCATCGCGCCTGAACCATTGGCGACCAATCTGGCCAAAATGGCCGAAGACACCTATATCAATCCCAGCTACTTCAACCAGGCCATAGTCGCCGAGTTTATCCAGCGCGGCTGGTTGGAGCCCCACGTCGCCAGTCTGAGGGCGCTCTACGAGCCCCGGCTCGACGCAATGCTGGGAGCATTGGACGCGTACCTGGCAGACCTGGCCACCTGGCGCAGGCCGGACGGCGGATTCTTCGTTGGCATGACACTTAATGCCGACGTCCGTGCCGGGGACTTGCTGAAGAGGGCACGCGAGGCGAATCTTTTGCTGACAGATGGGCGTGGCTTTTTTGCCAACGGAGGAGGCGATAATTTCATCCGCCTGCCCTTCTGTGCCCTGACGCCGGACGAGATCGAGGTGGGGATTGCACGTCTAGCCCGAGTGGTGCGAAGTGAAACGCGAAACGTGAAGCGTGAAGCGTGAAGCGTGAAGCGTGAAGCGTGAAACGTCAAGCGTGGCTACATATTACGCATCACGCGGAAAGTCTAACATCTCAAGGAGATAGATTCGATGGTTGATTTCAAAGGCAAGGACATCCTCGACGGGGCGCAGTTCACCCGCGAGGAGATAGAGCACATCCTGGATGTCGCGGAGGATATGCGCAAGCGATTGGGAAAGAGACGCTCGCTGGACATAATGAAGGGGTACGTTCTGGGGGCCCTATTCTTCGAGCCTAGCACCCGCACGCGGCTCTCGTTCGAGACGGCGATGCACCGCCTGGACGGCAGCGTGGTGGGATTTGCTTCGGCAGGCACATCCTCGTCTGCCAAGGGCGAGTCGCTGGCCGATACCATTCGTAACGTGGATCAGTACGTGGACGTCATCGCGATGCGCCACCCGCAGATTGGCTCGGCCAGAGTGGCCGCCGAGGCGGCGGAGGCCCCAGTCATCAACGGGGGCGACGGCGCAGGCCAGCATCCCACCCAGGCCCTGCTGGACCTGTTCACCATCCGCTCCGAGCGGGGCCAGTTGGACAGAAACACCATCGTGCTATGCGGTGACCTCAAGTACGGTCGCACGGTCCACGCGGGAGTGGAGTTGTACAAACACTACGACTGCAAGCTGATCTTCGTCGCGCCAGAACCGTTGAAGATGCCGCTGGAGATCACCGCGCGGCTGCACGAGCAAGGCGTTGAGGTCGAGGAAACGACCGACCTGGAAGCGGCACTGGCGAAGGCGGACGTGTTGTATATGACCCGCATCCAGAAGGAGCGCTTTGAGGATCCAGCCGAGTATAGGCGGCTCAAGGGCAGCTACATCCTCACGCGGGAGATGGTGGAGCGGATCAACCCCGACCTGACGATTCTCCATCCCCTGCCGCGTGTAGACGAAATCGCCACCGACGTGGACGACCTGCCCGGCGCAGCCTACTTCCGCCAGGCGCGGAATGGGGTGTACACGAGGATGGCGTTGATTGCGCTGGTGACGGGGAGGATATAGTTGGTAGGTTCGTAAATTTGTAAGTTCGTAGATTCGTAAGTTCGTAGATTCGTGAGTTCGTAGATTCGTGAGTTCGTAGATTAAGTTCGTAAATTCGTGAGGGGGAATTTATGGAGAGACGCGAGTTCCACACACTAGGGAAGGTGACCCCCCGCAAAGATGGGGTTGCCAGGGTCACGGGGCAGGAGCGGTACACCGTTGACGTCAGCCTGCCGCACATGTTGCACGGGCGCATCCTGTCCAGCCCCTACGCCCACGCCCGCATCAAGAGCATTGACGTGAGCGCAGCGGAGGCGATGGGGGCTGTGGTCATTACCTTCGACGATATCCCCCACGTGCGCTACAACGAGCGCATCATCACCATTCCGGCAGTATTGCACAAGGACCACTACATCCTGGCCGACAAGGTGCGGCGCATGGGGGAGGCGGTCGCCGCAGTGGCGGCGGAGACGGAGGAATTGGCCGAGAAGGCGGTGCGTGCCATTAAGGTCGAGTACGAGGTCTTGCCCGTGATCACCGATCCCATTGAGGGGATGAGGCCAGAGGCCGAACCCATCTACGACACGGTGCTATGGGGGGAGAAAGAGATTGAGATCGAGAACAACGTCGCCTGCGCCCGCGAGGTTGAGGAAGGGGATGTGGAGCGGGCTTTTGCCGAGGCGGACGTGGTAGTAGAAGGCACGTTCAAGACAACCAAGATGTACCACGCGCAGATGGAGCCCAAGTCAGTGGTGTGTCGCCCGGAGCCTGACGGCGGGCTGACCGTCTGGCCGACCACGCAATCCATCCACAACGTGCGGATTCTGCTGGGAGAAATCTTCGACATCCCGCTGAGCAAGGTCAACGTCAAGCGCGTGCCCATCGGCGGCACCTTCGGATCCAGCATCCAGATGAACCCACCGATCCCCATCTGCGCCGCGCTGGCGCTCAAGGCCCGCCGTCCGGTTAAACTGACGCTGACGCGGGAAGAGGATGCGCACGATCATACCCGCTATGGTGTCCAGATCCACCTCAAGCTAGCCGCTAAAAAGGACGGCACGCTGACCGGCGCGGAGATGGAGTTGATCGCCGACATTGGGGCACACAACATCCAGGCCTACTCGTTCCTGGGGGTGTGCGTTGGCTGGCTGGTCTCTCTCTACAAGCTGCCCAACGTGCGCTACCACGGCACGGCCGTCTACACCAATAAAGCGATCTCCTGCGCGATGCAGGGGTTCGGCAACCCACAGGTCACATTCGTCACCGAGTCGCTGATAGACGAACTGGCCGAAAAGTTGGACATAGACCCGGTCGAGTTGCGGCTCAAGAACTATGTGGGCATGGGAGACACCTTCTGGGGTCAAGGACCGCTGGTGCGCTCGATCGTCCAGAGCGATGGGGTGCCCGAGCTGCTTCGCCAGGGGGCCGAGGCCATTGGCTGGGAGAATCGCCACCCTCCCCCGCCCTGCCCCCCCCTACGAGGGGGGGGAGAGCGACACCGGCGTGGCATCGGGGTGGGACGCGGCTTTCACACCTCCAGCGCTGGCGCTCCCCAACCTGGGGACGTGATAGACTTCTCCGGCGCGATGGTCAAGGTCAACATTGACGGTTCGGTGGACGTGATAACGGCGCTGATGGACCATGGTGGGGGCACGCTGGAGGCGTTGGCAAAACTGGTGGCCGAAGCGTTGTGCGTGCCGCTGGACAAGGTCAACATCGCCCCTGGCGAAACCCGCTCGACGGTTTACGACTGCGTCACACATGCCACGCGGGGCGTCTACGCCGGTGGTGGTGCTGCCGTGAAAGCCGCACAGGCGGTGCGGCAGGAAGTGTTGGAGACAGCGGCGCGCTACCTGAATGTGATGCCGGAGGCGCTGACGCTGACACTCGACGAGAGACTGGGGCAGGGTGTAGTCTACGCCCCGGCGATCCCAGACCGGCGGATGACCCTCGCCGAGCTTGCCACCCGCTGTTGGACCGAGAGCTGGAAGACTATCGCCGCCGTGGAGAGCTACCGACCGGTTCACTGTCCGCCGGCCTACGTCACCGTGTTCGTGGAGCTGGAGGTGGATACGTGGACGGGGCAGGTGCGCACGGTGAGGGCGGCGATGGGGAGCGACTGTGGCACCGTCATCAACCCAGATATGGCGGCCGGACAACTCGAGGGTGGGCTTTCGAAGGGCGCGGGCTATGCCCTTTATGAGAGCAACGAGTGGGACGCTGATGGGCAGCTCACGTCCGGTGGATATTGGATTGACGCCAAGACGCCGTCCATAGGCGAGAGCCCGTACATTGATGACCTCAGCGTCTACTTCGCGCATACGTATGAACCCAGCGGCCCCTTTGGCGCCAAGGGTGTCGGGGAGGCAGCGACCAACCCGGTCGCCGCGGCCTACGCCAACGCAATCTACAACGCCATCGGCATCCGTTTCTACGAACTGCCGATCACGCCGGAGAAGATTCTGGAAGCGATTCAGCGATTCAGCGAGTCAGTGAATGAGCGAGGGAATGTATGAGTGACCAATCTACCAATTTACCAATTCACCAGTTTACCAATTCTCACATCCTGGTGCAAGAGTTCGAATATCTGGAGCCGTCGTCGTTGGAAGAGGCGGTCTCGCTGCTGAGCGAGTACGGCGACCGCGCCCAGGTGTTCGCGGGCGGCACTTACCTGCTCGTCCAAATGAAGATGGAACGGATGGCGCCGGAGTATGTGGTCAACATCAGCAAGGTGCCAGGGCTGGACGGAATCGGCCTACAGGACGGCGGTTTGCGCGTGGGTGCCCTTACCACGATCCGCGCAGTCCGCAACGCGCCACAGATCCAGGCCGACTATACGGCGCTGGCCGATGCCTGCGCAGCGTTTGGCTCCACCCAGATCCAGATGATGGGCACCATCGGCGGAAATCTGTGCAACGGCTCGCCCTCGTCCGACACGGTGCCGGCGCTGATGGCGTTTGACGCGCAACTTGTGCTAGTTGGCCCCGACGGTAAGAAACCGGGTTTTTCAGAAAAAACCCGGTTTCTACCGGTCGAAGAGTTTCTGGTCGGGCCAGGCAAGACAGCCTTGCGGGAAGGCGAACTGCTCGTCGCGGTCACGCTCCCCTCCCCTCGTAGGGGAGAGGCCGGGGGAGGGGTCGGCAGCGCGTTCATCAAGGTGTCGCGTGTGACCGCTGACCTGGCGAAGGCGAGCGTGGCGGCAGTGCTGGTGCGAGAGGGAGACCGCGTCATCCATTGCCGGCTAGCCCTGGGGTCGGTCGGGCCTACAGTGTTGCGTGCCAGAAAAGCCGAGGCGATGCTCGCTGGTCAGCCCTTCAGCGCGGAGTTGGCGCTTGAGGCAGGCTGGGTCGCATCGGAGGAGATCGCCCCGATAGACGACGTGCGCTCCACCGCCTGGTATCGGCGAGAGGTCATGAAGGCGATGACTCACGACGTGTTACGTGTGGCGTGGGAGCGCGCAGGGGAAACGAGTCAGCGAGTCAGCGAGTCAGCGAGCCGGCGAAAGGTATCACACAATACGCAACACGCAACACATTTGACGCATCACGCATCACGCATCACGCATCACGAAATTGAACTGACAGTGAACGGGGTAAAACATCGGCTCTGGGTCAAGCCCAACGAACTGCTACTGAACGTGCTGCGCGAGCGGCTGGAGTTGACCGGCGCCAAGTATGGCTGCGGCATCGGCGAGTGTGGCGCGTGCACCGTTTTGATGGACGGCAAACCGGTGCTCTCATGCCTGGTGCTGGCCATTGCGGCCGACGGGAGTGAGGTTCTGACCGTCGAGGGGTTGCAAGGCCCGGATGGAGAACTGGACCCGTTGCAGGAAGCATTCATCGAGCACAGTGCCTTCCAGTGCGGGTACTGCACGCCGGGCATGCTGATGATGACCAAGAGTCTGCTGAGCGAAAACCCATCTCCCACGGAGGATGAGATACGGGATCACCTGAAGGGGAATCGTTGCCGCTGCACTGGTTTCGCCAGCATCGTGCGTGCGGTGATGAGTTGCGGCCGGGAAGGAGTGCACCTATGAGTAACAATGCTGCGTTGTGCGTACAGCCTGGGCTACGACGTGACGTTGGTCAAGGACGCGCACAGCACCTGGAACATGGACCATCTCACTGCGCCGCAGATTATTGCACATCACAATGACGTGTTGGGTGGCTGGTTCGCCGAATTGAAAGAAGCGAGTGAGATCGGATTTGATGCGGATTGATCTAACCGTAGAAGGGAGGGACCAATGCTACCAGAATTTGAACTCTTGATGCCACAGACGCTGCCGGAGGCCCTCGATATGCTGGCCGAAGGCGCGCCCGATGTCACGCCGCTGGCCGGCGGCACGAGCCTGCTCGTGGACATGCGCGGCGGCCTTCGCCGTCCCGGCGTGCTGATGGACCTGGCGGGGCTGAGCGAATTGCACGCTATCCGCCAGGAGGACGGGCACGTGGTCGTGGGCGGCGGGGTGACCATCGCCGAGCTGTTGGAAAGTCCTATAATCGCCCAGCAGGCTTCCGTCCTGAGGGATGGAGCTGCTGTCTTCGCCAACCCGCTGGTGCGCAATCGGGCCACGCTAGGAGGCAACCTGGTGTATGCCTCGCCAGCGGCGGACACAGCTCCTCCCTTGCTCGTGCTGGACGCGGAGGTCGAGCTGATGAGCAAGGAGGGAAGCCGCCGCGTGCCGCTGGAGGATTTCATAACTGGTGTGCGTGAGACGATTCGCCGTCCGGATGAGTTGTTGGCGGCAGTTCGCTGGCCGGTGTCTTCGCCCCACAGCATCGGCGCCTTCCACAAACTGGCACTGCGCAAGGCTGACGCCATCTCCGTGCTGAGCGTCGCCGTGATGGTGGAGGGCAACGGGAGCGGACTCCCCTCTCCGCATCGGGGAGGGGGCGGGGGAGAGGTCTACTGTCAGCAGGCGCGCATCGCCCTGGGTGCTGTGGCCCCGCGCCCCATCCGCGCCCACGCGGCCGAGGAGGTGTTGCGCGGTCAGCCCCTGACGCCAGAAATCATCGCCGAGGCGGCGCATCTATCCGCTGAGAGTGCTGCCCCCATTGACGATATCCGGGGCTCGGCGGCCTATCGCCAGCGGGTGGTGGAGGTGCTCGTGCGCCGTCTCATCGTCAGCACCGAACGCCGCCGATAACCTACTCCCTACTTCTTACTTCCTACTCCCTTATTCAGGAGGAAAACGATGCAACCAAAGATCGTAACACTTAACGTGAACAGACGCAAGCACTACGTCGCGCTGGCTCCCAACGTAACCCTGCTCCAGGCCCTGCGCGATCTAGGTTATACCGACGTCAAGAACGGTTGTGAGAAAGGGGATTGCGGCGCGTGCGCCGTGCTTTTGAACGGTAAGGCGGTCAACAGTTGCCTCGTCCTGGCCTGGCAGGCGGACGGTGCGGAGGTCCTCACGAATGCAGGCCTGGGAACGCTAGACAATCCCCACCCACTGCAGGAATCCTTTGCCGACGCTGGCGCCGCACAATGCGGCTACTGCACACCGGGTATGATCATCGCGGCCAAGGCGCTGCTGGACCGTAACCCCCACCCCACTGAGGATGAGATCCGTGAAGCCATTTCAGGTAACCTGTGCCGCTGTACCGGCTATGGACAGATCATCAAAGCAATCCAGATGGCAGCGGAGAGGATGAGCGAATCAGCGAATCAGCGAATCAGCGAATGAGGGAATGAGCGAATCAGCGAGTGAGCGAATCAGCGAATCGCTGACTCGCCGACTCACTGAATCGGCGAGGAGAGTGCGAGTGACGTACGAGGAGTGGGAGGCCGGAGTCCACGAGCGGGTGAAGAGAGAACCGGTGTGGCAGCTCTTGGGCTATCGCAAGGCGTTGTTCTTCTATGACCTGGTCTGGGAAGATTGTGAAAGGCTGGCACACGACAGGCGTGGGAGGGCCATAGAGGAACAGGTGATCCGCAGCGCTGGCTCCATCAGCGCCAACATCGAAGAGGGACACGGACGTGGCTACGGCAAGCAGCGGAATTGGTTTTTCACAGTGTCCATCGGTTCTGCACGCGAGAGCAAAGGCTGGTATTGGCGTGCCAGAAAGCTTCTCTCAGCCGAAGTGTTCGAACACCGTCTCGCTTTGGCCGATGAGGTGATTGCACTGCTGGTCACTGAACTCGCCCGCCAACGCTCTCGCCAACTTGCCGACTGAGCGAATCAGCGAATCAGCGAATGAGCGACTCGCCGACTCGCTAACTCATTATAGGAGGTGCATTATGAAGTACTCCCCCAAACCACTACCCCCCGTTGAGTTGCCCGAGCTGCGCACGGTGGGCAAACCGCTGCGTCGGGTGGACGCGCTGGGCAAGACGGTGGGCGCTACCGTCTACGCCGGTGACTTCTCGATGCCGAATATGCTCCACGCCAAGGTGTTTCGCAGCGCCGAGCCTTCGGCGCGTATCAAGCGACTGGATGTGAGCAAGGCGCGGGAGTTACCCGGCGTGGTCTGCATCCTGACGTCCGAAGATCTGCCAGACGCCAAACTGGTCACGGATATGCCTGGACAGACCGGGCAGAAGCGCCGCGCCGGTTCGGACGCGCCAGTGCTGGCCTCCGACGTTGTGCGCTTCGTGGGTGAGCCCATCGCGCTGGTGGCGGCGGAGACACTGGCCATCGCGGAGCGCGCACTGGAGTTGATCGAGATCGAGTACGAGCCGCTGCCGGGCGTGTTCGATCCCCTGGAGGCGATGAAGCCTGGCGCGCCCGTGGTCCACGGATCGGATAACATCGTGGCCCGCTGGAAGATCAACAAGGGGGACGTGGAGGCCGGTTTCGCTGCGGCGGATGTGATCGTGGAGAATACCTTCCGCGTGCCCTTCATTGATCACGCCTACATCGAGCCGGAGGCTGGCGTGGCCTGGGTAGACGGACGAGGTGTGGTCAACATCCGCGTCTGCACCCAGGTGGTGGAGCACTTCCGCAGCATCGCCAGGGCAGTGGGCGTCCCGCACAACAAGATCCATATCCAGGGCACCATGCTGGGCGGTGGCTTCGGCGGCAAAGAGGACATCACCGTTGAGATCTTCCTGGCGTTGCTGGCCAGGCACACGCGCCGTCCTGTACGGTTGGCGTACACGCGCGAGGAGTCCATACAGGCGCACTCCAAGCGCCACCCTTTCATCATCACCCATCGCACCGGCGTTAAGAGAAACGGTCGCATCACCGCCGCTGAGATCAAGATGGTCTCAAACTCCGGGGCCTACCCCTATTTGAGCCCCTACGTGTTGCTCTACGCCACGGGTGCATCGTGTGGTCCCTATCGCGTGAACAACCTCCGCGTGGACAGCGTGGCCGTCGCCACCAACAACCCCTTCACCAGTGCCTTCCGTGGCTTCGGCGCTGCGCAGGCCGCTGTAGCCTACGAGCAGCAGATGGACGAGGTCGCCAAAGCGCTGGGACTGGACCCGCTGGAGGTACGCCGCGTCAACTACCTGAGGACAGGCGACCGGAACGCTACCGGGCAGGAGATCAAGAGCGCCGTCTGGCTGGAGGAGACGGCCACGCGGGTACTGGAGGCGCTGGGTGAGAAAGAAACCAGGTTTTTCGGAAAAAACCTGGTTTCTGGGTCAATCAAAGTGGGGCAGGGCTTTGCCTCCACCATGCAGAGTTACGGACGGATCACCTGGTTCCACGACACCTCTCGCGCCTGGGTCGGCGTCGAACTGGATGGCAGCGTGGTGATCCGCTGCGGCGTGCCCGACCTGGGGGCCGGCCAGGTGAACAGCCTGTGCCAGATCGCCGCTGAAGTGTTGGGGGTGCCGCTGGAGGACATGACGATCTACAGCACTGACTCGGCGTTGACGCCGCTAGCGGGCACGACGACCGCCACCCGTCAACTATACATGTCGGGCAACGCCGTCCTCAAGGCCGCGAGCAAGGTCCGCGAGGTTCTGCTCGACCGCGCCTCCAAGCACTTCGAGGAGCAGCCTGAGGACCTGGACCTGGCGGATGGGGTGGTGTTCGTCAAGAGCGATCCGGAGAACTCGCTTCCATTGGCGGAACTGGTTGCCATGTGCGCCGCGGAGGGGTTGCCGCTCTCGAACCTGTATCTGTTCAGAGCGCCCTTCAGCGCGAAACTCGATCCGGAGAACCTCCAGGGGGACATCTTCCCCGACTTTACCTTTGGCGCGCAGGCCGTCGAGGTCGCGGTGGATACCGAGACAGGCGAGATCACCTTGCTGAAGAGCGTCGCCTGCCACGACGTGGGCCGGGCCATCAACCCGGTCGCCGTCGAGGGACAGATCCAGGGCGGCAGCGCCCAGGGGCTGGGCTACGCGCTGATGGAGGATGTGGTGGTCAAGAACGGGGTGATCCAGACGCCGTCGCTCTCCGAGTACCTGATCCCCACATCGCGCGACATCCCCACGACCGAGGCGATCATCCTGGAGTCGGGGACAGGTGTAGGGCCATTCGGTGCCAAGGGTATCGGCGAGCCGTCGCTCACGCCAGCCGCGCCAGCGGTCGCTAACGCCGTCGCCGACGCCATCGGCACGCGCATCCACGACCTGCCGCTGACGCCGGAGAGGGTGCTGGCGGCGCTGGACCGCGCAGGGCAGGAAGCAAGAAGTAGGAAACAAGGGGCAGAAAGCAAGATTTCACGCATCACGTTTCACGTTTGACGCATCACGCATTATGTTACTTTGGCACATCTCCCCAGTGAAAAAAGTCTACGAACGCGCTATCCTCAACTGGCCAGAAGAGGATCGTCCTCGTGAGAAGTTGCTCAAGTACGGCGCCCACACTCTGAGCAATGCCGAATTGCTGGCTATCTTGATCCGCATCGGGGTGAAAGGTTCCAGCGCCGTGGACCTGGGCCGCGAACTGATGCGCAAGTTCAAGACGCTGCGCGCCATCAGTGCCTGCGACCCGGCCGAGTTACACGAGATTAAGGGGTTGAGCACCGCCAAAGTCGCGCAGATCAAGGCGGCGGTGGAACTGGGCCGGCGGATGATGAGCGAGGAGCGGGCGTTAGAAGGCCCCATCCATTCCTCGTCCGACGTGGCCGATTACCTGATGCCCCTGTTGCGCGACTTGAAGCACGAGGCGTTCAAGGTGGTGCTGCTGGACCGGCGCAACAGCGTGCTGGACGTCGTGGATGTTGACGAAGGTGACGTAGCCAGAACGCAACCCTCCATCCGCAAGATAATGCTGCGGGCGGCCCAGGCGTATGCCGCCGCGATAATCGCCGTCCACAACCACC
>CAYPOY010000038.1:0-24104 GCA_964412395.1 uncultured Anaerolineales bacterium | reverse complement strand
TGATACCACAGTGACTCACAACTCGTAAGGCCAAGTTTTAATTGCACAGGTCGAAATCGCCGCCGAGGTGGGATGGGCAATCCCGACTGTACGGAAGTGGCGACGGCGGGCGCGGCGAGACGGACGCAAAGGGTTGGCCTCGAAGATGGGCCGCCCAGCCACTGGTGCTTTGAGTTCCTATCCAGTTCGGCTCCGTGAAACGCTGCGCTCCTGGCGTGTCGCTCATCCTGGATGGGGGCCGAAGACCTTGTGCGCCGAATTGGAGGCGGACGAGCGTTTCGAAGGGCAACGGCTGCCTCCTCTGTCGGGCATCGCAAATTTCTTGAAGGAGCAAGACCTGGCGCAGCCCTATGAGCGACACAGCGAGTTGCCTCAGTCCACATCGCAGGCGGCCAGCGCGCCTCACGAGGAGTGGGAGATGGATAGCCGGGGACAAGAGCGTGTACCCGACGTAGGTATTGTTGCCCTGGTCAACCTGTGTGACGAGTTCAGCAAGGTCAAGATCAGGAGTTATCCCTGCGTGGTGGGCCAGAAACGAGCCACGCGCCGTCCTCGGACTGAGGATTACCAACTGGTGTTGCGTCTGTCTTTCACCGAATGGGGATTGCCCGACCGAATCGCCGTCGACCACGACAGTGTTTTCTACGACAATACTTGCAAATCCCCCTTTCCCACCCGCTTTCACTTGTGGTTGCTGGCCTTGGGCGTTGACCTGACCTTTGGGCGACCTGGCCGACCGACGGATCAGGCAACGGTAGAGCGCAGTCACCAAACCTGGGCCTGGCAAGCTCTGGAGGGACAGACCTTCATTGAATGGAACCGATTGCACGCTTACCTCGAGCAACGTCGCCATTTCTTGAACTACCAACTGCCTTGCAGCACATTGGGAAATCTGCCTCCCCTGCTGGCCCACCCTGAAGCTCTTGAGCCTCGGCGATTGTATCGACCGGAATGGGAAGTGGAGTTGCTGGACCTGTCGCGGATCTACGCTTATCTGGCCAAGGGGCAGTGGTTCCGCCAAGTCAGCAAGGTTGGCACCGCTTCCTTGGGGCAACAAACCTATGGCCTGGGAGTGCTGTGGAGCGGAGAGTCCGTGGAAGTCACCTTCGACCCAGAAGACAAGCACCTGACCTTTCGCTCGGCGGACGGCGAGCGAAAAAAGCGATTGCCCCTGAGAGGAATCAGCATCACCAACTTGGTGGGTGAAATGGGTTCCTTGGTCAATCTGGATTGCTTCCAACTTGCGCTTCCTTTCACCTGGGACGAGTGGCGAGTGATACGACTTTGTGAGACTCTGGGGGGTACGACTTAAATGGAATCGTCACGTGGCATTATCGAAAGCGACCAGTGAAATGTTGTGCTCAGGCACAATCACCCTACCTGTATCATCACTGCCGATTACTGCTGCCACCAGCGATGAGGAGATCCAAGGCCACACCACCTTATACGGCGCAAAAGTATAGTCACCCACATCAAACATCGAGTAAAAAGGGGCATCCTCGGTGAAGTAACGGCGGTAGCCGGAGCGGGTTCGCAGGGTGTCCTTGAATTGTTTCAAGTAACGATAGGTCTTGGGCAGCCGCATCTTCATCTCGTCTTCGGGGATAGCCTTGAGCTTCATCCCTGACTCGTGTGTGACCAGGATGGTGGCCAAGGGCTCAGCCCTCCAGCGGGCCACGTCCCGCCCTCGCAGGAGGGGGTAGAGCAAATCGGTCTCCAGCGCAGCCGTGACCTGCTCCACTTTGCGTTTCGCCCCTTTGAGGATGTTGTTCACCACCACCAACCCATCCGGCCGTCGGGCGACGACCTCCAGCCAATAGACCGCATTGAGCCAGGTACAAATTCCTGCCCTGGCCTGATAATCGGAACTACCGATCACCCGCCGCACCGCCTTTAGCGCCCGCTTCCGACCGGTGATCCAAGGCGAGGTTGGGTCAGCCTCGTCCACCGGTTGAGCGTAGAACTCGCGATAGGCCGCGATTTTCTCCCCAGTTACCTCCCCAGTTACCTCCTTCAGAGACACATCTTCCGGGACCGTGCTGCCCCCGCCTGGCTTGTACCAAAGGTTATAGGTCACCGGGTACTTTGTCGGCTGGCCCCGTTCCAGCACGACGATACTGGTACGGTTGCTGGCCCCGGCGAAGGGCTTTAGCGCTGCCATATCGTCCACGTGGACAACGGCTAACGGTGTGCCGCTCCCCAACCGGAAGCGGCGAAAGCCCTGCCCGGCCCCGGCCGTCTTGAAGACCGATTGGGTGATGAGGAAGCCCAACCGACCTTTGTCCTTCAGATAATTGTCAATCGCAACGTAGGTCATCAGAACAGAGATGTCGTCCTTGCTCTTGCCGAGGATAGCGTCGAATCCTTTGTGCGGGAACAGGTCGTGCGCAGCTCACAAGGGGGCTATTTCACGCCGGTAATCCTCTGGCAGACTCTCCCAGTTGACCCAGGGCGGGTTGCCGGCCACGTAGTCAAAGCGGCCCTGGAAGAGCGGCGCGAAGGCGTTCTTGATGATCCGCGCCCAGATGCCATTGATCCCTTCGTCGTCCAGTTCCTTCAGCCGGGCGAAGAGCGCCTCGGCCACGGCCAACTCGCCCCCGTTGTCGGCCAGCGCCGGGAAGGTGTCCAACAGCCGCGCCCGGAACTGTTCTGCCGTCAGGCCGATCTCCATCCCCTCCTCCAGCATCGTCGCCAGCCGGTCAATGTCCTGCGCCGTGACCAGCGAACGAGGCACGGCGAGGTGGCCCACCGCTGTGGGAAATCCCACTTCCTGGTAACTCTCCAGCGTCTCCCCCTGCGTCGGCGTCATGATCGAGTCGGCCAGGTAGACCGGGACGTTCACCTCGCCCCGCCGGTGGGAGAGCAGATCGCCCAGGGCCAGCAGGTAGTTGGTGCGAGCCGAGATAACGGCCAGCGGGTTGAGGTCAAAACCGACGACGTTGGCGAGGATGGCGTCCAGCACCTCTGCCTCCGGGAGCAACAACTCACGGGCCAACTCTTGAATGCGCCGGATGATGAGCACGAGAAATGTGCCGGAGCCACAGGCCGGGTCGAGGTAACGTGTCTTGAGCAACCGACGGCGGACTGAGGCCAGCGCCCGCTCACGCGCTGCCCCGCCGGTGGGCAAGTTACCGAAAAGCTCATTGTCGAGCTGGACCAGCAGCCGCTCGGCCAGCCAGTCGGGGGTGTAGTATTCGCCCAGGGCGTGGCGCAGGTGGCGCGGCATCAGGCCCTGGTACAGTTGCTTCAGCAAGTCTCGCGTCTGCTCAGGGTCCACATCCAGCGTGACCAGCGAGTAGTTGGCCAGTTCCGTGATCATCCGCCGCACGGCATCGTCCACGCTGTCATCCCAGAGGTCCAAGTACCAATCGAAAAAGTCGCCTTCCAGAAAGTTGCCGAGGCCGAACTCTTTGAAAACGCCGCCCCGTTCCATCCGGCGCAGGTAGGTCAGCAGCTTGTCAGTAGGGTAACTGGCGACCTGTCGCAGCCCTGTGCCTAACTTTGGGAAGGCGTAGTAGGAAACGATCTGCACCGCAAGCAACTTGATGAAGGTAGCGTAGTAGGTATGGATGGCGAAGAACAGACGTAGCGGGTCAACGCCCTCACCCCCGCCCCCTCTCCCACCAGTGGGAGAGGGAAGCACGCCGAAGCTACGGGCCAGGCGACCCACGTCCAGCCGCGAGGACTCTCGCTCCCAGCCGCAGACTTCGCTGAACTGGCGCGCCCACTGGCGGAAGAGGGTCTGGGCCTTGGGACTGTCGGTACCGCTCAACGCCCGGTAGAACGTCACCACGCATAGGCGGGAGACGACCTTGTTCTCGCCAAAGTCGCGCAGCAGGTTCTCGGGGGTCAGAGCCAGTTCGGTGGCCAGGGAGTTGAGGTAACGAAGAAAGCGTTCGGTAGAGGCAGACGTGACTGGAACCGGTTCGTCCACGTGCCAGTGGCCGTCGTGAAAGCGGACAAAGATGAAGTAAACACCATCCAGGGCCACACCAGCGATGCGCTCCTTGCGGCGGCGTTCCAGGCGGCTCAGTTCCTCGATGTACTGCCTTACCTGACCGATGGCGTGGCGGTTGCTGGCGTAGCCGTTGCTCTTGTGCAACGAACGAGGCGGCTCATACTCGATGACAAAGCGGTTATAGACCGCATCGGCCCGGCCGTTGATGAGCATGTACTCCTGCCGCAGGTGCAGCGTCACGTCCAGTTGGCTGGCGAACTCTTCAATCAGGCGGGTGACTGGCGTGACCAGTTCAGCCTCGCTGTGGGCCTCCTTACAGGCTTGGCGAATGGCCTGAGCGATGTGGGGGGCCTGCTGGCGGATAATCTCCTCGAAACTGACGGTATCAGTCGCCACGAGACTCCTTCTCCGCAGCTAGAACTCCGGCTGGCGGTAGGCTGGCCAGGGGAAGATCACCTTCACCGGCTGGCGGTAGACGGCGTGGTTGACCAGCAACTCTCCCTTGGCCAGGCGGGTCATCGCCATCTTGAGGTCCTGGTCCAGGAAACGATAGTCCGGTTGCATCACCTCGGAAGAGCCAGTGCGACCCAGGATCTTGGTGGCCGAGTTGCCCGTCACCCGGTCGTGGACGGCGCTCATAAACTGCTGGGCGGAGATGAGGATAACCCCCAGGCTGCGGCCCCGCTCGGCGATGTCCAGCACCTGCTGGGTGATGGGGGATTCGCGAGCGCCACTGGGTGCGTATTTGTTGAGTTCGTCCACGAAGAAGATGATCCTGTCGGGCACGGGGCTTTGCTCGGTGCGCTCCTCCACCTCCTCGGCCTTGATGGCGTAGATGCTGCGCAACAGGTCACCGAAAACCAACGCTTGCTCGTCGTCGGACAGCTTGGCGATGTCCACCACATAGGTGTGGCCGCCCTTGATATTGGTAATGACCTCGCTCAGCACCTGCTCACCGCTGGCGCGAGAGTCCACAAAGATGCCCGTTTGACGGGTATGCACCAGGCGACGCAGGTGGCGGCGGAACTTGCCAATAGAAGAGGCCATGAATAGTCCCCGCCAGCGGCCTCGCTGTCCCTGGATTTGACGCAGGAATCCCAGCAGTTGGCTCCAGCTCTGCACGTCGCGGAACTCGGCGTCGCCGCCCAGGATGCCAGCCATAATCTCGCCGATGATCCCCTCCATCGTCCCACTGGGGTCGGAGACACTGGGCATCAGCAACATGTCCAGCTTATCGGCCGTGCTCTCCAGATCATAGGCGAACATCCGATAAACGTCTAGATCAAGGAAGCTGTTGGGCCGGCCGGTGCGGGGCGTGTCGTTGCCCCGGGGCAGCAGGTAGACCACGTGGTCGAAGGGTTTCGGCTCCAGCCCCAATGCCTCCCATCTCTCCATCTGCTCCGGGGGTAGGTCCTGCTCGCGGCGTTGATCAATCTGCAACAAGTCGGCCTGCTTGACGTTGAGGATGATGACGGCGGTTCTCTCGGGATGCGGGTCGGTCTGCAGGATGGCCTGGATGAGGAACATGGCATAGGATGTCTTGGTCGCCAGGCCGCTGATGCCGGAGATGTTGACGTGGGCCGATTCTGGTCCCAGCGTGTAGCGGCGGTCAATGTAGGCCACCGTTGAGGCCCCGTTGCTCATCTTGATCAACCCGGCCGGGATGCGGTCGGCCAGCTTCATCTGGTCAATCCCCAGCGCCTTCTCGATCCCCTCCGGTGGGGCGAAGCACACCAGCCGCTCGCTGGGTACCGGCATGTAGATGTCAGCATCGTTGCTCAGGACGTTTACAGAGGCCACCGTCGTCCCCTGGCGCGGTGTGTTGGGCTCCTCGTCCACTTCGCCAAAGTTGCTGGAGATAAAGTTGGCCAGGTGGTTGGGGGCATCGGTGCGGTGCTCCAGCATCGTCACCAGCCCGTAGGTCTTGCTGGGCCCCTGGTCTGGCTGTCCCACCTGATCCACCGTGACGATGTCGAAAGGGTTGACGATCACCCGGTCGGGCAACCAGAAGCTAAACTTATCCGAGGTGCTTGGATCGCGCTCGGTGGCCGAGGTACGACCTATCACAGTCGGTGTGGCCTGTTCTTCTACCTCTTGCTCTACCAATTCCTCAGTCACAACATCCGGGGACATAGAAACACCTCCTTGATAACGATAACTATGGCCTGGGCCAGCGAATGGTCCCCATCAGAACCTGCTGGGAGAAGAAACGATTCTTGATAGCCTGCTCAGCGATGAATATGGGGTACAGGTGACAGTGCCAGCGCCGGTCGAGTCCGTAGGGGGTCACGTTGCGTTCGGCAACCAGGGCGCGGGAGAGTAAATCGGCCAACTCGGCCTCCACGGGCGTCCGGTCAGGCCGGGGCAATTCAACTTTGACCACACCCATCAGTGGGTAGTCTAACTCCTTCTGTTCTCGCAACCGCACGTACCAGAAGGCGACCTGGCCGTTGTGGGCGCTGAAGGCGACCGTGCGGTGGGCGTGGGGCAGGCCAGCCAGGATAGCCGTCACATCCTTCCGCTGTCGCCGCCAGCGGCCAAAATAGAACTGAGGGTCTTTGCGGAAGGATTTTGCCACGCCGATCAGGAAAGGGGTCTTGATGAACTCGTCCAGTTTCACCGCGCCGTCGAGGATCAACCAGTGATCCTCGTCTCGCAGCCCATCGGTGGCCTGGATTATATCAATCTCCAGTTTATGCATCCGGTGACGGGCTTTGCCCCCGGCCTTGTTACGCAGGTCCACCGGTCGGTCTGGCCGATCCTGACCACTGATCACGTCGGAGGTGGTGACGTCCACCGGCTCAAAGAACCCGTCGGACGTGCGCAACCGTTCCAGTTGTGTCCACAGTGTATCCGAAACCCCCCGACCGCCCCTGGGTACAAGCAGTAGTATCTTGTGCTGGCTGTCAAGCACATTGAGATGTCCATCATCGTCCCGCTGCACCACGGCTGCGCCGATTTGAGCCATCTCGATGGGAAAAGAACGCGTGCTCTCAATTCCGGTCGCCAGGAAATAGGTGCGCAGGCTGCCGTCAATGAAGAAGCGGAAGAGGTGTTGCTCCCGACGAGATAACGGCGGCGTGGGCCGATAGAGATTACTGATGGAAGGCTCCGGCGTTTCAGCGAAAGCCGTCACTTCGCCGACCTCACGGTTGACGAGGGCGTCCTCAATCTCGTCAGCGTCTGGGTGCTGCAGGTCCTCGACAGCGCTGCCGGTGGCTGGTAGGATGTTCAGGTTGTTGCCCAGCAAATCGAGGGCTGGAGTGAGACAGGTAATTGGATTAGGCATTGGGACACCTCCAGTTTGCCCTGCTCAGTGTCATGAATTCTGTCGCTGCGTGCGACTGCAGAAAGTCAAAGACTTGCCAGCGATTCTTGTCAGACCCGCTAGCAATGCCACTCCAAACCGCTGGCGGTTTGTTTCTGACTCGCCGACGAATCTGGCGTCTCACTCTGGCTGACCCCAGGAACCAGGGCAAGGTGGTCGCCACATCCTGGACTTCTATGACCTCGCTGCGAAAGTAGAATAGAGATTGGGATCATGCTGATTGCAGCAAATTCTACTGCATATTCAACTTTCAGATAAACCAGCTCAGGAGCGCTGCCGCTGTACGCTGGCCCTTCCCAGACCCGCATTCCCCTAACTCCGCCATCAATCTCTCCAACAACTCCTGCGCCCCCGCCTCATCCCCCAATCCCCGTTCGATGGCGCTCTCCAGCAGGCTGCGGCTTGCCTTGAGCCCTTCGACTCCGCTCAGGACAAGCCTGTCGAAAGGATGGTGACGATCAAGGCCTCCCGGTCCTGGACGCTGAGCCTTCGATCACGGCCTCAACCCCTACTGTCCAGACAGCCGGTGACCACTGTCTCAGCCTCGGGCCGGTGGCTCCGGCGCACCAATCGCCCTGATCTCGCCCAGCAATTGTTGCTCCGGGACGTTGACCACCACTTGCCAGCGGGCGTTGTACTCACCGCCCGTCCCCCAACGACCGGTCGGCCCCAGGTAAGTCTTGGACTGGCCAACCCCGGCCAGCAATCTGTCTGCCACCTCGGGCGGCAGCGGATCCCCCAGCGTCTCCAGCAGGTATCCCAGCCGCTGCACCAGGGCGTGTGACCCCATCCGCAGGGCGTAGTCGGCCAGTTTGTGCAGGTCTACCCGCCAGCGGGCTGTCTGGATCACTCGTGCGACCTCGGCAATCCCCCCGGCGTAGCCCATCTTGTCCAGGGAATCCACCACCGCCTTCTCCGGCTCGGCCATCATTACCCCGGCCGTGTAGACCTGGGTCTTTTGGTAACCGAAGAACTTGGATGGCTTCAGGGAGACAAAACGGTATTCTACCCCCCTGATTTCGGTGGGGCGTTTGGTTTTGGTGGTGGCGACGTAGACGGTGGCCGGCACCTGGGTGGAAAAGCCATAGAAGTGGTTAGCCGTGGCATAAGAGAAGTAGTAAGGTTCGACGAGGATGCTGCCTGCCAGCAATGGGTTCATGTCTGGAACGGCCTGGCGGCCCCGGCTGGCTGGGATGAATTGGTACTTTCCCGGCGCCAGCCTGTCCAGCCAGCGCTTCCTTTCCAACTGGTGGGCCAGCTTGCGGGCGTGACCATTCGAGCAGCCCAGGATATCCATCACGTCCTGCAAGGTGACGAGTCGCTTCTCTTGCCACTCCAGTTCCATCACCAGTTTCGATTCCAGGTCGGACAGGGTTCGCAAAGCCATTGGGCACGCTTCCAGTTGTTCATCCAGGGTAATGTTACGGACTGGGTAACAAACCACAAAACATCTAACCAAGTTTACCACAAGCGCACTTCCTGGGCAAATCGGCTCCTGCCATTAGAGTCTCGTTCCGTCTCCCGCCAACTTCCCCACCAACCCCTCCAACAACTCCCTCGCCCCCGTCTCATCCACCAACCCCTGCTCAATAGCGCTCTCCAGCAGACTGCGGATGGTCACCACGAGCGCCTCCCGGTCCTCTGGGAAAACGAACTTGTACTCCGGCTCCAAGAGTTTCTGTTGGCTGAACGGATGCACCTCGTACTTGCGATCCTCGTTGACGAAGGAGAGAGTGAGCACCTGCCCGTAGGTGCCATCGCCCCTCTGGCTGACCAGCTTGATGTTCGGGCTGCGCTTTGCGCTAAGTTCGAACTCATCCTCGATCCGCTGCCGCTGAACGCCTGCATCGCGGGGGTCGGCCCCGGTTTCGGTCAGGTAGACCGCGACGCCCGGCTCTGGCACCTGGACGACCAGTTTGACCCCACGCCGGTAGACAATCTGCGCGCCATCGCGAGTGGGCTGCTTCTTGACGCCGACGCCACGCACTTCCCACACCGGCGCTGGGATAGGTATTCGTGGGTTCGTCAAATATCCAGGACAATGTCTTGCCCTCCCCAATGGCTTCTGACTTTATTCGAACCTGAAGGCCATCATCGCCCCTGAACCAAGTGTACTGAGTCCAACGCTCGCGCTCCGTTGGATCCGGTTCAAAGGTTGATTCCTCAAGTCCTTCCCGCCTCATGTGAGTGAGATACTCGTCTTGCTCATCGGGATCTTGGATCACCTCCTGAGTGAACGCCGTCACATCTACAATGTGCGATTGAACAGCTCCTATGGTTCTCTCCTTGAAATGGATAATGTCTTCAATTGGCCAAATATCTTCCTTCCGGCTGACCCAGGCTTGGCTCTGATAAATGAACGTACGCGTTTGCTCTTTCTTCTCAAATCCAACTTTACACTGCAGAAAATCCTTCAGGAAAAAGGAGGCCACCAGCCTTCTCATCCCATAGCGCGCTGCCTGCTGGTCCAGGATGATTAGGTCGTAGCCTCTCTCTTCCCGGAGATTGGGTGGAAGGATGAAAGCGCACTTCTGCAATTCGCCGCTGGGCAATATCTCTGGTACTCTGCGCAAGACAACGCGAATCTGACCATTGACCTCCTCTCGTTCTCCGACAAAGCCATCTTCGGGATCCATCTTGAGGAGCGCCAGCCACTCAGAATCGCTATCCCCGCCTTCAACAAAGGTACAAACAACGAGATCACCAGCCGAGATGCGCCCATCGCCAGACATAGTTTGAAAGAGTCGGGTTGCTATCTCTTGATCGTTGGACAAAACTCCCAGGATTCGCCAGGATGTCGTCACACAGTGTACAAGTTGTTTCCGCGTCATCGGATGGCTCGAGAAACTGGGCTGTACGAGCCCGCTTGTGTTCTCTATTTGAGGCAATATGCTGCCTCACGAAGCTTCCTACTTCGTCCGTAATTGGTGACTCCAAGTCTGACAGCAGCGGTGCATCGTAGTTCTTGTGATCAACCTTATGTACGATCGTCTTCCGTATCGCCAGTTGACGTGTCGCTCATCGTAACCTCCCAGTTTGACATGAGCATAGGCAGATGTTGCCAGTCATGTTAACTCTAAGATATGTTGCCAAATGCTATTAGAAGGGCACATTGTTCAGATATTTCGGGTCAACATTGCCTTCAGGCGGTCGGTTAGACAGTATCGCGTGCCGCCTTTTTGGCCTTCCTGGCGCAGGAAGCCTTCTTCGACCAACTTCTTGACCCGTTTCCAGGCGGTGAAGCGGGATACGCCCCAGGCTGCACGCAAGTCTTTGTTGACCACATATCCCTGGCTGGAGAATGCGTCGGCGATGGCTGTCAATTCCTCCGGGATGGGAGGCGGAGCCGCTGGCTTCACAACGAAATACGTTCGACTGTACAGCCCCGATGGCCGGGCCACGATGCCCAGCCTGATCATCTCCTGAATCTCGCGATAGGCCAGATCTCGGTCTACCTCGCTCACCTTCTGATAGTCGCGAGCAGTTGGTTATCCATGTCACAAGTTATCGCAAAGTGGTTCTTACATCAATTACGACGTATGTGCCGCAAAGATTTCTCCACGATCTCGATAACATCCCTGTCGCTCAACCCTTTTGGGGGTTCCTCGCCGTACCCGCCTCGTTCGTAGACCTCGCGGGGCGAGACGCCCTCGAAGACAGGCTGCCATTCCAGTTGATCGAGCAGTTGCTCCAGGTCGTGCTTGATGGTGCAAAGGGCGAAATTCAGAACAAGTGCGCCCTCCAGCCTGTTCTTGAATGGCCCCCGGCGCTGCACCCATTCCTGGCAGAATTCCTCGGCCAGCGCTATGATCTCCTCGTGGAAGTTAAATGTGCCGTCTTCGTGAAACATGCTTCCCCCCATCATCGTCGGCGTGGATTCTGGAACACAAAGTTCACGAAAGAGCGCAATAAGCGCGAAACCCCCTTTTCGTGTCTTTCGCTTTCTTTCGCGTCATTCGTGTTCCAACTGCCCCTCCACAATCGCGATCTCCTCCTCGGTCAGCGCATACAGTTCACACACGGCAGGCCTATGGGTACTTTCCCACCTGGATCAAGCGTTGGCGTTCCATGACCCGGTCAGGATGGTTAAGCTGCAAAATCGCAACCGTTACGCGCCCCTGGGGGGTGAGCGGCACGATTCGTGCGCCGTCAAGTCGAAAATGATCGGCCCATCGCTGTGTTCGTGGATCGAAAAATGGGGTCAGTTGCCCAGTTTCAGGGTCAAGAGAGCCCAGGTCAGTGCCCTTGAAGCGGTTACAATACGGGCAGGCCAGCGCCAGATTGTCCGCGGTGGTGGCGCCCCCGTGCTTTTCGGCAATAATGTGCTCCACTTCAAACGCCAGGAACGCCGTCTCTTCAGGGTACAGGCAGTACTCACACCGTCCACTTGCTCTCTCGCGGACCATCTGCCGCAGTGCGCTTGGAACATACGCCGGTGTCATAGTTGGGCTGCCAGTTGTTTATAGGCGTGCGCTTTGGCCAATCTGACCAGATGTTCCAACGTCAAGTATCGCTCCAGTTCGGCTTCTTCTCGCTGTGAGAGTTCCCCCTCCTTGCTCCGGCGCAACAACTCACTGACACGCGTCTGGAGTTCGGGGGACGGGCGAATGTCCAGCACTTGCTCTGGCGCTGGTTGGCTGGCCAGCAATTCCATAATAGCGTTCTCATCCTGGAAGTCAGTTGGCCCTTCAGCCGATATTTCGCGCAGGCCGCGTTCCAATATCTCTGGCAAGCGTTCGCGGAAGCGCTGTAACTGCTGTCCCAACGCATTGGGTACCTGTATGGTGATCTCAACCGTCATCGTGACCTCCCTTCCCTTCACTAGACCAGAAACCTGTGAAACACAAAGTTCACGAAAGGGCACGAAAACTGCGAGAACCCTGCTTTTTTCGTGCCTTTCGCCTGCTTTCGCGTCATTCGTGTTCCAAACGCCCCTCCACAATCGCGATCTCCTCCTCGGTCAACCCATACAGTTTGTAGACGATCCGGTCAATCAGGTTGTCAGTGAGGCGGATCTTGCGCCGCACCTCGGCCAGTTCGGCTTCCAGCGCGGCCAGCGGGGCCAGGTCCACCGGTATGAACCTGGGCACTTTCGTCGCCTTGAGTTTCGCTAGCAGGGTGCGGGTGAAGCCGCCGGGGAATCTACCGGCCCCGTCAAAGCCGCGTAGGTGGGAGAAGGCGTAGTGGTAGAAGCGGCCGGTCTCCTCATCCAGCGGCAGGCCGTAGACCGGCAGCCATTGGCGGATGAACTTGCCGTCTCGATCCCGTTGATGCTCCCGCCAGCCGCTTTCCGGATCGCGCAGCTTGGCCTGCACCTCCAGCAGCCAGCGACCATCCCCCTCCCGGCTGAGGCGCAAGCCCTTGATGTCGTGGCGAATGGCAGATAGATCGCCTATCACCTCCCCGGCGCCCAGCGGGCCGCCCAGGGCTTTGTCTAACGGCAGACAGGGCATCTCCCGTTCCACGAAGCGGAACAGGTCCGCCTTGCGCTCCAGCCGCTGGCGCGCTTTGTTGAGGTCAATCATCTGCTGGGCCAGGTAGGCCAGCAGGTCGTGGACAGCGTCCGACTGCTGAGGTTTCTGACCCAGAATCTCTTCAACCAATTCAAGGATAGGACTCCTGTCTAGGTTCGCAAGGTAGTCCTCATAGGATTCTCGTCCTTTCAGCGCGAACTCGGCTGTGCAACCTGCTTCTTTGATAGCGACGGGGGGTATCCCGCAACGTTCAAACAACGCGCCCGCCGAGGCTTGACAGCCGGCGGGCGTCGTGGTAGCATTGAGGCCGCTGGGGCGACACGCCCGCCCTGGCCGTTGCCTCGGGCTCCGCGCAAGCCGCGAGGCTTCCTGCTTTGAGGGACATTGTAGCACAACAGAGCGGGCGGGGCAAGTTGGCGTCCGGTGAGGGATTTCGAGTAACTACCTGAATGCCCTGATGATCTGTCACGATGGCCTGGTGCAGGCCATCGTGCGTCAGCAGGTGTTGGGCGATTCGCCCTTTACCGAGGCTCTGCAAGCAGGTCGCATCGGCCTCTGGCGAGCCATCCTGGGCTTTGACCCCTTGCGGGGTCTGGCCTTCTCCACCTACGCCTGGCCCTGCATTATGCGCCAGGTCTGGCGAGCGGTCAAGGCGCACGCTCGTTTTGCCAGGCCTCGCGAATGCTGCCCCGAGTGGCCAGTCACCCCCTGCCTGGCCCCCGGCTTTGTCGCCGCCCGCGCCCCCTGCGACTGCGCCGCCGCCCCCCAATGTGCCTATGTTGACTTTTCCTCATCTCCCCAGTAGAATGGGGGCAGAATTCAAATCCCGAATCTCAAACCTCAACGCCCAGTTGCCAATCGCTAACTGATGACTGCCAACAGTTGGGTAAGGAGCCTGCCCTGAGCCCCTCCGCTTCGCTCGGGATAAACGCAGTCGAAGGAGGGCTATGTCCCAGAACAAGAAGCTGATCCTGATTGACGGCCACGCCCTGGCCTATCGCGCTTTCCACGCCCTGCCCGAGGATATGAAGACTTCGCAAGGTGAGTTGACTAACGCTGTCTACGGTTTCACCTCGATGCTGCTCAACGTCCTGCGCGACGAAAAGCCTACCCACATCGCTGTCACCTTCGACAAGGGACGCACCTTCCGCCACGACGTATACCCCGACTACAAGGCCCACCGCGCCAAGATGCCCGACGAGATGCGCTCCCAGATGGAGCGTGTCCGCCAGGTGGTGGAGACGTTGGGCATCCCTGTCTTTGAACAGGAAGGATACGAGGCGGACGACCTGCTGGGGACGCTGACCCGCCAGGCGGGAGAACAGGGGGTGGACACGCTCATCGTCACCGGCGATATGGACCTCCTGCAACTCGTGGACGAGCACACCCGTGTCCTCACCTCCCGCTGGCGTTTCTCCGACACGGTGACCTACGACCTGGAGGGGGTGAAGCAGCGCTACAGGCTGCCTCCGGCCCAATTGGTGGACCTCAAGGCCATGATGGGGGATAAATCCGACAACATCCCGGGCGTGCGCGGCGTCGGCGAGAAAACTGCCGTCAAGTTGCTTCAGCGGTATGATTCACTAGAGGCCATTTACGAGCACATGGACGAGATTCAAGCTCGCTTTCGGAACAAACTGGAGGCGGGGCGGGACATGGCTTTTCTCAGCCGCCGCCTGGCGACCATCGTGCGTGACGCGCCGGTGCAACTCGATCTCGACGCTTGCCGCCTGCGTGCCTTCGACCACGAGCGGGTGATGGACCTCTTCCACGAGTTGGAGTTTCATTCGCTGATCAAGCGACTGCCGGGGCCGGAGCAGCTCCGGCCAGCAGGAGCGCCCCACCAACTCAGCCTGTTCGGCGCGGCGTCTGCTGCCACGCCTGTGGCAGCCCTTAGCGCCGATTATCAGATCATCGCCGACGAGGAAGCCCTCCACCAGTTGGTGGCACGGTTGGAGAGCGCGCCGGCGCTGACCCTCGACACCGAGACCACCCACACCGATCCTATGCGGGCTGAACTGGTCGGCATCGCCCTCACCGACACCCCCCAGCGGGGCTGCTACATTCCCGTCGTGGCTCCGCCCGGCGACCCACAACTGTTGCTGGGGACAGTGCTTGATGCGCTGGCCCCCCTGCTGAGCGACCCCGGACGGCCCAAGTACGGCCACAACCTCAAGTACGACCTGATCGTGTTGCAGCAGGCCGGAGCGCGGCTCGAGGGCCTGGCCTTCGACACGATGATCGCCGAGTGGCTCATCAACCCGGCCTCCAAGAACCTGGGGCTCAAGAACCTGGCCTGGGCGCGGCTCAAGCAACAGATGACTCCCATCACCGATCTCATCGGCAAGGGCAAAGACCAAAAGACTATGCGCCAGGTGCCGGTCACCCAGGTGGCCCCCTATGCCTGTGCTGACGTGGACATGACCCACCGCCTGGTGACCGTCCTGGAGGCGGAGTTGAAGGAAAAACGCCTCTGGTCGCTCTTCACCGAGGTGGAGATGCCGCTGATGCCTGTGCTGGCGGCGATGGAGATGGCCGGCGTGCAGCTCGACATTGCGCTGCTGGAGCAGATGTCCGAGGCACTGGCCATCCGGCTGGGCGAACTGGAGGCCCGTATCCAGGAGATGGTGGGCTATGCCTTCAATGTCAACTCGACCCAGCAACTCTCCGACGCCCTGTTCAAAACGCTGGGGCTGCCCACGCAGGGACTGCGGCGCACGAAATCTGGCCACTTCTCGACAGCAGCAGGGGTACTGGAGAGATTGCAGGGGAAGCACCCAGTGATTGGCCTCATCCTGGAGCAGCGGGAACTGGCCAAACTGAGGTCCACCTATGTGGACGCGCTGCCCCGGCTGGTCAATCCGCGCACCGGCCGGTTGCATACCTCCTACAACCAGACTGGTACCGTCACCGGGCGCGTCAGCTCTAGCAATCCGAACCTGCAGAACATCCCCATCCGCACGGAGCTGGGGCGGCAGGTGCGACGTGCCTTCGTCGCCGATCCAGGATGGAGACTAATCGCTGCCGACTACTCACAGGTGGAGTTGCGCGTGATGGCCCACATCTCTGGTGACGAGGGGCTGCTGAGCGCTTTCGCTCGCGGTGAGGACATCCACGCCAGCACCGCTGCCGCTATTTTGAGTGTCCCATTAGAGAAAGTGACCCCCGAGATGCGGCGGCTGGCGAAGACCGTGAATTTCGGCCTTTCCTACGGACAGACTGCCTACGGACTGGCCCAGGCGACCGACCTGACGCAGGCCGAGGCCGAGGATTTCATCAAGGCCTACTTTGAGCGTTTTCCGGGGGTGCGGGAGTACATTGATTGCACCAAGGCGCTCGCCACGCGGCAGGGGTATGTGGAGACGCTGCTGGGACGGCGGCGCTACTTCTCCGAGTTGCAGCCGGGCAGCAGGGCCACCCACAACGTGCGCCAGGCCGCTGAGCGTATGGCAATCAATGCACCAATCCAGGGAACCGCCGCTGACATCATCAATATCGCGACGATCCATCTTCATCGAGCGCTCCGGGAGCAGGACCTGCGGGCGCGGATGATCCTGCAGGTGCACGACGAACTGGTCGTCGAGGCGCCGGACGAGGAGATAGCGGTCATTGCGCCGTTGATGCACGAGATCATGGAGCATGCCTTCGACCTCAAAGCTCCCCTCAAGGCCGACCTCAAGGTAGGGCAGAACTGGGGGGAGATGTAAAGCGGCAATGTTGAGAAGCTGTTCGAGAGCTTGGCAGAGATGGCAAACGAAACCAGGAAACGCCCCAAAACCACACCTTACTCCGACATTGACCTCACCCGCTGGCGAGAGTATGATCACGTCTGGACCGACTCGCTGTGGTTGATCGAGGCCCGTGACCACACCGGCGGCCACCGGCTCGACTACCACGGCAACTTCGTTCCCCAGATCGCCACCCAGACCTACCTCCGCTACACAAAGGAAAACGACGTCGTCCTCGACCTATTTCTCGGCTCGGGAACCTCGGCCATTGAGGCTGTGCGGCTGAAGCGCCGGCTGATCGGCATCGAACTGAAGCCCGATCTGGTGGAGGCGGTGCGGGCCAAGGTTCCCCCCACCTTGCTGGATGACCGCATCTGCATCCTGCAGGGCGACTCCACTCTCACCGAGACGACAGCCCGCGTGCGAGAAGCACTGGCGGCGATGGATACCGAGTATGCCCAACTGCTTGTGCTTCATCCACCTTACCACTCGATCATCCGCTTCTCCGACGACCCGGCCGACCTTTCCAACGCTCCAAGCCTGGGAACCTTCCTCAATCTCTTCGAGACCGTCGCCCATCACGGCTTCGACCTGCTGGAGCCGGGGAGATTCGCTGTCCTGGTCATCGGCGACAAATATACAAAGGGCGAACTGATACCCCTGAGCTTCTACTGCCTGGAGCGGATGCAGAGGGCCGGCTTTCGCACAAAGGGTATCGTGGTAAAAAACATCACAGGCAATGAGAGGGGCAAGGGACGGGATAGCAACCTCTGGCGCTATCGGGCGCTGGCCGGCGGCTACTACATCTTCAAACACGAGTACATCATCATCTTCCAGAAACCTGCCGCGCCGGCCGACGTGCGCCACGAGCTGCTTAAGGTCAAACAAATGCCTCCCTGGGGCCGGGTGCAGGGCGACGAGTGGGATTGGGCCAGCCGCTTCATCTACTCCACCCGCACACTCGACGCACTGCGCTGCGAGACCAAGCGTGTGACCTCCGAGGCAGGCCTGCCGCTGCGCGACCTCGGCCGCTACGTCATCCGTCGCTGGTACAACTTCCATACTCACCAGGCCGCGCTCGACACCGTCCTGGCCCATCCCCGCACCCGCACCGAGCCTGACCCCTTCCACCACACCGTGGACTTCTACCTGGATGGAGAGGGGTTCGACCTCAAACTGACGGAACTGCCCCGGGGCTTCGGCCACGACTGCTCGACTGAACTCGCCGGAGTCCTGGCCTATGCCCGCGCCCACCCGGAGGACCTGGCGCGCTGGCTATACGTCCACCAGTCAGCGCAGGGACGGTTCCACGCCGCCAACCGGCTCTTTGTCGTCCTGCACGACGCGGCCGACCCGGATCACACGTGGGAACTGCGCCGGGATTTTGCGCGGCTGGAGCGGGCCATCCACGCCTTCCTCGACGAGCCCAATCTGATGCGCGTCGAGTTCGTGGATCGGGAGGGGAAGCGCCATCGTCCGTTGGCCGGCATCATCTTCTGTGTGCGCGAATAGACAGAGCACGCAAAGTGCGCTCACGTTTCACGTTCACAGAATCTCAATCTCCCAATCCACGACCTGCACTTCAGGGTGGTGAGTCTCGATCCAGCGCACGGCCCGTTCGAGGACAGTGTGGACGCGGCCGGGGTCATTGGCGACGGTGGCGAAAGCCACCTCAGCCGACTGCCAGGCGTCATTCCGATCCACCTCAGCGGCGGCCAGGTTGAACTTACGGCGCAGGTGGGCCAGGAGTGGCTTGAGGATACTGCGCTTGCCTTTCAGCGAGCCGTTGCCGGGGAGGTGTAGTTCGACGCTACAAATACCGATGACCATGACAAGCCTCTTGTTGTGTCATTGTATCACGCCCCGCAGCAGGGTCAAACCCGGCGCGTCCACTTCTCCGTGGCATACTTCTCCGCCCGCAACTTCTCTGCCCAGGCCCGCTCCTCGTCGGTCAATGTGCCCGGCTCAAGGCGGAGGTTCAACGCCTCGGCGAAGCCCACTGCCACTGCACCGGCTGCCTTGTCCCAGGTGACCAGCCAGCCCAGGGCCTCCTCGACGGTCGTGGCACGGGCGCGCACACGAGCGGGATCGGGGCGGGAGGTCAGCAGCGGGCAGATGCGGGTGATGTCGCCACATAGGGGCAGCGCGCCGTGCTGAAGTACCGTACCTCTGGCACGCATTTGGGCGCTACCCACCAGTTTCCGCCCGCCGACGGTGATCTCGTAATCGGAGGGCACCTCAAAGCAGACCGGGCCTTGCCCCCCCCCAGCCCCCCCTACGAGGGGGGGAGCATCACCCCCGGCCCCCCCTACCAGGGGAGGAGCAGTCCCACCAGCCCTCCTTGCGAGGAGGGGATCCGTCCGCCGGGCAGCGGAGATATTCGCTATGCCCAGCCGCCCCAGCCCGCGCACCAACCCCGCGCTGAGGCGACGGTAACTCTCCACGATGGATCCAGCCACGCGGGGCTCCTCCTGCGGTGCGACTACGCTATAAGTCAGCTCGTCCACGTGGAGGATACCCCTGCCGCCGGTGGGCCGACGCACCAGGTCGAAGCCCCCAGCCCGCAGGGCCTGCAGTTCCACATCGGACAGCGGCTGCGCCCGGCCCAGCGAGAGACACGCGGGCTCCCAGGCATAGAGACGAAGCGTGGGTGGAGCCAGGCCCGCCGCGACCACGCGCAGGATTGCCTCGTCCACCGCCATATTGGTCGCCCCGTCGGCCGGGGCCGAGCAGAGCAGTCGCCAGATTGTATGAGGATAGTCGCTCACACTCGACTTTATCCATTTCGGCGTTTTTGGGCCAATTTTCACTGATTTTGGCCGATTTTGAGCCATTTTAGCAATATTGACCCCCTGCATATAGGTGCGTGCTACAATTTCAACCCAGATATGGGGGTCGAATACAAATGGATAAAGTCGAGTCACAGGCACATCACTTGTTGGTCAACCAGGTCCACTGAGTCTATCCGATCCAGTGACTCTCGGGAGTTGCTATCCTGTCACGACGGGATATAATTGTAACACCATCCGCCATAAGGAGCAAAGATGAGATCGTGTGCCTACTGTGATGCCAATGCTATCTATCGCGACCGCGAGAGCGGTGCCTACTTGTGTCCATTTCACTCCCGGCTGGAGGTGATCGGGCCACGGGGAGGAGCACCACGGCCGCCACTCACCATCCGGCCCGCCACACCTGCCGACCGAACGCGTATCGCTGAGCTCGCGGACTACTTCTGGGGCGAGGTCGAGATCGAGTGCTTTGGCCGTAGTTACCAGGTGGATGCGCTGCCGGCCTACGTAGCCTGCGATGGAGATGAGATCGTCGGCGTAGCCAGTTACGCCCGCGAAGGAGACGCAGTCAACCTGGTGACACTCAACGTCCTGCCGCGGTGGCAGGGTCGGGGCGCGGCACGCGGGTTGATCGCAGCGGTGACCGAGGTCGCCCGCGCCGAGGGCGCAAAGCGGATCATCGCCACCACGACCAACGACGACCTGCCCGCGCTGGGACTCTACCAGCGGCTAGGGTTCACGATCATGGGAGTGCTCGTGGGCAGGCTGCTGGAGCACCACGGCGGAGCTGAGCCAGGCTTCGCTGGCATCCCGGTGCGGGACGAGATCCAGATGGAGTTGCGGCTGTGAGCAAGCGCCCGATCATCGCCATCACGATGGGCGACCCCGCCGGTGTGGGGCCGGAGGTCACGGCCAAAGCACTGGCGCGGGACGAAGTGTGGGATTGCTGCCGTCCATTCGTCGTCGGGGACGCGGGCGTGCTGGCGCGAGCGGTCGCGTTGGTGGCCGCCCCGCTGCCTCTCCACTCTGTCGCCGAGATGGCCGAGGCCTGCTTCGATCCCGCCGCGCCGGATGTATTAAACCTGCATAACGTGGACCCCGTCGCGCTGCAACCCGGGGAGGTCTCGGCGGCTGCCGGGCAAACGTCGGTGGACTATGTGAAGAGAGCGGTAGCGCTGGCACTGGAAGGCCGGGTAGATGGCATCGCCACCGGGCCGATCAACAAGGCGGCGCTGCAAGCCGCTGGCATCCCCTACATCGGGCACACTGAATTGCTGGCGGCGCTCACCGGTGCGGAGCGGGTGACGACAATGCTGGCGACGCCTGGGCTGAGGGTGGTGCACGTCACACGCCACGTGCCGTTGCGGGAGGTGGCGGCGCACATCACACGCAAGCAGGTGCTGGAGACAATCCACCTGACCGACGCGGGACTGCGAGAAATGGGCATTCCACACCCACGGCTGGCTATTGCTGCGCTCAACCCCCACGGCGGCGATGAAGGACTGCTGGGGCGGGAGGAGATCGAAGCTATCAGGCCAGCGGTCGAGGCGGCGCAGGCGGAGGGAATAGACGCCCGCGGTCCGATCCCGGCCGACTCGGTCTTCTTCCGCGCTATCCGGGGCGAGTTCGACGCGGTAGTGGCGATGTACCACGACCAGGGGCATATCCCGATCAAGACGTACGGCTTCAAGTGCAGTGTGACGGTGACGTTGGGGCTGCCCATCGTGCGCACGTCGGTGGACCACGGCACAGCCTTCGACATCGCCTGGCAGGGGGTGGCGAGCGAGGAGAGCCTGGTGGAGGCGATCCGGCTGGCGGCTTGGCTGGCCTCACAGCGCGGATTTGCGTCTTAGGGCTTTATGTGGTATAAAAGGCATGTGTGCCCCCGTAGCTCAGTGGATAGAGCACCGGCCTCCGAAGCCGGTGGCCCGCGTTCGAATCGCGGCGGGGGTACTTACTTATGGACGAGCCAGCGTTACGTCCCCTGCCAGGAGTCTGTGCAGCGTGCCATCGAGGGTGCGAAGAAGCAGCGCACCATCTCCGTCCACTGCCTCAGCCGCACCTGCGAGCGTTCCTGCAGGGGTGGTCACCTCCACAGGTTGTCCCAACGTTGCCAGGCGAGCGGCCCACTCGGCGTGAGGGCTTTCGCCGGCCCGCAGCCGTGCGTAGCGGGCCTCCGTTCCCGCCAGCAGCGCCGCCAGCAGCGTCGCCCGATCCACCTCCCGACCGGTCTCCGCCAGGATGCTGGTGGCGTTGGGGGCCAGACTCGGCAAGTCCCGCAGAGCCACGTTCACGTTGATACCGATGCCGACCACGGTGAACTCCACCCGCTCCCCTTTCATTCCCGTCTCCGTCAGTATCCCCCCCAGCTTGCGCCAGTTTCGTGATTCGTGATTCGTGATTCGTGATTCGATTATCAAGTCGTTGGGCCACTTGAGGGCTACTGGAAGCCCGGCCGTCTGCTCAACTGCGTCAACTGTCGAGAGCGCACAAAGCATCATCAGCCGCTGGGCCTGGGCGGGTGGTAGGTCGGGGCGGAAGAGGATCGAACAGAGGAGGCAGGTGCCTGGAGGGGCCAACCAGTGCCGCCCCATTCGCCCCCGACCAGCCGTCTGCTCGTCGGCCACCACCACTGTTCCCTCCGGCGCCCCCTGTGCCGCCAGGTCCTTCGCCACGTCGTTCGTCGAGCCCGTAGTGGGCAGATAGACCACCTTGCGCCACAGTGTCACTGGCCCCAACGCTTCCTCGATCTGCTCCTGGCTCAACTCATTTGCCTCTTGCCTCCTGCCCCTTGCCTCTTGCATCTTGCCTCCTGTATCCTGCTTCCTGCCCCTCGCCTCTCGCCATCATTTTACTCTCCTCACCCTCCCCTGTCAACGCGATTGCCTTCGGCGGCGATTTGGTGTACAATCAGGGGGCCATGGACCACCTCTGGACACCCTGGCGTATGCCTTACCTGTGCGGCGAAGAAGAGGTAGCCGAAGGATGCATCTTCTGTGTCAAGCCACAGGCAGACGACGCGGAGGTACACATCCTCCACCGAGGCCGACTCTGCTACGTGATCCTCAACCGCTTCCCCTACAATAATGGGCACCTGATGGTCGTCCCTTATGCCCACATGCCCTCGTTGGAGGACCTGGACGCTGGTGCACTGGCGGAGTTGATGGCGCTGACACAGTTGAGCCTGCGGGTGCTGCGGGCTGCCTATGCGCCACAGGGATTCAACATCGGCGTGAACATCGGCACGGCCGGGGGAGCCGGGGTAGCCGGGCACGTTCACCTCCACATCGTCCCCCGGTGGGGCGGGGACACCAACTATATGACCACCACGGGTCAGACCCGGATCATCCCGGAATGGCTGGATCAGACCTACGAGCGACTGCGGCCGCTGTTTGAGCGGATGAGCTCCGAGGGAGACAGGCAAGCGACGAGGTAGAGAGAGCAACCGGGCAGACCGAGACCGGATGCGGCAGTTGATTGAGTGAAGTCCGCTAGTTTCACTAACAACGAGGAGAAAACACTATGTCCAACAATCACCGTGAAGCCGTTATCGTATCCGCCGTCCGTACACCCGTCGGACGGTTCCAGGGCACACTGGTGCCCCTCTCCGCCTCCGACCTGGGGGCGGTTGCCATCCGCGCCGCCGTTGAGCGGGCCGGGATTGACCCCGTCTCGATTGACGAGGTGCTGATGGGTAACGTGGTGCTGGCTGGGCAGGGACAGGCCCCCGCCCGCCAGGCGGCTATCAAAGCCGGCCTCCCCCCCACCGTCGGTGCCACCACCGTCAACAAGATCTGTGGCTCCGGCCTCAAGACAGTGATGCTGGCCACGGCAATGATCGCTGTCGGCGATGGCGACACTTTCGTCGCCGGCGGGATGGAGAGCATGAACAACGGTCCCTACCTGCTCCACAAGGCCCGCTTCGGCTACCGGCTGGGCGACGGTAAGCTGGTGGACGCCATGGTTTACGATGGGCTGTGGTGTGCCCTCGAGAACCACCACATGGGCAACTCCGCCGAGTGGATCGCCCGCGAATACAACCTGACGCGGGAGGAACTGGACGAATACGCCTATAACAGCCAGATGAAGGCCATCGCTGCCATTGACGAGGGCCATTTCAAGGACGAGATCGTCCCCGTGGAGGTGCCCCAGCGGAAAGGGCCGCCAGTGCTCTTCGACACCGACGAGGTGCCCCGGCGGGATACCAGCCTGGAGAAATTGGCCCATCTCAGGCCCGCCTTCCAGCCCGACGGCATCGTCACCGCCGGCAACTCCCCCGGCATCACCGACGGGGCTGCCGTGACGGTGGTGATGAGCCGCTCCAGGGCGGAGGAACTGGGTATCCAGCCGCTGGCCCGCGTCGTCGCCTACGACCAGGCGGCGGTCGAGCCAATCAGGATCTTCACCGCCCCCATCTTCGCCGTGCGCAAAGTGCTGGAGAAGACCGGCACTGCCGTGGACGACTACGACCTGATCGAGATGAACGAGGCTTTCGCTGCCCAGTGCCTGGCCGATGGCCGAGAACTGGGGCTAAACTGGGAGAAGGTCAACGTCAACGGTGGGGCCATCGCCCTCGGTCACCCCATCGGCTGCTCCGGTGCGCGCGTTCTGGTCACGCTTATCTACGCACTGCGCCAGCAGGGCCTCAAGCACGGCTTAGCCACCCTCTGCCTGGGCGGCGGCGAGGCGGTGGCGATGGTGATTGAACTAGAAACGTAACACGCAACACGGACCGCGCGTTACGTATTGCGTGTTCCGTAAGAAAGAGGGATAAGGATGAATATTGAGCACATTGCTGTTATCGGTGCGGGCACGATGGGCAACGGC
>CAYPOY010000037.1:0-24263 GCA_964412395.1 uncultured Anaerolineales bacterium | reverse complement strand
CCCCGACGATGTAGTGCACCTTGTCCTGGGTGATGACCTTGTTGCCGACGTTGGCCGCCTCCTGGGCATCGCACTTGGTGTCACCGACGATGATTTCGATCTGACGACCGAGCACGCCGCCCCTGGCGTTCCACTCCGCCACGGCCATCTCCACGCCGCGCTTGGTACCCTCGCCGAAGGTCTTCACGTCGCCGCTCATCGCCGCTAGCATCGCGATCTTGAGCGGTTCTGCCTCTTCTGGAGGTGCCTCGGTAGGAGACACAACAGGCTCTTCTGTTTCTGGGGCTTCTGTAGGTTTGGGGCCGCAGCCTGCCACGATGCTGAAGAGCATAGATATGGCTACCAGGACACCCAAAATTCTCATGGCTTTCATTTCAACTCCTCCTCAATTTATGTGTAGAAACGGTGTTGACTGAAGCGCCTCTCCTCTGCGCTTCAACCGGCGTATCACTGGGGTGCCTACCCCTCTCGCAGGCACTATCACCTCCCTTCCATAGAATTGAGCAATGACATCGCCGCATTGCTGACGGTAAAGTTCCAGGTTATGCCCTGAAGGCCACCTGGACCTTGGGTCTGTCTATCACATACAGAATGGCGGTGGACAGCAAAATAGATGCCAGGCTGGTAATCACAAACAGCCAGTCCATGCTGTTCTCTCCACTGGATGCCTGCGGGAACAGGATCAGAAATCGAACCACGACGTTGAGTCCCTGCACGAAGATGCACAATGTCAGGGCCCATCGCTTGAGCGCCAGCATGACCCAGCCGAGGAATACAAAGAAGGCAATGGGGACCAGAAGCAATACGGGATTGACGGACAGGAGCAATTCTGGTGGCAGTAGAAGAGCCGGGATGAATTGCAGGATAGCCACCAACGTAACTACAGCGGGGCGCGATTTCTCCATGAAGCGTTCTCCTTGCAGATACATAATCTGTGGCGTAGACTCGCTTGGCGAGTACAATCGGCCGTCGTCCAGGGCACAGCGGGGAACACAGCCGTAGCCATCTTGAACTGGGATACCTCTTTGAATCGGATGACGCTCATGTAATATGGCCTAACGGGGAGATATTATAACACATAGTATTTAAGGCCGCAAATCGCGCCGAGATAGGGATTTCGTAGCAGAACGGTGGGGCGACGCGTCCATAATCACTCGGTTTTTGCCATCTAGGTGGGGCGTTTCAGTCTTTCTTGGGCACTTTCTTGCCCCTGAGTGGGGCACTCTTGCGATTTCGCACCTAGAACTGTTTTCATCAACCCCCGCTCCCAGATGCCCAAACCCCCAAATGTGGCCGAGACGGGTGATTTGGGGCCTGAATTGCCACAGATGGTGGTCACTACTATGCGAATCTGCTACGAAATCCCAGATAGGGATTTCGAAGCGGAACGGGGTGAAGTCAACCACTGCTTCGAAATCCCCAGTGTCGCCAGGTTTGACTTTACCCCACGAGATGAGTATAATTGCTAGCCAGTTGATCAGGAAGTACAATCTGTTTCGCGTTCTGCTGGCACGATAGAAGAGCATAGCGAACTCCGTTTGGAGCGTGATGTACAACGCGCGAGACAGTTGTCTGAGATCTCACGACTAATTTTACAGGAGGGAAGAATACCGTGACAAAGAAATGGGTCTATCTGGCGAGCAACGCCAAAGAAGAGTTGGTCAAAACGTTGGGCCATGTACCCGATCTGCTCAAACGCAAAGTCATCCTGGGCGGCAAAGGGGCCGGCCTGGCCGAAATGACCAGCGCCGGGTTGCCCGTGCCCCCCAGTTTCACCATCACCACCGAGGCCTGCGTCGAGTATATGAAGACCGGCGAGTTCCCGGAAGGCATGTGGGAGCAAACACTGGAAGCGCTGCAGGAGATTGAGCGGGATACCGGTAGGAAGTTCGGCGACCCCGCCAACCCGCTGCTCATCTCCGTCCGATCCGGCGCTCGGGAGTCAATGCCTGGTATGATGGACACTGTCCTCAACCTGGGGCTAAACGCCCAGACGCGCGAGAGCCTGGCTCAACTGACCAGCAACGAATGGTTCTCCTACGACGCCTACCGGCGCTTCATCACCATGTTCTCCGACATCGTGATGGGCTACAGCCGCGAACACTTTGAGCGCAAACTCCAGGAGCTCAAGGAGAAGGAAGGCGTCAAAGGTGATACCGAGGTCAGCCTGGAGGGAATGAAGGGGCTGGTAGCCGAGTATAAACACATGTACAAGGATCATTTCGGAGAGGACTTTCCTACTGATCCCTATAAGCAATTGGAACTTTCCATCAAGGCAGTCTTTGACTCGTGGAACGCTGAGCGCGCGGTGGCCTACCGCGAGTTCAACAAAATCCCCCACGACTGGGGCACCGCCGTCAACGTCTGCACCATGGTGTTCGGCAATATGGGCGAGCGGAGCGGCACGGGTGTGGCCTTCACCCGCGACCCGGCCACCGGCGAGGAGCGACTCTACGGCGAGTACCTGGAAAACGCCCAGGGCGAGGATGTCGTCGCTGGCATCCGCACCCCGCTCAAGATCGCTCAATTGCAGGAGGTGATGCCCGACATCTACGACGAGTTCGTCGGAGTGACCCAACTGCTTGAGCGCCATTACCGCGATATGCAGGACGTGGAGTTCACCGTCGAGCAAGGCAAACTGTGGATGCTCCAGACCCGCACGGGCAAACGCACCGCCACTGCAGCGGCCAAGATCGCGATGGACATGGTCCGCGAAGGGCTGCTCACCAAAGAGGAGGCGGTGATGCGGGTAAAACCAGAGGAGGTGGACCAACTCCTGCATCCCTTCTTCGACCCGAAGGCGAAACTGAGCGCCGAGGAGCGGGGGGACCTGCTGGCAGAGGGCCTCAACGCCTCCCCCGGTGCTGGCACGGGCATCGCCGTCTTTGACGCCAAGCGAGCCAAGGAACTGGCCAACGAGGGCAAGGCGGTTATCCTGGTGCGCCCGGAGACCTCCCCTGATGACGTACCAGGTATGCTCGTCTCCAAAGGAGTGCTGACCCAGCATGGCGGCGCGACTTCCCACGCAGCAGTCGTGGCGCGGGGCAACAACCTGCCCTGCGTCGCCGGCTGCGAAGACATCAGGGTGGACGTCGAGCGGGGCCAATTCACAATCAAGGATACCAGTCGCGTGGTCAAGGAGGGAGACGTTATCTCCGTTGACGGCGGCGTCGGTGAGGTCTTCTGGGGTGAACTCAGCACGCTCGAGGTCGAGTACGAGGAACAGAAGGACTTGATCGAGTTGCTCAGTTGGGCCGACGAGATTCGCACACTGGGCGTGCGCACCAACGCCGACCTCCCCGAGGACGCCCGGCGAGCGCGCCAGTTCGGGGCCGAGGGTATCGGCCTCTGTCGCACTGAACATATGTTCTTTGATCCCCGCGCCCGCGATGCAGTGGTGGGCATGATCATGGCGGAGACGGACGAGGAGCGCCAGGCCGCGCTGGATAAGATGCTGCCGTTCCAGGAACAGGACTTCGAGGGCGTTTTCGAGGCCATGGACGGGCTGCCGGTCATCATGCGGTTGATTGACCCCCCCATGCACGAGTTCTTGCCCAACCGCGAGGAACTGATCGAGGAGGTCACCCGCCTGCGCTGCACCGACCCTGACTCGCCTGAACTGGTTGAGAAGGAAAAGATGCTCCGGGCGGTTAACTCCCTGTGGGAGGTGAACCCGATGATGGGGCTGCGTGGCTGCCGGGCTGGGATCATGTACCGCGGGCTGACCGAGTTGCAGACCCGCGCCTACTTTCAGGCCGCCTGCCGCTGCGCCAAGCGGGGCATCCAGGTGATACCAGAGGTAATGATCCCGCTGGTCGGCCACGTCAACGAACTGAAACTGGAACGGGAGAAACTGGAAGCAGTCGCGGAGCAGGTGATGGAAGAAGAAGGCATCAAGGTCAAGAGCATGTTCGGCACGATGATCGAGGTGCCCCGGGCCGCCCTCACCGCCAGCGAGATCGCTGAGTATGCCGACTTCTTCTCCTTCGGCACCAACGACTTGACCCAGATGACTTTTGGGTACAGCCGCGACGACGCCGAGGGTAAGTTCCTGATGAAATACGTGGATGGCATTGATACAGGCAAGGTGGACCCAGAAGGCAAGAAAGTCCTGTTCAAGATCCTGGAGGCCAACCCCTTCCAGACGCTGGATGAGGTCGGTGTGGGGCGGCTGGTAGAACTGTGCGTGAAGGAAGGCCGGGCGGCAAATCCCGACCTGGAGATCGGCATCTGCGGCGAGCACGGTGGCGACCCGGCCTCAATAGACTTCTGCCACCGCGTCGGTCTGGACTACGTGAGTTGCTCCCCCTACCGCGTGCCGGTGGCCCGGTTGGCGGCCGCCCAGGCGACGCTCCGGCACACATCCGATGAGCGGAGAAAATAGTGGACCTCTCCGTCGTCGCATCGCCGAGGCCAAAGCACATTATGCAGCAGAGCCAGGTGGCAATTACGAAGCAATATGACCAGGCAAAGATCGTCGTGCTGTACGAGATCATTCATCGCCGAGATCTGGAGAAGTATCTGAAGCGGTTTAGATAATAAGCGCAGAGAGTAATTTCGTGTGGCAGGTGGTGCAGGCTGCCTGCCACACGCTGTTGATACCAAACGCACGTGAGCAATAGCCGTTTGCCATTAGCGCATAGCTCGCTGACTGCTAACGGCTGATCGCTAACTGCTGTACACTCACTTGCCTGAACGTCAAAGATGAGTACAATAGTCTATGGTGCTGGACAATGGGCGTGATTGACGAAGTCAAGGACAGGCTAGATATCGTTGAGGTTATCTCCTCATACGTTCCGCTGCAGAAGTCAGGGCGGAACTATAAAGCCCTGTGTCCTTTCCATTCCGAGAAGACCCCCTCCTTCGTCGTCTTTCCCGACAGCCAACACTGGCACTGCTTCGGGGCCTGCGGTGAGGGGGGCGACGTCTTCACCTTCGTGATGAAGCGGGAAGGCTGGGATTTCCGCACCGCACTGGAGGAATTGGCGCGGCGGGCGGGAGTCGAACTGCCATCTCGCACCCCGGCGCAGGTGCAGGCGGAGGAGGAGGCCGACCGGGTGCGTGGGCTTCTGACTGCGGCAGTCCAGTACCACCACCACCTGTTGCGCCACGCCCCGGAGGCTGAAGCGGCGCGGGCCTACGTCGCCAAGCGCAACCTGAGCGATGAGACCGTCGAGCAATTTTTGTTGGGCTATAGTCTCCCGGGTTGGGATAATGCGCGGGCCTACCTGACCGGGCGCGGATACACGGTCGAGGAACTCGTTAAGGCCGGGCTACTGGTGCAGCGGGAGGACAGCAGTAGTACCTATGACCGCTTTCGCGACCGGTTGATGATCCCCATCCGTGACGCGCAAGGGCGCGTGATCGGCTTCGGGGCGAGGACGCTCGACCCAGAGGGAGTGCCCAAGTACATTAACTCCCCCCAGACGGTGCTCTTCGACAAGGGCCGCACGCTCTTTGGGCTCGACCTGGCGCGGCGGGCCATCCGCCACGAAGACCGGGTCGTCATCGTCGAGGGCTACATGGACGTGATGCAGGCCCACCAGGCCGGGTTCGCCAACGTAGTGGCGCAGATGGGGACGGCGCTCACGGAACCACAACTGCGACAACTCCAGCGCTACACTAAACGCTTCGTGCTTGCGCTCGACCCGGACACGGCGGGCGTGCAGGCGACGCTACGCGGTGTTGAGGTGGCACGTGAGGCACTGGAGCAGGAATGGGAGCCGGTCTTCGACCCACGAGGGCTGGTGGGATACGAAGCCCGGCTGGGAGCAGAGATCCGCGTCCTCCGGCTTCCTCGCGACCAGGACCCAGATGATCTGATCCGTGGAGACCCGCAGCGTTGGGCCGCGCTGGTCGAAGGGGCGATGCCCGTGGTGGACTTTTACCTCCAGATTCTGCTGGAGGAGCTCGACCTGGACGACACCAAGGCTAAGGCCCGCGTGGTGGACACACTGCTACCAGTCCTGCGGGCGGTGGCGAACCCGGTCGAGCGGGAGGATTACGTTCAGAAAATAGCCAGGGCATTGCGGGTGGATGCACGTGCGGTACTGGCCCGCCTGCGCAGTGCCGAACACCGGACTGCGCGAGCTCGGCGTGGTGCGGCCCGTCCTCAGGAGAGAGCGCCATCGCGGGACGTGGAGGCCGACCTGGAGGGCCACTGCCTGTCGGTACTCTTGCAGAGGCCCGCCCTTCTCTCGCAGATCAACGAGGCATTCAGGAAAAGCCAACTGGAACCCCTGGGAGGGCAAGACTTCCAGGACGTGGGCTGTCGAGCGATCTTCGAAGCGTGGGAAGCGCTCCTGACGACAGAGCATCCCGTCCCCATCGAGGCACTGCACACACAATTGCCCACCGACCTGCACGCGCGGCTGGAAGAACTGCTCACCCCCAACGAAGCCGAACTTGCTGAAGAGCAACTGGTGCGCGATGTAGTGCTGACATTGTTGCGACTGCGGAAACGCAATCTCAAACGCCTGGGCGAGGAACTGAATTTCCTGGCCATCGAAGCTCAAGAAGCAGGAGATATACGGGCAGAACAATACGTCGGAGCCCTACGATCATACAAGGAGACACTGCTGCGGACACAACAGGCACTGGCGCAGCGATGGGGATGGTGAGCGGAGGATAGGAACACACTTCAAGCGCACCTTCACTGTGGGACCAAAGCACCGATGAGCAAAGACAAGCAACACAAAGCCACACAGACTGGCACAGCAGACGAGCCGGTCAAATGGGAGACAGGAAGAGCTCCTGATGCAGCGGAACGCACCCCACCAGTGCCATCTAAGGCCAACCCGATCCTGTTAGAGACAGATGAGGAACCCTCAGAAAACCAAGAGAAGGCCGCTATCCTGGATGAAGTAGCCGAACCATCTCCTGGCGAGTTGGAAGAAATCGAGGAAGAAGAGCCGGAAGACACCAAGCGCGAGGCCTCGCTTGAAGCAACCAATGACCCGGTGCGGATGTACCTGCGCGAGATTGGGCGAGTACCGCTCCTGGAGCCGCATCAGGAGATATGGCTCTCCACCCAGCGAGAGGCAGCTACTTATCTTGAGGGCCTACAGACTCGCTTGAGCGAGCGGAGCGGGCAAACTCTAACAGGAGAAGAGATTCTCACCGCTCTGCTGGACTCGCTCCGTGATGCGTGGTCGGCTGTACGCAAGAATTGTAGACGCCTGAACCTGCCTGCGCCCAACCTGGCCACGTTGGCCGATGAAGCCGAAGCAATCAGCCGTACACCGATACCGGAAATTCCCTCGCACCTCTATAACTTCCTGGAACAGCCAGGCTGGTCAGAGTCAGAGGATAGGACGTGGACAGCGCTCACCAGTCGTCTCTTCGACGTATTCATCCTACTCTACCTGCTGCCTGAGCCAATACTGGACCTCATCCGCGCGGAGTGGCACAAGCGGCAGAAGTTCCCAACGCCACGCAAGATCAATCCCCGGATGCCAGACGAAGAGGAGACCACAGCGACGTGGGACAACCTGGAGGAACGCGCGGAGCATGCCAAGCGATTCCTGACCCAGGCGAATCTGCGCCTGGTGGTCAATGTCGCCAAGCGCTACGTCGGGCGTGGCATCTCATTCCTCGACCTGATTCAGGAAGGAAACATCGGGCTGCTACGAGCGGCCCAGAAATTCGATCACACCAAGAGATTCAAGTTTTCGACTTATGCCACCTGGTGGATCCGGCAAGCCATCAGCCGTGCCATCGCAGACCAGGCTCGTACCATCCGCATCCCCGTGCACATGGTGGATACGATCAACCGACTACTCCGCCTTCAGCGGCAGATGGTGCAGGAACTGGGACGAGAGCCTACAATGGAGGAACTGACATTGGAGTCGGACATGCTGGATTCGGCGGAGAAAGCAGCTATCCTCAACGCACAGGCCGGAGGAGGCCCATTGCCGCCCTCGTTGGAGCGCCGGCTGAGTCGTGCCGCGACCAAAGCGCGACGTATCATGCGCATTTCGCAGGAGCCGATGTCACTGGAGATGCCGGTGGGGTCGGAAGACAGCGGCATACTAGGCGACTTCATCGAGGACGATACCATTCCAGGGCCGGCTGATGCAACCTCCAATCAACTGCTCAAGGAACAGCTACACTCCATCCTCAATTCGCTCAGTGCGCGGGAGCGCGCAGTGCTGGAAATGCGCTTCGGGCTGCAGAACGGAGAAAGCCACACGCTGGAAGAGGTCGGACAAGCCTTCGGCGTCACACGTGAGCGCGTGCGGCAGATCGAATCAAAGGCGCTCCGAAAGTTGCGCCACCCGGGCTACAGACGCAAACTAAAGGATTTTCTCGGCTAGAACGAGATGGACCAAAGCCCCCAGACTTTTCACCGAGGGCTTTTCCACACCTGTGTCACTTTACACAGAAGTTTAGCTGCCCTTCGATGGCATATACCTGACCAGTTTCCTCGCCAGGTTCGAAAGCGGCAGACTCTGCAGCCAGACCTTGCCCGGCCCGGTCAACTTCGCCAGGAAAAGCCCCTCACCGGAGAAGAGAACGTTTGCCACTCCCTTCACAGCGGCGATGTCATAGCTGACCGTCGGCTCGAACAGGGCGATATGCCCAGGATCTACCTGCATCATTTCTCCTGATACCAGCGTGTACTCGCGTACCTCACCGGGAATCTCCAGAAAGACCGTGCCCGGACCGGTGACCTTCTGCAAAATAAAGCCCTCACCACCGAAGAGACCTGCCCCCAGCCTCTTGCGGAAATGCATCTCCAGTTTCACTGAAGCCTCGGCGCACATAAAGGCGTCTTTCTGGCAGATGAGACTCTGACCGGGCCCCAGTTGAAAGTCGAGCACTTTTCCTGGCGCTTCAGGTGTAAACACCACCAAGCTCTCATTGCTACGGCAGGTATACGTGGTCATAAAAAGTGATTCGCCCGCCAGTTTCCGGCCCAGGCCGGCCATCAGTCCGCCTTTAGCGCCTGTCTTCATCTCGACGTCGCCGCGCATCCAGGCCATCCCACCCGACTCGGTATAGACGGACTCCCCCTTGCTCAGGTAGATGTCAACTGATTGTAACAACGTGCCGTGAATTTCATATCGCATTGTCTCCCTCCTCGGTCTAGTTCTTAGTTGCTGTGATTACACAGGTAAAGTTGAAGTGTATTCTATACCAGTTGGTCAAAGCATGCAAGCAGCCGCTCGCGCAACTTCGCATCTTGTCCAAGGGCCCCCATTAGATCGGGCCACCGGACGGCGAACTCGAAGTAGAGGGGGGCAGAATCCACGGCGTGGCGTCGGGCCTGGGCAACGACAGTCTCCGGCGAGCCAAAACGCGCGATCGCCTCTGGCGCGGCTTCGGCCTGCAACGCCGCCAGCGCCTGCTCTTCGACGTCGTCGCGCAGGAAGCGGCCAGGGTACGCCCCCCCTCTTTCCCCCCCACTGGGGGGGATGAAGGGGGGAGGTGCCGGGCCTGTGTCGGCCAGCCGCAGTTTCTCCCGCTCATAGATGAAGCGGTAGACGTCTTGCGCCAATTTGGCGTAGGGGAGAGCGCCGTAGGGTTCCGGCGGCAGGTGGGTGATGACCAGTTCCTTGTCCAGCCAGAAGCGGCAGCCTGCCAGCCGAGCGTTGATCAAGTAATCAATGTCCTCGCCACGGGTGATGCCCGGGTCAAACCCCACGCGAGTGAACAGGTCGCGGTGGAAGACCATATTCCCACCGAACGCTACCGGCGTCGGGACCAACCGGCCCGGCGTGGCCTGCAACGTCCGCGTGCCCCTGTTCATGACAGCGCTCTTGTCCAGGAAGATGTTGCCTGTGCGCGGGCGCTCTGGCAGCATCACGTCGCCGTCGGCGTCGAGGTAGAAGCCAGCCAGGCCCAGCACCCGCTCGCCCCCGTGCTCACGCCCCACGAAATAGAGCGCGGTCCGCAAATAGTCAGACGCGACAACCTCGTCGTCGTCCAGGGCGACGATCACCTCGGCACCGAGGGCACAGGGGAGCAGCAGTTGCAGGTTGCGTATGCCCGCATAGCCGCGCATCTGAACGTGGTCGGCCAGGCGGGGATGGCGGTCGCGGATGAAGGCAGCATCGGCCTCGGTCGCCTGGGCGATGGGGTAATAGGCGCGGAAGGGGGTGATCAGACGCTCGACTTGACTGGCGGCGGCCTGCTCCAGTTCGGGGTGTGTCGTGGCGGTGAGGACGAGCATGCTAAACTCCGGGCCTTCGAGTGTGGCCAGGCTCTCCAACAGGCGCGGCAGTGTGCTCTCGCCGTCCAGTGGAGTGGGATGGTCGTAGATGGTCTCAACCAGCCCATCGGACCGCTCACTGCCCCAGGTCCAATAGGTTGGGATGACGATGACGTTCGACATTTTTCTCCTCTATTTCGGAACGGAATTCGGCGGCCATCTCGTCCCTTCCAGTACAGCTCCACCCAATCGGGATGGGCGGGCAAGATCGGTTGGGGGAGAAGCGACGGTAAATCCATAGGGAACTTTGTTCCAATGAACAATGAGACAATGAACAATGACAAAAGCGGCCCAACATTCTGAATGTCATTCACAATCCTGGGGCAATAATGACATAGTTGACGAGATCGTCAAGGCGCACGCTGGCGGCGCAGCAGACCACGTCGGCCCCACCGTAGAAGACGATGAGGTCGTCGCCGATGGTGACGGTTCCCTCCGGGAACACAACGTCCGGCACGTCACCGACCCGCTCGTACTCCTCCTCCGGCTCCAGGATCGGCTCCGGCGGGCGGGCGATGACCTTCCACGGCTCCTCCAAATCAAGCAGCGCAGCGCCGGCCCGGTACACCCGGTTCTGGTCAACTCCGTGGTAGATCAGGAGCCAACCCTTATCGGTCTTCACCGGCGGCGGTCCGGCCCCTATCTTCCTGGCCTCCCAGCGCTGTTCCGACTTCATCACGAGCCTGTGCCCGTGCATCCTGATCGTAGGGGCGGGGTAACCCCGCCCGTACTCGAGGTAGGCGAACCAGATGCCAGGGGTGTCGGTGGGATAGTCCGGGCCGATCCAGGCGCTCGGTCTGTGGAGCGCGGCGTACTGGCCGCCGATCTTCTCTGGAAAGAGAACCGTGTCCCGCTGGTTAGACCCGTAGGGAGTGATGATACCCAACCTTTGAAAACTCATGCGTCCGGACTCGTAGATGACCTCGGCGAGGGAGACACGGGTACGTGCCTGGGGCAGGAGGGGCATGCCGAGGCGTCTACGGACGGAGTAGGGGGGGCACGGCGTGGGCGTGATGACGTAGGTCATGTAGAGCCGGCCCTCGAGGGGTGTGAGCCTGGCATCCTCAACCGACATCTCCCACAGTTCCAGGTCGGGGGTGAAGCATGGCTCGTCAAAACGCTCCACCAGGTTGAGGTTCTCGTCGAAGACGGCGTGGCCGAGCCTGGAGATGTACTTGACGTACTCTCCTGTGGCGCGGTAGAGCAGGTGGATTTTGCCGTCAATGCAAACGGCGGCCGGGTTGTAGACTTCGAGGGATTCCCAGCCATCTCCCCTGGGCTCCAGGATGGGATTTGCTTTGTGACGCTCGAGTTTCATAGTGATTCATCTTCCTATTGGGAGAATTGTTTTCCTGGAACTCCAATCATGGCTATTAGAATGAAGGGCACATTGCCAGGGCAGACATATGTGCCCTTCTTGACTGACAGAGCCGAGCGCAGGCTATGGCAGAGCGGGCTCGATGCGCTCGCAGAAGGCTGCGACGCTATCCTCGACTGACTTCTGGCCCAGCCACATCTCGCTCAGTTCCTGGCCCCAGGCGTCCCACATCTCGCCCATCTTGGGGATGGCCGGGTAGTAGTTGGTCTCGTCCACGGTGTAGTCAATCAACACTGACCGGTGCGCCGGCGGCTGGGTGGGGTCGAGAAAGTCCTCGGTGCGGGCGTACTCGATCATCGAGGGCGTGGCCGTTCCTCCCTTGGCCATGCGCACCTGGCCTGCCTCGCCGGTGAAGAACTTGAGCAGTCCCCAGGCGGCGTCAGGGTACTTGGTGTCTTTGGCAATGGACCACGCGACGGAGTCCACCACCGTGCCCCGCTGGCCGCTGGTGGGGCTAAGGGGGATGGGAGCGATGTCCCACTCGAACTCCTCAATGGCGCGGAAGGGGAGCACCCGCCAGCCGCCGCAGACGTACATGCCGGCCTTGCCGCTGGCGAAGGTGTCCATGGCCGAGAGTTCACCCAACTCGACCTTGCTGGGCGCCACCTTGTGCTCGAACATCATCCCGGTGATGAACTCCAGGGCTCCCACCGAGGCCGGGTCGGTGAGGGTGCATTGCGTCTTGTCCTCGGTGAGGGTGCATTGCGTCTTGTCCTCGGTGAGGATGCTGCCGCCGTTGCCGTAGATCCAGGCCCCGATGCGGTTCATGCCTGTGTCGGTGACAAAGCCCCACTGGTCGGTCACGCCGTCGCCATCGGTGTCGGCCACTATCTTCTTGGCTGCGTCCAGCACGTCGTCCCAGGTCCAGTTCTCGTCGGGGTAGGACACGCCAGCCGCGTCAAAGAGGGCCTTGTTGTAGTACAGCACCTGAGTGTTCCAGTCCTTGGCCACGCCGTAGAGCTTGCCCTCGTGGATGAAGGCGTCAATCAGGGCGGGGAAGAACATGTCGGTGCTCATCTCGGGGTCCTTGGCCATATAGTCGTCCAGGGGCAGGAGCGTTCCTTCCGAGGCATAGAGCGCCATTGATTATCATCTTTTGTCTTCCTTACATATTCACCTCCCTTCCCATCACTGCTGCGCTTAGCCCTCCTTCAGCCCAGTCAGGGCGATGCCCCGCACGAAGTATTTTTGAGCGGTGGCGAAGACAACGATGATGGGGATCAGGGCCACCGTCGAAGCGGCCATAAGGTAGGGCCAGTTGGTCTCGTAGAGGCCGTGGAAACTGGCCAGTCCCACGCTGAGAGGCTTCATATTCTCAGAGTTGATGACGATGAGAGGCCACAGGAAGTCGTTCCAGGCTCCCATGAAGGAGAAAAGACTCAAGGTGGCCAGGCCCGGCCCGGCCAGGGGCAGGATGATGTTCCAGTAGATCCTGAAATACGAGGCCCCGTCAAGGATGGCCGATTCCTCCAGGCTCTCCGGCAGGGTCATGAAGAACTGCCGCAGGAGAAAAACCCCGTAGGCATTGAACACCCCGGGCAGGATCACGGCGGCGAAGGTGTCTATCAGGTGCAGTTCCTTCATCAGGATGAATTTGGGAATGAGCGTGACTTCGCCCGGCACCATCAGGGTGGCCAGATAGAGCGTGAAGATGAGTTCACGGCCGGGGAAGCGCATTCGGGCAAAGGTGAAGCCGGCCAGGGAAGCCACGAAGAGGTAGAGGACTGTCTGGACGATGGCGATGAAGGCGCTGTTGAGAAACCAGCGGCCATAAGGGACGACCTTGAATATTTCCACGTAATTATGCCATTGGGGGACAGTCGGGATGAGCGTGGGCGGGATGTGAAACACCTCCAGATTCGTCTTCAGGGAACTGGACAGCATCCACACGAAGGGCACCACCATGGTGGTGGCCCCACCCAGCAAGATCAGGTGGATGACGGTGCGGCTCATAGCCTGCGATACCCGTTGATATGGATCTCTTGTTGCGGCTGGCATACCATCCTCCTCCTACGTGTAATGCACCCACCGCTTCTGCAACTGCGTCTGGATCAGAGTAAAGGCAAAGACGACGACGAAGAAAGCGATGGCCAGGACGTCGGCGTAGCCGATTTTGAAGTACTTGAAGGCATTGCTGTAGAGGTAGTATATGATGGTAGTTGTCGCCTGACCGGGCCCTCCCTCGGTCATGATGTAAATCTGGGAGAAGACGCCGAAGGAACCGATGAAGGTCATCACCACCACGAAATAGATGGTTGGGGTGAGCAGCGGCAGGGTGACGTGACGGAACCGTTGCCACCAGTTGGCCCCATCTATGGATGCGGCCTCGTAGTAAATCTGGGGGATGCCCTGCAGACCAGCCAGCAAGATAACCATATTGTATCCTGCCCCCTTCCACCAACTGGTAAAGATTTGGGCCGGCATGGCCCAATGGGGGTCGCTGAGCCAGGAAGGGCCGTTGATTCCGATCAGGCCCAATGCCCAGTTGACCAGGCCGTACTGGGGACTGTAGAGCCATTTCCAGACCAGGGCAATGGCCGTCCACATGGTGATGGTGGGCAGGTAATAGAGGACGCGGTAGGTGGTGGTGAACTTTAATTTTTGATTTAGAAGCACGGCCAGGAAAAGGGAAATAACGATGGCTGGCATCACGCCGGCCACGTAATAGAAGGTGTTCTTGAGAGCATTCCAGAAATACTTGTCGCTCAGCAGGCGCTGGAAGTTGCTCAGGCCGGCCCACTTCGGGGGCGACAGCAGCGTCCATTGCACAAAACTCAGCCCAAAGGCGCCGACAATGGGCAGTATCGTGAAGATGAGCAACCCCAACACGCTCAGCGATAGGAAGGCATAGGCCCATAGAGCCTGACTTCTCTGAGCCCCCTTGCCACGGATGAGCCATCTCAACTTTTGCCAGGCCGACAACCTGCGTGGTGTGGATAGCGTTCCTTCCATAACACCCCCTCTCAACAGTTCGGCAAGGTCTCCTGACCGCCGCCGATGGGCCTTTGGGCTCGGTCGGAGACCTTCACCCAACGAAGAATTTTGGTTCCGGCTTGGAAGCGAAGCGGCCTTGTCTGGGTTAGGGCAAGTGACGATGGGTGCCGCAGGATTCGCGGACGACCAGGGTGGGCGGCAAGATAACCTGCCTCTCCTCGGGCTCCTCTCCTTCGATAATCTGAATGAGCATGCGACACAACCGGGTGCCGATCTCGTACATGGGCTGGCGGATAGTGGTCAGAGGCGGCCGGCAGTAAGCAGCCGAAGGGATGTCGTCAAAGCCAATCACACCGATGTCCTGGCCGACAACGAGCCCCTGCTCCTGAGCAGCGTTCATGGCCCCCAGGGCCAATTCGTCGCTGCAGGCAAGCACGGCGTCGGGTGGCTCGTCGAGGGCCAGGAAACGGGCCATAGCCTGATGCCCGGCCGCCTCCGTGGTATGCACGTTCGCTACCAGCCTCGAGTCATAAGCCAGTCCGTTTCGCTCCAGCGCCCTTCGATATCCAGCCAGACGATCATCGGCGCAGACCAGTTCGGCGGATAGGCCGATGCAGGCAATGCGCTGCCACCCCAGGTCAACGAGATGTTGCACGGCTTCGTCTGTACCACGGGCGCCGTCCACGTCAATGTAGGGAAAGTCCCCATCGTCATGTTCAGGCCGGCCCAGAACTACAAAGGGAAACGCTTCTGCACTTAGATAGGCGATGCGGGCGTCGTCGTGCCGGACGCCGGTGACGATGATGCCGGCCACCTGCCGCCCCCCGACCATGCGCTCGTAGATGCTCTGTTCCAACGCCCTATCCGCGCAGGGGGAGAGCAACATATTGAGACCGTGCCTGGCGCACTCCTCGCCGATACTGGTGAGCAGATCAACGAAGTAGGGGTGAGTGAGGTGACGTTCGATGGTCGTGAAAACGAGGCCCACCGTATTGGTGCGCTGTCGTCGCAGGCTCTGGGCCATAACGTTAGGCTGGTAGCCCAGTTGCTCAATAGCCCGCAGCACCTTGGCGCGTGTCTCTTCGGAGACCGGACGGGGGCCGTCGTTGATCACGTAGGAGACGGTAGCGGAAGAGACACCGGCCAAACGGGCCACATCATCACGGGTGACAGCCATTAGCGCTCCTTGGCAGTGCGGGGAAGACTACGAGTGATTCTACACGAGTTGTCTACACGTGTAGATTATACTACAAAAAAGGGCCTTTGTCAAGGGGGGAAAAACACAAATTCAAAGGGAGAACTGGTAGATCCCCGGGCGGAAGCCCCGAAAGACTGGTTCTTGGAGTCGCTGATCGCGGATCAAGGAGAGGTCTAATTCGGCCACGAGGATTTCAGCGGCGTCGTCGGAGGCCAGGGCTACTACCTCTCCCCGGGGATCGGCCACCTGACTGCGGCCGCAGTAGGTCACGTTTCCCTCGTCACCCACGTGGTTGACGGCGGCGACGAAGAATTGGTTATCTTGAGCGCGAGCGCGGGTGCGCAGGTCTTGCAGATAGTCGAACCCCACCGGCACAGCCGACGGATTGAAGACGACCTGCGCACCTTGCAGGGCCAGCGTACTGAAAATGGGCGGGAAGGCGGCCTCGAAGCAGATGGCTACGCCGACGCGCAAACCGTCCAGGTCAAAGACCGGCAATCCGTCGCCGGGGCGGAAAAAGCGATGCTCGGCCGGGTAGAGGTGGGACTTGCGGTAGCGGCCGACAAATTCCCCGCGCCGGTTGATCAGCACGACGGTGTCGTAGAGCAACCCGGTGACGGAGGGCGATTGCTCGACCAGGCCGGCTACGATGGCCAGGTCAAAGCGACGGGCTGCGTCGGCCAGCCAGTGCGTGGTTTCACCATCCGGAACTGGCTCAGCCAGGTCGAAGAGGGCATCGCCCAGGACGTCCAGGTTGTAACCGGTGGTGAAGAGTTCGGGAAAGCAGACCATCTCAGCTTTCCCGTCAATATGATCCAAAAGGTAAAGAGCGGTCGATATGTTCTTTACTTTATCGCCTATCACACACCCCATCTGGATCAATGCCACCCTCAACTTTTCCTTGGCCAATCTTCAGCCTCCTTTATCGTTTTGCAAAACTAAGATCTCCAACCTGTGTTATTCTCGCCTCAGGAAACCATCGATCATGATGTAAGTAGCGAGGAGCATAAGGACGGATAGCACTATTCTCCATTGAATCAATGTTTCAGATAAATAATAAAAAAGGGTACCAGACGCCCCCATGCTGATAGCCAAACTCGAAATCCTTCTCGAAATCCTTCTCGAAATCCTCATGGGCCTCTCCACCTATCAGAGCAACGCTTTCCCCGATTTTTGATCAAAAACGTGGATCTTTTCCTCATCAAAGGAGAGCCAAACCTTGTCCCCGGCCCTTAGATCCTGGGTGGAACTTCTTATCGCAATGAGAGAGGATCCCCCCGCCTCTAAGTGAACATTGGATTCTTTCCCTGTTAGCTCTATGTGGACGACTGTTGCCTCAAAGGAGTTCCTTTTGCTCTCCTTCGTAATCACGATATTTTCTGGGCGTATTCCTAGGATTACTTTCGATGAGATAGTTTCTTTTATCAAATCTCTCGCCTTTTTAGGAAGTTCATAGATGCAAAGTTTCAGATCAATGACAAGATTCCCATTTTTCTCCTCCAGCCTCCCTTCCAACATATTCATAGGTGGGCTTCCGATAAATCCAGCGACGAATCTGTTCGCGGGGTTATGGTATAATTCCGCTGGTGTGCCCATTTGTTCCAAGTGGCCGTCGTTCATGACAGCGATCCTATCGCCTATCGTCATCGCCTCTACCTGGTCATGAGTGACGAATATGGCGGTTACACCTAACTCCTGTTGCAATTTTCTCAGTTCTACCCTTGCGTGGACTCTTAGCTTGGCATCGAGATTTGCCAGGGGCTCGTCCAGTAAGAAGATTTTAGGGTTCCTGACCATCGCTCTCCCCAACGCTATTCTTTGCCTCTGGCCGCCGCTGAGCGCCTTTGGTTTCCTATTCAGAAGCTCCTCGATTTCCAAGAGTTGAGCGGCTTTCTTAACTCGCGCTTCGACCTCATGCTTGTTGACCTTCCTGATCTCTAAGGGAAACGCGATATTGCCAAATACGGTCATATGCGGGTAAATGGCATAGTCTTGAAATACCATCGCCACTTCCCTCTTTTGCGGTATTTTAGATATGCCGTGCTCCGGAGAGGTCACTAACTCATCTCCAAACCATATCTCTCCCTCATCTATTTCGATCAAGCCAGCGATGCCATTGAGAGTCGTCGTCTTGCCGCACCCAGAGGGACCTACCAACACTACGAACTCTTTATCTTTTACCTCTAAATCTAAATTTTCGACGGCGGCCGTCTCTCCATATTTTTTTGTCAAACCCTTTATGGTCAAACTAGCCATTTAACATCTCCTACATTCCAGCATATCCACGCATTATGTATTTCCCCAAAAACATAAAAATTATCAATGTGGGCAATGCCACCCACAAAGCTCCCGCCATTTGGAGGTTCCACTCGGCCACAAAGGATCCCCTCAGGTTTGCCATCGCTACCGTGACGGGCAAATTTGCCTTTCCAACCGTTAGCACCAACCCCCAGATGTAATCATTCCAAATCACAGTAATCTGAAGAAGCGCTGCAACTACAAAAGGAATCACGGAAAGGGGCAGCATTATACGCCGATATATCGTCCATGTCCCAGCCCCATCCACCTTGGCTGCATTTATGAAACTGTCGGGAACTTCATCATAAAGAGTTTTGAAGATGAAGGTGCACATAGGGATACCAAATAGCATGTACAATAAAACCAACGAACCCAAATTGCCATGCAATCTCATCTTCGACATAGTTTGGACCATCGGTATAAGTTGCACTTGGGGTGGAATATACAGGCAGAGGATAACCAGGATAAGCAAGAGCGTGGATCCACGAAATCTGCGCTTGGAGAAAACGTATCCCAGGATGGAACCGAAAAAGCAAGAGACCATTATGCCTGATCCCACGAGCACAAGGCTATTTGTCAGAGGTCTTTTTAGATAGTTAAGGGATTCTATCAAGGGGGCTAGAGTCGGATGTGAGGGAGGTGTTACAGGGGTTGTGAGAATCACTTCTTTTGACGTCTTTAAAGCGGTTACAACACAACTCCAGAGGGGAAGAAGACTTAAAATAACAAAGAGTCCAAGCAAGATATAAAGTACTATACGGCCAAGTTTAGGAGTTTTCACTTTATTCCCTCCTATATACTCGGCCCAAGAATGGTACAACGACGACGAGGCTAAGTACGAGTATTATCATGGAATAGGCGGCTCCGTAGGCGAATTTGTCCAAGGCAAAGGTCTCCTTATACATCGACACGCCCAAGATATGTGAGGAGTATCCCGGACCTCCTCTGTTTAATACCCAAATGAAGTCAAATGCTTTCAGAGCAAAACACATGAAGACAATAAATGCGGTCGTGAACGAGGCTTTCAATTGGGGAAGGACGATACGCCTATATAAGGTGAAGGTGGAAGCTCCATCCACCTTCGCCGCTGCTATATGAGATCCAGGGATAGATCTTATCCCCGCCAAGAAGATCATCCCTGAGTACCCAGCAAATTGCCATACGAGGGCTACGATGATACAGTACATAACCACATTTGGATCGGTGATCCACCCACTTTTTAGAAACCCAAGCCCAAGTTTCTCCAATAAAACGTTTATGGTTCCCACCCTCGGGCTATACATCCACGCCCATAGAGCTGCGGTAACCACAAACGAGAGGGCAAAGGGCAACAAATAGACAGTTCTAAAAACGCCCTCCCCCCTCACTTTTTGATCCAATAATATGGCCAAGATCAAACCAACGAGAATAACACCGGGCACAAAGATCAAGATCAATAACAAGTTGTTTTTCAAAGAGATCCAGAACAATGGATCGTGGAATAAGGCCACATAGTTTTTGAATCCAACCAGGTTATAACTGGGAACAAAGCCCTCCCAATCGGTAAGGGATATAAGAAAGTTCCATCCGCTGAAACAGTAAAAAAAGAAAAATATGCTCACGAAAGCTGGCAAGGTGATGAGCGCAGTGATTATCCCTTCCTTCTTTTTCGGGTCCAACTTAACCTCCACAGGTTGATCAAGGTATCCTCTCAATATCGTGGGGCTGTAGGGCGGTTTTGCTAACCGCCATAGGGTCGGATAGCAAATCCGACCTACTCTCGCCTAACCTTCACAAGTTGATCAAGGTATCCTTTAAGGCTTTCCGTGAAGAAACAGGAGGTGGGGGTGGCTCAAAAGGAAAACGTCCAGATGGGCCGTCCCCACCTCGGATCGATCCCTCCTATTCGTTAAGGAGTGAGATCCCATTCCATTGGCCACTCAGTTTCCGCTTCGAGGCTGGCTATCGCGCTTGCTGCTCCGTTTACGTCTCTATCCACCCCGATTTTGGCGGATATTATATCGGTTAGCTGGCCCATGAACGCCGGGGGCGCACCGCTCCACATCCCGGGTCGGTAATACGTTGCGGTCTGGAAGTGTACCGCGGATTCATCCCTTTGATAGTCGGAGAACCCTGCCCCCATGGTCGCATCGGTCCGCGCTGGTATGAAGCCCTTTGGGCCGGCGAACGCACTTTGAGCTTCGGCAGTGACGATGGTCCTGAACCAGTTCATGGCGTTCGTTGGGTGTTTTGCGCCCTTGGGGAGACTGAACACGTCCAAACTAACTCCGAATATGTCCTCCGCCCCTGGGAGGTAGAATGCTCCAAAGTCTTCGGGGTAAGCTTTTTCTGCGGCTATGAACTCCCCTGCCCCGCAGTCGCCCATGACGCTCATCGCTGCTTCCCCTGTGACCACACGCGCCATTGCTTCGTCCCAGGTTAGGGCAGCGTGATCATCGTTGACGTAGTCCAAGCATTTGTTGAGCGTTTCCAGTGAATCTACGAGCTTGGGGTTGCTAGGATCGGTGATCTTTCCGTTGACAAAGTCTTCGTAGTGTTCGATCCCCTCGCTAGCCGCGATCGCCCGGAAGATATATGTCAGCGGCCATGCGTTTTTATCTCCCAAGGCTATGGGATCCACTCCCGCAGCCTTCAAGGTGTCACATACGGCCCAGAACTCGTCCCAGCTTGTAGGTTTGGCAAGACCGTATTCCTCGAAGACGTGTGTGTTGTAGAAAACAACGCCTGCCTGCTGAACACCGCACGGAACGGCATAATAGTGCCCATCAGGCATCTTACACATGTCCTCTACAACATCCGGGACGGCGGCTTTAACCTCTTCGGTCCAGACCTCATCTATCGGCTCGAGCATGTCTGCTTCCCAGTAGGGTACCAGGCCGAATGGATAGCTCTGGAACGAATCCGGGGCTTCCCCAGCGAGCATCAACGTATGGATGACCTCTCTCATCGCTATCCCGCCACCGCCACCTACTGGACTCTCCAGCACTGTGACGTCGGGATATTCCTCCATGTGAACGGCGATGAGCGCATTCATCGCGGCCTTTTCTGACCCTGAGGTCCACCAGTGATAGATTTCAAGTACGGGCGCTTCAGGCTCGGCCTCTGGCGCCACCTCGACGACCCTGGTCACTTCGACCTCGACCGGCACCTCGACCTCTTCCTTCTCGGTCACGACACGGGTGACCTCGACGATCTCCGGCGTGGGCGCCGCGCAGGCTGCCAGTAGGCCGACCACGATGGCGCCGAGCACCAACAGATACGTGTACTTCTTCATCTCGAAACTCCTCCTTATTTTGAAGTAATCGTGACAGAAGCCAATAAAGACTAGTTTTGTGCTATTTAGTTACCTCCTTTCCAAGAGTTCAAACGGCCTCAGGAAGTCTCAAGGTCCGCAATGGGCGTGATTCCTGGGCCAGGTATCAGTTTCGTTGCTGCCCCAGACGGTGGCAATCTAAGTAACTATGTAATTTTATAATGACAAAGTATGCTCTAATTATATCTAAGAACGAGCGATTTGTCAAGGGGGAATTTCCAGGCGCCGAGAGATCCTATCCCAGCGGCAGACGGGTCAGGGCACTGATGATCTCCGCCGTCTTCCTCACCGCCTCATCAACGGACATCTGGCCAGAGATAGCGTTCTCGATCATAATTCGCAGTTGCTCCGATACTCTGACATACTCAGGTGTGAGGGGTCTGACACGAGCGTTATATAGCATCTTTGAGGTCTGGCACAGAAACCAATCCTTCTCTGGATCGAGGGCTTTGTAGACGGAGATGCGAGGTGGATTTTGGCCTGTGGCCAGACAGAACTCTTTCATCAGTTTTGGACCGGTAGCGATCTTTAGGATTTCCAGCGCCAGTTCCGGTTCCTTCGCCTGCCGATAAATGACGTAACTCATGCCTCCGGCGGTGGTGGCCTGCTGTCCACCAGGCCCGGCCGGAATGGGGACGAACCCCGCCCTGGCCCGGAAATCATCGTTGTCCCAGGCAGCGACTTCCTTGATCAGCGCGCTTTCGTAACTGCCGCCAATGGACATGGCGATCTCCCCTCCGGCGAACAGCTTCGGTGCTCTGTTCCATTCATATGTCGTCACCTCCGGCGGGGCGACATGATAGCGGCTGACAAGATCCCTCAGGAATCCGATGGCCCGTCTGGTGGCATCGCTGTCCAAAGCCACCTGGCCGTCAGCAAACACGTCTCCGCCCGTTGACCAGAGGAAAGGTAGCAGTTGATGGATGGTCGTCTCCCCGGCCTTCAGCCCGGCTGGGAAAGCCAGGGCATAGAGCCCCAGTCCGTACCGCTTGCGCACCTCAGTCCGCTGGAAATGTTGAGCGATCTCGATCAACTCATCCCAGGTGGACGGCGGCCTCATCTCCTCAGCCTGGAACCAATCCTTGCGATACCATACGAGGGCCATATCGGTCTGGGCATGAATGGCGTAAAGGTGCCCATCATGGCAGTTCCCTTCCACAAAAATGGGGAAGAAATCCTGCCTGTAGTCGTCCTCCACCCACCCGGGATCAATCTCATCAAGCGGCTTGAGAAAACCGGCTCGGGCGAACTGGGTCACCCAGACGGAGTCAATGAGGGAGAAATCCGGCGCACTGCCACTGGCGACGGCGGTGCTGATCTTGAAGTGCAGTTCCGGGTAACCGACCAGCAGCAAGTTAAGTCTCACCTGCCTATCCTCGTGTTCCTCATTCCACAGCCTCCCTGCTTTCTCCAAAGGGGCAGCCCACTTCTCCTCAGGAAGCATGACCTTGATACGCATCACATCTTGTGATGGAGAGAGGGAGAAATCGCTGACGAAGGTGCCCAGCCCTGGCCTCCGGTAAAGAATGCTTTCATAAACCAATTCCGTAAGAGCGTGGCGCACCGGCGTGCGGCTAATGTCGAACATCTCGCATAATTCCTGCTCCGTGGGCAGACGATCGCCGGGCTTGTACTCGCCGTTCTCGATCTTTCCCTTTATCATTTGCTTCAACTGGTAGTAGAGCGGAATAGGGACGTTTTTGTTGATCTCGAACATGCTATCTCCTCACTTCCGACCCCATAGGGTCTCAGAGAACCGCGCTTTTATGATAACGTCATTACAAAGTATACTACATGAGAGGTGGTCTGTCAACGCTCTTGACTTCTGGGGACTTCTGGTGACTTCAAGAATGGGGAAATCTGCGGTAAGATAGGCCCATCCTGGACGGGGGGATGAGGGATGCGCCTGCGCGGGTGATGAATGTGATCAGGAGCATCACCGCGCGAGATTAGTGCCGTTGGCCCAAAGCCCACCGCTTGCGGCGGGGCAGTTCACTCCCCTTCCCCTGCCAGCCACAGCACCTGGTACGGGCCGACGGTGAGCGCCAGGTCGTCGCCATCACCCACCGGGTAGGCTGTCCCCGAGATGACGTCCCGCAGGACACCAGCGTGCCGGATGGACAACGTTTTCAGGTCGGCCTGGAAGGGCCGCGCGGCGCCGGACACGTTGTGGACGCAGAGCACCCTCTCGTCGCCGTCGGGGGAGATGCGCACCAGCGTGAACAGCGATTCGTTGCCGAAGAGCACCTCCTGCGCGCCGTTGGGGTGAAAGGCCGGGTGTGCAGCGCGCGTGCGGATGAGGTGCAGGTAGGGGTAGAACACCTTGTGGCGCAGCGAGGAGGGGTTCGCTAACTCCCGCTCCAGTTCGTCGCGGCGGAACTTCTCCCGGTTGATGGAGCGGTATCTCCCAGTCTGCCCCACGCCAGCGTGGTAACTGCGCGAGCTGAACAGGCTGTGGACGTAGATGCCCGGCACCCCAGCCAGGCTGAGCATGATAGCCTGGGAAGCCAGAAAGCGGCAGACTTGCAGGTCAAGTGGCTCCGGTCCGTTTGGGTCGGAGAGGGCGTCGAAATAGGAGATGTTCAGTTCGTAGACACTCTGCGTGCCATCAGCATTAGTCTTATAGGAAACGTAGCCGCCGTGGGCCAGGGTGCGCTCGGCCAGAGCCTGAACCTCCGATGGGCTGAGAATCCCTTCAACAGGCCGCACCCCGATCCCATCGTGGGAGGCCAGGAAGTTGAAAAAAGTGGTGCTACCGGAGGAGGTGGAGAGGTCTGCAGCCCACTTGGAGAGATAGGATGCATCACCGGAAAGGAAAGCATGGAAGACCAGAGCAGGGAGCGAGAACTGGTAGACCATCTGCGCCTCGTCCGAACCGTCGCCGAAGTATGAGACGTTCTCCTCGTGCGGCACGTTGGTCTCGGTGATG
>CAYPOY010000036.1:4285-24298 GCA_964412395.1 uncultured Anaerolineales bacterium | reverse complement strand
CTTCGACGGGCTGACGATGATCCTGTTCCTCATCCTGGCGGCCCTCATCGGAGGCATCCCCGATTACCTGCGCTACGCCGCGTGGGTGGCAGTGGTGGTTTTCGGTGCTGCGCTGGCGCTCATCTACGCAATGGTGTTGTGGCCAACCCCTATCCAGCGCCTGGCGGAGTGGCTCATTGCTCGCCTCATCCCGCAGCGCTTTCGCCCACGGCTGCACGACATCGTCGAGCGCTTCATCCGTGGTTTAGCCTCCATCAAATCCGTCCTGACGCTAACCATGGTGCTGGTCTTTTCCATCACCGTCTGGGCGGCCGAGACGTTCAGTTACCGGCTGCTGATGAATTCGTTCGGCTTCGGCGTTGACTTGCACCAGCTGCTCTTGATGAGCGGCGCGGCCAACCTGGGCACGGCCCTGCCCTCGGGTCCGGGCAACCTGGGCACCTTCGATGCTCCAGCCATCCTGGTGTTGACCCGCGTCGGCGTCCTCAAGAACACGGCCATCAGTTACCAGACGCTGCTGCACGCCGTGCTGTGGTGTACGGAGACCTTCGCCGGGCTGGGGTTCATGTGGCGCGGCGGCCTGGGCAAGTCGGATCTGGATCGGACGCTGGATGCACAGCCGGGCGAGTGAGATGGCAACAGGTCCAAAGTCCAAAGTCTGAAAGCCGGAGTCGGGTGAGGAGCGTTTGAGGTTTCTATGGACGTCGGTATCATCGGTGCAGGCATCACCGGCCTGACGGCCGCTTACGAGCTGACGAAACGGGGCCACGCCGTCACCGTCTACGAGGCACGACTCTACGCCGGGGGTCTGGCGGCGGGCTTCCGCGACGAGCGATGGGAGTGGCATCTGGACCGCTTCTACCATCACTGGTTCGCATCCGATGAGCACGTCATCCGCCTGATTGACGAACTCGGGGCCCGTGACCGGCTCTTCTTCCCCCGCCCCACCACCTCCATCTACTACCAGGGCCGGCTTTATCCGATGGATAGCCCCGCCCCTGCGCTCAAGTTCATCCCCTTGGTGCCGCTTCACCGCGCCATCCGCGTGCTTCAATTTACCCCGCTGCCACTGGTAGACCGCCTGCGGTTCGGACTGGTGGGCGTTTACCTGACACTGACCAGGAACTGGCGTCCACTGGAGCACGTTACGGCGGATGCGTGGATGCGCCGGACGGCCGGCGAGCGAGCCTACGACGTGATGTGGAAGCCGCTGCTCATCAGTAAGTTCGGCGAGGAGAACTACCGGGACGTAAACATGGCCTGGATGTGGGCCAGGCTGTACAAACGCACCGCCAGCCTGGGCTATTTCGTCGGCGGGTTCCAGGGCTTCGTAGACCTGCTGGTCGAGCGGGTGCAGGCGCAGGGCGGCATGGTACAGTTCAACGCGCACGTGCGTGGCATCCACCGCGCGGGGGAGCGAATCCGGCTGGAACTGCCGGCCGGAGACGCGGAGCACGAGCACGTCATCGCCACCTGCTCCCCCCACGTGCTGCGCACGTGCACGCCCGAGTTACCGCCTGACTACGCTGCCGGCCTCGACGCCCTCAAGTCTATGGGCGCGGTGGTGCTCGTCCTGGCCCTCAAGCGCCGCCTGACCGAGGGTCACTACTGGATCAACCTGCCCAAAGGGGAGGGCATTCCCTTTATGGGACTGGTCGAGCACACCAATTACATCAGCCCGGAGCACTACGGCGGCGACCACCTGGTCTACTGTGGCGACTACCTGCCACCCGACCATCCCTATTTCGACTACAGCAAGGAACAGTTGCTGGAGACCTATCTGCCGGGGCTGGTCAAGGTCAACCCCGATTTCCGCCTCGATTGGGTGCGCGCCAGTTGGATGTTCGCCGAAAAGTACGCCCAGCCGGTTCCCACCCTCCACCACTCGCGCAACATCCCCCCACTAAAGACGCCCATGCCCGGGCTGTGGATGGCGAACATGAGCCAGGTCTACCCCTGGGACCGGGGGAGCAACTACGCCGTGGAGATGGGGCGGCGGGTGGCTGCGCTGGTTGGAGGATGACGCGGGGGAAGATGGCTTGCGTTCAATGAAATCAGCAATTCTCACCATCGGCGACGAACTGACCTGCGGCTACCGCCTGGATACCAACTCCCAGACCATCTCGCGTCGTCTGGCGCTCCTGCCGGCCGAGGTCGTCCTGCACCTGACCGTGGGCGACGACCTGGAGGCCATCCATCGTGCGCTGCGCACCGCGCTGGATGTGGCCGACGTGATCATCGTCACTGGCGGGCTGGGCCCCACGGAGGACGATCTGACCCGCCAGGTGATCGCCGCCCACTTTTGCCTGGAGTTAGTGGAGAACGCCGAGGCGCTGGCCCGCATCCAGGAGCGGTTCGCTCGCCGGGGTCGCACGATGCCGGGGAGCAACCGCGTCCAGGCCCAGGTGCCCGCCGGAAGTACGATCATCTACAACGACCGGGGCACCGCCGCAGGGTTCTACCTGCTGGCTAGCGAGAAGCACATCTTCGTCACCCCAGGCGTCCCCTACGAGATGGAGGGCATGCTAGAGGGATTTATCCTGCCCCGGCTGCGGGAGTTGGTGGAAACCGGTCACCACGTCCGGCGGGCAGCCCTCAAGGTCTATGGCCTGCCGGAGTCGGAGATCAACGAGCGGGTCCGGCCCATGCTGGCGCGGGGCCGCAACCCGCTTCTGGGACTTCTGCCCCACCGGGGCACTATCACTGTCGAGGTGGTTGCCGCAGGCAGCACGCCGGAGGAGGCGGAACGACTGCTGGAGGCGGACGTGGCGGCGCTGCGGGCTGAACTGGGGCAGTACGTCATCAGCGAGGACGAGCGGGACCTGCCCCAGGTGGTGGCCGACCTGCTGGTCGAGCGCGGGCTGACCATCTCCACGTTGGAATTGGGCACCGGCGGGCTGGTGGCTGCCCGGCTGACGGAGCCGGAGGGTAATGAGCGCTGGTTCCACCGCAGCGCAGTGGTTGATGAGGAAATAGCATCGCTGGATAAGCCCAAGGGAGGTAACCTGGCGAATGAGGAAACCGCGCTGACGATGGCTTCGACCGCACGGTATGCCGCCAGCGCCGACATCGGCGTCGGCGTAGGGGCAATTGCTATCCCCAAAGACAGCATCCCCCAGCGGCCCTACGGCATAGTCCACATGGCGGTGAATCTGCGGGGGCGAGAGACCTGCCGCCGGCTGAGTTTCAACGGCGACCGCGCCCGCGTGCGGGAGTGGGCCGCCGACGGTGCGCTGGCGCTGGTGCGACTGTGGGTGCTGGAACAGGTGAGGTAGTAGAGAAACTGTGGTGGAAACCCAGATAACCGTGGAAGAAGTCCAAGAGGTTTTCTCGTCGGGGCGGAGTCGGGTGGTGCTGACCGCCCTTGGTTCATCAGGCTCTGCCCCGTGGCGTGACGACTTATCGCCGCGTGGTCGTTAGAGGGAAATCGTAGCAGAACGAAACCCAAAAACGCTTAGAAGGCCGCAGGGTGCGTCTAGCGGCCTGCTCGCCGCTGAGGGTGGGGTTGATGAATTTGCCAAACGCCGCAGAACGGCTCTAAAGGGCCTTAGAGAGCCCCAGAACTGCTACGTTTTCCCGCAGCGGTGGGAATGTTGCTCCCTGCCGCTGTTGTGCTATACTATGTCGGTAGACTGGTAAATTGGTGGATCTGGAATCGGGCCAACAAGAAGACAGGGAGGACTCAGAATGGATAGAAAGCTGGTGGGCCGCTACATCGTCACTGACCCCGATATTTGTCATGGCAAGCCGACGTTTCGTGGCACACGTATTTTCGTCTCGGATGTGCTGGAACAAGTTGCCAGTGGAATGGCCTGGGAAACCATCATCGAAGAATGGCACAACAGCATCACGAAAGAGGCAATTACCGAGGCTGTGCGCCTGGCCAGCCAATCATTCCTCGAGCACGTGCACGAGTACATCCTGGAGCCAGTGCCCGCGTGAATATCCTGGATGAAAACATTCTCGCAAGTCAGCGCCAGATCTTGCGCAGTCATCGTGTTCTGATCCGCCAGATCGGCTACGACGTGGGACGGAAAGGGATAAAAGACGACGAGATCATCCCGTTCTTACACGGCCTTCACCGTCCGACGTTCTTTACACGCGACCTGGGCTTTTATGAGCGCGACCTGTGTCACGCGCGGTATTGTCTGGTCTGTATGGCCGTTGAGAAGAACGAAGCCGCTGCTTTCGTACGCCGCTTGCTGCGACATCCTGAATTCGACACACAAGCGAAGCGTTTGGGCGCCGTCATTCGCGTTTCACGGGCAGGACTTCGCGTGTGGCGACTTCACGCGGAACGAGAAGTTGTTCTGCCGTGGAGCGACTGATCATTTTCAATGGCAAAGACCCAGGGCCAGCGCAGCCCGCACCACTTATCCGCCGGCCAGGATTGGGTTCGGCGCTCGCGAACCTTCCGCCGTCGAACTGGAAGATGAAATTAGAAAGAATGGCTGGTCGGCCGATCACTGGTAGAAGGAGACGAGAGATGCGCAAGAGATTCTCTACTCTGTTGCTCGTTGCTGCGATTTGTGCCACGTCGGCGCCGACGGTCCCCGTTACGGCGGCATCGGCGAGACAGCCGGTTTTCCAAGCTGAGGAACTGACCACGCTGGTAGAGCCTGCCTCTCTAGAGGTAGAGAGTTCTGTGGTGAGGGACACCGCACTGGTCGAGGCAACCCCTGTGGTCCTGGAGTCTCCACGGCAGCCTTCTGTCGAAGCATCTTTCCCGATTGAGCGCGCCCGTCCCCACGCTCCCCCGTTGGAAGCATCCTCTCCGGCCGCTGTGACGACCGATGTGAACCCGACGCCAGCGTCCAGCGGGATCCAGGAGGTTGCTATTGCCGAAACGGTTGCGGTGAGCATCACCGAGTCAGGTTTTGACCCCGCGACCATAACCGTGAGCGTGGGGACGACGGTGGAGTGGACCAACCGCACTCAGGAGACAGTGCGCCTGGTGAGCGGGGAACCTCACCGCATCTACCTTCCGCTTGTCCTGAGCGGAGCCGCTCGTGTTGCGCAACACCGGCGGTACCAGAGCGGTTGATGCTTCTCCTCCGATAACGGCTGCTACCGCCACGAGGCAGCAAGACGATTGGGGGGACGAGGACATCGCCCCCGGCGAATCCTACACCCGCACCTTCTCTACGTCCGGCGACTATCCCTACTTCCTGGCCGCTTATCCCGATCTGACAGGGGCAGTGATCGTCCAGGAAGAGGCGCAGCCTGACTTCTCTCTCGCTGTCACGCCCGGCTCTCGGATGGTGACCCAGGGGCAGTCCGTCACCTACACTGTGGCGCTGACTGCTACGGATGGCTTTACCGCATCGGTGATGCTCTCCATCTCTGGTCTGCCATCAGGAGCAGCGCCCACCTGGAGCGCCAACCCGATCACGCCGTCCGGCAGCACCGTGCTGACCGTCACCACCGCCACTGGCACTCCTACCGGCGATCACATCTTCACCGGCACTGGCGGCGGAGAGAGTCACGACGCCCAGGCCACGTTGACCGTCGAAGCGTCCACCACGCCTGACTTTTTGCTGGACGCCTGGCCCGCCACACAGACCATCACCCGTGGACACAGCGTCAACTACACCGTCGCCGTGACGGCGGTCAATGGCTTTACCCAGGCCGTCATGCTGGACGTGGGTAGCACCCCGACCAGCGCGACCGTTGCCTGGGCCACTAACCCCCTGACACCCACCACCGACACGACTCTCACCATCACTCCCTCGGCCTCTGGCCCGACCGGCACGTTTACGCTAGTCATCACCGGTACGTCCAATCCCGTTCATACGACGCAGGTCGAACTGGTGGTGGTCGCCGAACCGGCCCCGCCGACGCCTGACTTTGCCCTGGACGTGACACCGGAGACGCGCAGCGTGCGCCAGAGCCGATCCGTGACCACCACGGTGGTTCTCACTGCACTGCATGGCTTTACCGTTCCGGTCGCCTTGAGTGTGGGCGACTTGCCTGCTGGCGTGACTGCCGACTGGGCGACCAATCCAGTGACGCCGGACGGCTCGACGGCGCTGACGACGCCCCTGGGCGACCACAGACTGGTCATCACCGGCACCGGCGGTGGCTCCACTCACGTGACGCCTTTCACCCTGACCGTGCTGCCGCACCCTGATTTTGCTTTTGCCGTAATGCCACCCACCCGGACCATCACCCAGGGGCTAGCAGTCACCTTCACCGCGTACCTGACCGCCGAGAATGACTGGGAGGGACCGGTACAATTGAGCGTGCAGGGGCTTCCCACCGGCGCGGTAGCCGGTTGGGTGACCAATCCGGTCATACCCAGCGGAAGCAGCCTGCTTGTACTGACCACGGCGGCGACCACGCCTGCCGGCATCTACCCGCTGATGGCCGTGGCCGACGGCGGCCTGCTCAGCCACACCGCGCCCTTCACCCTGACTGTGTTGCCCCACCCCGACTTCGCTCTCTCAGTGGTGCCAACTACTCACACCATCACCCAGGGAATGTCCGTGACTTATACAGTGCATCTCACGAGTGAACACGGTTTCGGCGATTGGGTGACCTTGGCGGTCGGCGGTGTGCCTACCGACACAGCGGTGTCCTGGGGCATCAACCCGGTGGTGCCCACCGGCCGTACCGTGCTTACCCTGACAACGACTACTACAACTCCTGTGGGGGTTCATCCATTGACGGTAACAGGTACCGGCGGTGGCTTCACCCACACTTCCGACATTACGCTGACAGTCCTTGCCTTACTGCCCGACCTGATCGTCGAGAATGTCCAGGTAAGCCCTGCATTACCGGTGGAGGGCCAGGAAGCCGCCATCACTGTCACCATCCGCAACCAGAGCGTGATGGCAACAGGGCCGTTCCAGGTTGACTGGTACGTGAACCCGGTCAGTCCCCCTGGCGTTGGAGACAGCGGTGTGGTTTCTTGGACGGTGGCAAGCCTGGGGCCGCATGCCAGCACCGCCCTGACCACCACCCACATCTTCACGCCAGACGGTGAGTATGGCCTTTGGGCGCAGGCCGATACATTGGACGTTGTGGCTGAGGCGAGCGAGACGAACAACGTTACCGGCCCGATGACGGCTACCGTGCTCAGCGCGGTGCAAGAGGTATGTGGCACGATCAGCGAGGATACGATCTGGTACTCCGGCGTGGTCTATGTGGTTACTTGCGACGTGACGGTGCAGAGCGGGGTAACGTTGACTGTCGAACCAGGTGTCACTGTCCGCGTCTTCTCAGGCGAATACCTGCGGTTTGACGGCACATTGCTTGCGGAGGGTACGGAGATTGAGCCAATCTTGTTCACCCCGCACATACCCGGACAGTACTGGGCTGGCCTGAACTTCTACGACGGCAGCGACGCGTCGGTGCTGGACCACATGGTGGTAGAGTATGCCGACGACAATGGCCTCTATCTCTACAAAGCTGATATCACCATCCGCAATTCCACAATCCGGCACAACATAGGAAACGGCATATACATGCATGAGGGTTCCGCCCCGGTGCTCACGGGCAACGCTATCACCAGCAACGGGGGCTATGCCGTGTACGTGACCACCGCCGACCGTCCGGTCATCAATGTGACCAACACCGCCTCCGGCAACGACAGGGATGTGCAATACGTCTATGGCGACCATTACACCACCGACTGCACCTGGAACAACTGGGGCGTGCCTTATGTCTTTCATGGGATATACTACGGACACGAACTGCACGTGCAAGGTGGCGTCACCTTGACCATCGAGGCGGGGGTCACTGTCCGGGCGTCTAGCGGTGACTGGATCAAGGTCTTGGGCACTCTCGTGGCCGACGGCACTGCCATTGGCCCCATCACCTTCATGCCTGACAACGGCATAGCAGGTGGCTGGCATGGCCTGGTCTTCTACGATGGCAGCGACGCGTCGGTGCTGGATCACGTGATGGTAGAGTATACCGACGCCGACGGCCTCTATCTCTCTAAGGCGGATATCATCATTCGTAACTCCACGATCCGGCATAACGTAGGAAACGGCATACACGTGGTAAGCGCATTGCCAGCAATATCGGGCAACAATATCTACGAAAATGGTAACTGCGGAGTCTACAATGCAACTTCATCGAACACAGTGATTGCTGAGCATAACTGGTGGGGCTCGGACTCCGGCCCGGCTCCCTACGGCTCTGGCAATGGCATCAACTACACCACCTCCTGCATTGGCGATGTCTGTACCATCATCCCCTACGTGGACGTCATCCCCTGGCTCGGCCAGCAAACCTACTACGGTCAGAGCGTCCCCAACGTCGCCTACGAAGCCGACCCGGTCAACACTGCCAACGGCAACTATGCCTACCAGCGCACTGATCTCAGCATTTCCACCCGCGGCCTACCGTTGGAATTCACCCGCGCCTACAACTCCCTGGCGCCAGAGGATGGGCCTCTGGGATACGGCTGGAGTCACACCTGGATGGTTACGGCCGAGGAGAACGGCGACGACGTGCGCATCACCTACGGCGACGGTCGCCAGATCCACTTCACGTGGGATGGCAGCGAGTACGTGCCTGCAGCCGGTGTCTTCTCCACGCTGACCAAGACTGTCGGTGTCTTCCACCTCACCGAGAAGAACCAGACCGTCTACCACTTCGATGCCCAGGATCGCCTGGCCTCTGTGGAGGACAACAACAGCAACACCACGACCCTTGCCTACGATCCTCAAGGTCGCCTGACCACCGTCACCGAGCCCGCCGGCCACACGCTCACGTTTGCATACACATCTCCGCTCTCTGACTCCCTGCTCTCCAGCGTCGCTGATTCGCTGACTCGCTCCATTCGCTTCACCTACAACATCACCGGCGAACTCACTGTGGTCACCGATACCCGGGGCTACACCACCACCTACACCTACGACGCGGACCATCGCCTGCTCAGCATCACCGACGCCAATGGTCACACCTTTGTCACCAATGAATATAACAGCGCCGGCCGCGTCAGCAAGCAGTGGGATGCCCAAGGCAACCTGACCACGTTCGACTACGACGAACCCGACCGCGAGACCATCGTCACCGACCTGCTCGGAGGCACCACCACCTACCAGTATGATTCCTTGCTACGTCTGACCAGCGAGACGGATGACCCCAACCAGACGCAACCAGACTGCATCTTATGCCTACGACGCCGACAATAACCGCATTCAGGTCACCGACAAGCGGAGCAACACCACCCACTACGCCTACGACGACCGGGGCAACGTCACCGTCACCACCGACACCCTGGGCTACACTCGCACCTTCACCTACGACGCCCGTAACAACCCCACCAGCGAGACCGACCCGCTGGGCCACACCACCGTCTACACCTATGACGTGGACAGCAACCTCATCACCCGCGCCGACCCGCTGGGCAGCATCGCAACTTGGGCCTACGATGCCTACGGCCAGGTAGTCAGCCAGACCGACGGGCTGAGCCGCACCACCCTCTACGCCTACGACACCTACGGCCACCAGACCGCCATCACCGACGCGCTGGGCAACGCCGCCAGCTTCACGTATGACCTGGTGGGCCGCAAATTGAGCGAGACCGACCCCGAAGGCCGTACCACGTCCTACGCCTACGACGAGGCCAACCACATCACCGCCATCACCGACGCGCTGGGCAGCCCCACCTTCTACGGCTACGACGCCGTCGGCAATCGGACCGTCGTCACCGACGCCAACGGCCACGTCACCACCTACGCCTACGACGCCAAGGACCGGCCGGCAAGTATCACCGACCCGCTGGGGCACACCACTACCTACGGCTACGATGCGGTGAATAACCAGACGTCGGTCACCGACCCGCTGAGCCATACCACCACCTACACCTACGACGCCCTCAACCGCCGCATTTCGGTCATAGATCCGCTGAGCAATACCACCACGTACACTTATGACCCCAACGGCAACCGCACCTCGGTCACCGATGCCAACGGACACACCACCGTCTACACCCACGATGCCCGCAACCAACTCATCTCCGCCACCGATCCGGCGGACGGCAGCGTCACCTTTTCTTACGACGCCAACCGCAATCGCATCTCGGTGACCGATGCCAACAGTCATACCATCACTTACGCTTACGACACCCTCAATCGCCTGCTTTCGGTCACCGACCCGTTGAGCCACACCACCGCTTACACCTACGACGCCGTGGGTAACCGGGTCAATAAGAGCCTGCCCGACGGCACCGTCATCACCTACACCTACGATGCCCTGAATAGCCTTGTTACCACGCAGTACCCTACCGCTACCATCCAGTATACCTATGACGCTGCCGGCAACCGCACGGCGATGACCGACACCACCGGCGCCACCTGGTTCACCTACGACCCACTAGATCATCTCATCGGCGTCCAGTATCCGACCTCCACCATCACCTACACCTACGACGCTGTGGGCAACCGCACTGGCATTACTTACCCCAGTGATCAAACGGTGACCTACACCTATAACAATGCCGACCGGATGGTCAATGTCACCGATTGGGCGGGAAACGTGGTGACCTATACCTACGACGCAGCCGGTCAACTCCTGATTACCCTCTATCCCAACGGTGTCACGGCCACGTACGTCTACAGCGCCACCGGGTGGGTCACGGCCATCACCCATACCAGCAGCGTCAGCGGCACATTCGCCTACTTCCGCTACACCTATGACAATATCGGCAACCGCTTGAGCGAGGTGAGTAGCAACAGTGTTATCACCTACTCCTACGACACCCTGAACCGTCTGACACAGGTTGATTATCCCGATGGCGAGACGGTCAGCTACGGCTACGACCCGATGGGCAACCGCACTGGCGTAACCAGTACCGTCAGCGGTGCCATCACCTACACCTACGACGCCGACCGCTTGCTGACGGCGGGGAGCGATGCCTTTGGTTGGGACGCTAACGGCCGCCTCATCACCCGCACCTACGGGGCCAACACCGCTACCTACACCTTCGACCCGCTGGACCGGCTGACCCAGGTGGTTTCCGGTACCACGACGGTCGCCTTCACCTACAACGGCGACGGCGTGCGGGTGGGCAAGGACGTCAACGGCACGGCCACCGACTATGTGCAGGACCTGGCGATGGGGCTCCCGGTGGTATTGGTAGAGACGACGGGCGGGCAGGACACGCTGTACATCTACGGCCTGGATCTCGTTGCCCAGGTGCAGCCAGGTAGCAGCCGTCGCTACTACCACGCTGATGCCCTGGGCAGCGTACGTGCCCTCTCGAACGACACGGGGCAATCCGTGGCTACCTACACTTACGACGCCTTCGGTGCCATCCGCAGCCAGGCCGACGGAACGGGCAATCCCTTCACCTTTACCGGCGAGCAGGTTGACCCCGAGCTTGGTCTCCTCTTCCTGCGCGCCCGCTATTATGACCCGACGGTAGGGCGCTTCCTGAGCCGGGACGTGTTCCCTGGCGTGGAGCGCCGCACCCAGGCACTGCACCGCTATGTCTATGCTCAGAACAACCCACAAAACCTGGTGGACCCCTCAGGTGAATTCGCCCTGGTTGACGACCTGGTGGCCATCGGCATTGGGGCAGGCAAGGGGATTGCAGAACAGTACATTAAGGACTTGGTTTACGATCTGGCGCATGGGGCCAGTTGGAGGGATGTGCTACTGCCTGGCACGGAGAAGTCCGACTGGCGGGACTATGCGGCCAGCGCAATCGTGGGTGGGGCGATGGGGGAGTTGACGCTGTACACTGGGCCGCTGGCTCCCGTATTGGGTGGAACATTGAAAGGCGGGGCTAAGAGCGCCCTGAAGCAACTGTTCCGGGAGGGAAGCATCAATATGGAGGAGGTGGCGCTTGATGCCAGTATCGGGGGCATCGGAGGGTGGATCTTCGATGGACGGGTGGACAATTTCTTTATCCGACGGTTCCTGAAGAGCAGCTTCAAACTGGGGATCAAGGAGGGTATTCCCGACCTGATCGCTCCGCCGCCAGTCTATGCTCTCACCGGGGAAGTCTTCATTGGAGGCGGCTATGGCGGCGGCACTTGGGGCGGGCCGCCAAGCGGTGGGAAGTGAGGAGGTTGGACCACGAAACGCCCGAAAGGAACGCGAAACACGCGAAAGGCTTTCGTGGCTTTCGCGGCCTTTCGCCACCTTCGTGGTTCAAGGCGGGCCGCCCGGCGGCGGGTCTCACTCAGGCTGAGTACACCTTCACCGCCACAGTAAACCCGGTCACGGCCGCGCAGCCCATCACCTACACCTGGCAGGCGACGGGGCAATCCCCGGTGGTCCATACGGGCGGCCTGAGCGACACCGTCGCCTTTACCTGGGCTACATCCGGCACGCAGGCCATCACCGTCACGGCCACCAACTTCGGAGGCACGGTCACCGGCGCCCACCTCATCACCATCAGCACCCTGCTGCCGGGCGCCGTCATCACCGTCTGCCACGGCGGCGGCTGCGATTACGACAATATCCAGGACGCCGTGGACGCGGCCAGCGACGGCAACGTCATCAAAGTGGCAGCCGGCGACTACACCGGTGTAAACAACTACGGCAAGCTGGCCCAGGTGATCTACATCAGTAAGAGCGTCACCATCCGTGGTGGTCACACCACCGCTTTCACCGACCCGCCCGACCCCGACACCAATCCCACCACGGTAGACGCACAGGGCGGCGGGCGTGTGCTGTAAGTCACCGGCGACCCTTCGGCTGGCTCAGGGCAGGCTGTCAGCCCCACAGTAGAGGGGTTGTGCATCACCGGTGGCGATGCAACCGGGCTGGGTGGTGACCCGGCGGGGGGCGACGCCGGCGGCGGGGTGTACGTCCTCAACGCCAGCGCCGCTCTCAGGAACAACCAGGTGCTCAGCAACACCGCCCGTTGGGGCGGCGGGCTGTACCTGCGGGAAAGCGACGCCACGCTCAGCGGGAACACCATCACTGCCAACACCGCCCGTTGGGGCGGCGGGCTGTACCTGCGGGAAAGCGACGCCACGTTGGCCAATAACTTCTTCGCCGACAATCAGGCCGACATTGCGGGCAGCGGGTTGCACATCCAGCGATCCTCCCCCCGCCTGTTGCACACCACCATCGTCCGCAACGGTTCGGCTGGGCTCACCGCAGGCACCGGTGGTGACGGCAGCGGGATCTACGTCACCGGCGACTACGAAGGGAACTACAGCACCGTCGCGCTGACCAACACCATCCTGGTGAGCCACACGATGGCCGTCACCGTCACGGCCGGCAACACGGTCACGCTGGAGGCTACTCTGTGGGGCAAGGACACATGGGCCAACACGACCGACTGGGGCGGCGCAGGCACGGTCATCACCGGCACGCCTGCCCACAACTACTGGGGCGACCCGGCCTTTGTGGCCCCGGGCACCGGGGACTATCACATCGGCGCGGAATCGGCCGCGCTTGACGCGGGCGTGGACACGGGGGTGACCACCGACGTAGATGGCGACCCTCGGCCCATTGGCGCGAGTTACGACGTCGGCGCGGACGAGTTCCCGGCCGTGCTGAGTGTGACCCAGCAGGCCAGCCCCAACCCGGTGCAGGCAGGCGCGCAACTGACCTACACCATCCGCGTCACCAACACCGGCAGCGTGACCCTCACTGCTACCATCACCGACGTCCTGCCGGATCACGTTGCGCCTGGCGGCCTCCGCACCTGGACACCGACTATCGTCGCATGCGGCGGCGTCTGGACAGAGACGGTCGTCGTCACCGTCGAGATGGGCTACGCCGGGCCGCTGAGCAACGTGGTGCAGGTCACGACCGGGGAGGGCGCGACGGGCGCCGACACCAGCACCGTCGCCGTCGCACAAGAACTGGTCACGGTCGGGCCGTCGGAGGGCGGCATCATCGTCGCCACCAGTGCCGATGGGATGACAACCACGGTCGAGGTTCCGCCGGGCGCTATGACCGAGCCCACGCAGTTGGCCTACGCATCTGTGCCTACGGTCACCAGCTCTCCTCCCGGCTTTGCCTTTGCCGGACGCGCCTTCAGGCTGGAAGCGTACCGTCACGGCGCGCTACATTCCGGCCTCGTTTTTGAGGAACCCGTCGCCGTGACGATCCACTACACCAGGGGGGCGCAACCACCACCCCGTGACTATCTCCTCCCCATCCTACTTCCTGAGGGCGGGGAGAAGTCTCTCCCACCGCCGGGCGGCGGGGGTACGCGCCAGAGCCGGAGGTCACGGTCGCACGGTGTCCCCAGTGCGGGGGCGCACTGCACTACGAACCCGGCGCGACGGAGGTCGTATGCCCGTCTGTGGCCGCCAATTGGGTCTCCAGGAGATCAACCTGCTCGAAGAGAAGGCCCCGCTCGTCAGTACCCTGCGGCTCCAGCGCCGTTACCAGGGCCATACCTGGGCGGAGGTGGAGCGGATCGTGCGTTGCCGGGCCTGCGGGGCGGAACTGACCATGACTCATCACCTGGCGAGGCAGTGTGCCTACTGTGGCTCCACAAACGTGCTGGTCGTGGACAATCAACGCACGTTCGAGCAGCCGGATGGTTTTCTGCCGTTCAAGCTAAACAGGCAGTAGGCCGCCGACGCCATCCGCAGAGCGCAACGTTCCGGCCTGGGGGGATTCAAGACGTGGTGGACTGGCAGGAAGCAGGAGGGTCGTCTCAAAGGGCTGCAAGGTATTTACGTGCCGTTCTGGGTGTTCGATGGGGTGGTGGAGCCACAATGGTTGCACAAAAATGGAACCCAAACCACCTCATCGGGGCCGGACCGCAGGATGACGTATGACAACCTGCCGTTTCCCGGCGTGGACATCCCACCGCCATCATTTCTGGATCAGGTGCCCCCCTTCGACCTGCACGCACTGGTGCCCTACGAGCCGCGCCTTCTGGCCGACTGGCCGGCCCAACTCTACAACCTGGACGTCGAGGTGGTGGTCGAGGATGCGTATGACACCATGCTGGCGCTGACCTACCGGCAAGCAGGCCCGCCGGTGATGGTTTCAGTGACCTGGGACTCAGCATCGCCCAGGCGGGTGTGGGTACCGACCAGATCGGGCGATTTGATATCGTGGTGGACGACGATACCAACAGCATCGTCGAGTGGAAGTGGCAGCTCATCCCGGTAGACGAGAACCTGGCCGAGCCGGACGAGGAACTTTAGAAGTTCATTGACTCGTTCAAAGAAGTCGTGGACCGCAAATACAACACGGTTGTCTGCCGCTTGGCGCGAAAACTGACCCACCCCAGGCGCGAAGAAGAGACGGCGCTGGGCAACCTGTTCAGACGAGGAATTCAACCAGTATGAACCCGGTGCCGTGGCCGTTTCTGGAGACAGCATCGTGGCCGCCGGCCCCGAGACAGAGCTGCGCCAGGCCTACACCGCCGACCAGGTCATTGACTGCGACAGCAAGGTGCTGATGCTGGGCCTGATCAACACCCACTTCTCTACAAGCTGACGTACATCGGTAAAGCGACCAAGCTCAAGCCACGCAACCGCTTCGGTGCGTTTGCCAACCAAAGCCTGCGCTTTTACCGCGAATACTTCAAGCCCGATCGCGAGCTGGAGATGGAATAAGGAGCGCCTGCGCTACAAGGTGCGTTACCAGGGGACGGAGTTCTTCGTCAACGTTGACACCGTCAGAAAGCCGGACCTGGGCTGCTTCCTCGAAGTAAACAGCCGCACCTGGAGCCGTACAGAGGCCGAAGAGAAGTCACGCCTGGTGAACGAACTCATCCGCTTCCTGGGGGCCTCACCGGAGGAAGCGACGCCCGTGGAGTACGTCCACATGTTGGAGGCCACGTTGGGGAGTGCCTGAGAGCGAGGTACCACCTGATATTCCGCTCCCGACATATCTGACGATCCGACGGCCAGGGCTACGTAATCGTGATCGTCAGTGTCGTGTTGTTGGCGCTGAGTGCGTCGGCGGCCGCGCGCGCTACCGGCTCCGCCATACCTGCGCCCGAAGAGGTGGTGCAGGCCGCCCGACGGCACGCCCAGGAGGCCGGCGCGTACCACTTTGCGACGGAGATCGTCCAGGCTACCTACCCGGCCCCGGCGCTGGTCAACGTGGGCCGCAGCAGCCGTCAGACCTGACAGGTTTCAGAGGTCATTCTTGGTGTAGAGGCGTATCAGCGCAAAGTTCGCCCGAAGGGATTCGGGCCGGTGGTAACAGATAGTTGTTTCAGGTTTCCAGGTCGGGCTCCAGGTAACTTTGGAGGCCCGACTTTGTATTTCATCCGCTTGGCGAGTATAATGATGAGCGCGAAGACTGACCCGCCAGGAGGTAAGGGTATGGAGGACGAGAGGAATGACGTACAGCAGAGGCAATTGAATCAATCTGCGGCGGATCTGATCGAGTTGCGCGGGGCAGCGCTGTTCCAATTGGCGCTCATTGTCAGTGCAGCCGGGTTCGTGTGGTTGCTACTTACCCCTACGCCGGTGCGCCCTATGGAAATCGCTCTGTCGGTGGGATTGATTGCGCTGGGGCTGAGCGGGGGCTTCCTACATTCGCGCCTCGGTCCACTTCACACATCGCTGTTCCTGATGGGCGGGCTGCTTCCTGTTACCATGGCGGCTATCTGGCTCTACCCGGGGCGGCCGTTGGCGCCGTTGTTGACGTTGCTGGTGCTCTTTGCCAGCGCGCTGCTGGGGCCAGTCGCTGGGGGCTGTATGACGGTTGCCTCCGCACTGCTTTTGACCGTCCTGCACGTGCGCTGGCCGACTACTGTCTCACCGGACCTGTTCTGGGTCACGCTGCCACTCCTCGTCCTGACCGAGGTTTCGGTCTGGTTCTTCGACCGGCCACTTGCGACGACGCTGACCTGGACGTGGAAAAGTTACGAACTGGCGCGCCAAGAGCGGGAGAAGGCGCTCGAGCAGCGTGCTGAGCTCAAGCGACTCAGCAGGGAACTGGAGAACGCCGTCCAGCGATTGGAGAAAATGAACGTCGAGTTGGAACGGGCGCGTCGGGCGGCGGAGGAAGCCTGGCGGCTCAAAGCCAACTTCGCGGCAGCCATCAGCCACGAATTGCGCACGCCGCTTAACCTCATTGTGGGTTTCAGTGAAATGATCGTGGCCGCGCCGCACAGTTACGGCGTCCCATTGCCGCGTGTCTACCGCAAGGACCTGGAATCAATCTACCGCAACGCGCAACAACTTTCGAGCCTGATTGACGATGTGCTGGACCTGAGCAAGATCGAGGCTGGACGCATGCGGCTGAACCGGGAGGCGACACAACTGGCGACCGTGGTGATGGAAGCGGTGGACATGATGGCCAGTCTGGTGGAAAACAAAGGGCTGACCCTGAACGTCAGCGTGACCGAAGGGCTTCCACTGCTGTTCGTGGACCGCACGCGCGTGCGCCAGATCATCATCAACCTGATGAACAACGCCGTGCGCTTCACTGACGCCGGGAGCATCACCGTCGAGGCCTGTGCGAGCGGGTCGGACGTGATTGTTGCGGTGCGCGATACGGGCGTAGGCATTGCGGAAGAGGACCTGCCCTCCGTGTTTGAAGAGTTCCACCAGTTTGATGCGCCAGCCGGCCGCGGACGGGGAGGGACGGGGCTAGGCTTGACCATCAGCAAGCAATTCGTGGAACTGCACGGGGGTCGGATGTGGGTGGAAAGCCCCCCCTCTGTCCCCCACATTGGGGGGGAGGAAAAGGGGGGGCCGGGCAGTGTGTTCTACTTCTCGTTGCCGATGGAGCCAGGACCGGTAGTGCAGACGGCGCAGCGGCCATGGGAAACCTGGGTGCGCCTGCCTCCAACCAGGGGAAAGCCCGCACAGGCAGTGGTCGTGGTGGGAGAGGAGGCAGCGGTGCGGCTGTTTCAGCGCGACCTGGAGGGCTACCAGGTGATCGGTGTGCGCGAGGCCAGCGGTGTGAGCACCGTTGTCGCCCAGCGGCCGGTGTATGCCGTGGTTGAAACGACGACGTCCACCAGACAAATGTGGCAACGGTTACGCCAGGCGCGCTCAAACGCCCACGAGGCCCTCACCCTCGTCTGCCACATGCCCCGGCCGTCGCTGCCCAGCCGCTACGAGTTGCCCTTTGAGGTGTTGGTCAAGCCCATCGAACGCGAACGGTTGGCCAGCGTGTTGCAGCGCCTGGGGTCAGAGGTGCGCAACTTCGTGGTAGCCTGCGATGACCTGGAAGTTGCGCGTCTGTTGCAGCAGATGCTCTACGCCAGCCTGGAGGGTTGCCAGGTACAACAGGTCTACGACGGCGCACAGGCTATCGCCTTGCTGGAAGTGGTGCGGCCCGACGCGATCTTCCTGGACCTCCGGGAGAGCAAACCCGATGCCTACGAGGTAATCGAGTGGATGCAGCAGGACGCGGATTTACGCACCGTCCCAGCCGTGGTACTCACGACCGAGTTGCCAGAGGCCACGCTGGAGTTTGACCTGGTGGGGGTGACACGGCGGAATGGCTTCTCGTTCTACGAACTGGTGCGCGGACTGGGCGCTACTCTGGATGCGCTGGCGCCGCATCTCCCGCGTAGGGCCGCAGAGCCTCCAGTAGAGCCTGCTGCGTGACTGGCTTAACCAGGAACCCGGCAGCGCCCAATGTGCGGGCCAAATTTTCCTCCTTGAGCACCGAGCAGACGATGACCGGAATGTCGTGCGTGAGAGGGTCGTTCTTGAGCGTCTGCAGGATGGACCATCCGTCGCGTGAGGGCATCATCAGATCAACTGTGATGGCCTGCGGTTGCACCTGCCGGGCGATCTCCAGTGCTTGCGTTTCATCACTGACACCGATCACGCGGAAGATACCACTGAGGTAGCGGCGGAACAGGCTCACCAGTTCTGGGTTGTCGTCCACGACCAGCACTGTGGCCGACCGCATCGCCGGCAAAAGGAGGCATAAGTTGAACCAGTTTGCCTCCTGCGTCTGGATGGTCAACTGGCCCCCTTGCATCTCCAGCAGGCGACGTCCCACACTCAGGCGTGCGTCCTTACGTTCCCAATTGGCTGGCTGGCCACCAGGGATGCGTAAGCGCATGGTTATGACGATGGAAGGCATCTCCTGACGAATGGTCAGTGTGATGCCCTCCTTGCTGGCGTACTCCAGCGCTTCGATCAGCAGGCTCAGCAGCGCATGGCGCAGGATCACGGGGTGCATTGACACGCGCATCAGGCCTTCCGGGCCGGTCTCGTTTTCGAAGAGTGTGTGAACAGTGATATCTTTCTGTGCACTCACGTCGCTCAAAGTGTCCAGCACACCTTGCAGCGTCTCCTCCAGCGCGGCCCCGTTGCCCGGCACGAGTTCGCCCAGGCGCATCAGTTCCATTTCCAGGGGCGATAGTGCGCTCCCGGCTGCCCCGGCCTCTACCGTGGAAGCCGTTGAGGGCTGCCTGGCCTGTAACTGGAGGTGCCTGGCCCATAGGACGGTCGTTATGGCGTTCAGCCCCTTGCGCAGGTCACGGCGCAGTTGGCGCTGGCTCACGTTCAACCGCCGCGCGACTTCAGAGGGGCCCCGTCCTTCGACGTAACGCAACCTGAGTGCCCGGTAGACCCGCCGGCGGGGTGAAGAAGGTGACAGCGATGGCAGTGGCTGTGCCTGCTGGATGGTCTCCAACAGCAGACGCTGCAAGGCGATGCCACGCTGGGTCGCGTCGGCGCCGGGGACGAGCCAATCGGCCAGGCTCGACCTCTGGAGTTGGGCATAGTCGTAGAGGTCGGACATAGCCTTGCGGACGAGTTGGGCGAATTGGTCCTGGTTGATCATCTCAAAACTGATGGAGGAGCGTAGTGGCAACTTTAATCGCTCACCCCTCATCGTTGACGACTGAAGTCATCACTACGAATCAATTGCCAGTGTCCAGATTGAATATAGCACACTCATGGCACATCGGCAAGTTTGGCCGCAATCTGGCCGCAATCTGGCCGCAGGCCCATTGATTGCCAGGTCGTTCTATGCTAAACTTACAGTTACTACTCAGCCGATCGCAGGCTGGTTGTTTTCAGGCTCTCAGCCCTCGTCCCCGAGGGCGTCGTCGGCGAGAGTACTTTGCCCTGAGCAACCATTCTCCGCCTGGGACACCCCCGAGACGGGGGCTAGGAGCAGAGGCCGAGTCTCCGCCTGGGA
>CAYPOY010000036.1:0-4185 GCA_964412395.1 uncultured Anaerolineales bacterium | reverse complement strand
ACCCCCGAGACGGGGGCTAGGAGCAGAGGCCGAGTCTCCGCCTGGGACACCCCCGAGACGGGGGTTAGGAGCAGAGGCTGAGTAGTAACAACTTACAGTGAGTATTTACCGGTCTCAACGGTAACGCTCATCTGCCGACCGATTCTCCACAAGCAGCCAAATTGCGCAGCAGAGTGCATGCCCCAAAAAGAAAGGAGGTGGCCGTTCGAAGGATAGTAATGTCTGACCAACGTCTAACGTTTGTCTCAGCAACCCGATTTCAATAACTTGAGGAGGAAAAAAGATGCGAAAGCTTACGCTTCTGAGCCTACTTGCTGTCCTGGTCCTTGTGATGCTGCCTGCCTGCCAACCGGCAGCGACACCCACTGAAGCTCCACCCGAGGCTGGCCCGACCACTCTCAACGCGCTATATATGAACCAGGCTGGCTACTCAGACACCGTCCTTTTGGATATGGCCGAAAAATTCCATAAGGCGAACCCGGACATCGAGGTCAACTTCACCTTCGTTAAGTATGACGAATTGCACGATAAGATCGTCACCTCAGCCGCAGCCGCTACCGCCACCTACGACGTGATCCTGCTGGACCTGATCTGGACGGCTGAGTTTGGTCACAAGGGCTATGTCATCCCGCTGGATGACAAGATCACCCAGGATATACGAGACGACATCGCACCGGCCATCTTTGACGCCTTCATCTACAAGGGCAAGACCTGGGCCTTCCCCTTCCTGGCCAACTTCCAGTGTTTCTTCTATAATATTGACCAGATCAAGCAGGCTGGCTTCGATGGTCCCCCGGCAACGCTGGAAGAGTGGTACGACCAGATGGTGGCTCTCAAGGAGCAGGGCATCGTTACCTACCCGTACATTGACTCCTGGAACCAGAAGGAGGGCCTCACCTGCGACTACGTGCGCACCGCCGCCGAGTTCGGCGGCGACCTGTTTGACGCAGACGGCAACCCGGTGATGGACCAGGGCGCGGGCCTGCAGGCACTGCAGTTCATGCGCAAACTGGTTGACGAGGGTCTGGCCGATCCGGCCTCCATGACCACCGATGAACCGGGGGCCATGAACGCTTTCGTCTCCGGCGCGGTCACGTTCAACACCAACTGGACCTTCGTGCGTGGCAACATGCTGGACCCCGAAGTGTCTACAATCGTTGAATCGGCCCGCACCGGCCTGATCCCGCCGGCCGAAGGGGTCTCGGCCCCGGCTGGCTCGATCAGCGGCTTCCAGGGATTGGCCATCATGGCCAACTCTCAGAATCAGGAGGCTGCCTGGAAGTGGATCAAGTTCGCCACCAGCCCTGAGGTCCAGGGCCAGCACCTGGAGTCAGAGTTCCCGGTCTGGACGTCGGTGCAGAACTCGGAGGAGGAAAAGAGGATCAACCCCGACGCCGGATTCTACGCCACGAACCTGGCCAACGTCCGCCACCGGCCCAAGGTGCACAACTACCCGCAGGTCTCGACGATCATAATGGAAGACGTCCACAAGTGCCTGCTTGGGGAGATGACCCCTGAGGAAGCCACCGCGGATATGGTGACTCGCATCAAAGCACTGGACTAATGGATTAGAAACCCGGTTTTTGGCTCAACAAGCAGAGTAGTGCTGCTGCAAGTGCCTCTCAGGGGCCAAAGGGGTTCCACCTGTAAAAAAACCGGGTTTCTTTTCCGGCTACGTGCTCACCTTGAGGGGGCGCTCGTCTGCTCCCTCAAGGTGATGCTCATCTGGTGAGGTGTGGAATGGCTGAATCGGTTGTGTCTCGCGGCAAAGCAGGGCTGCTTCGAGTCGGGCAACGTCGGGGTGAGCAGAGATTTGCACTTGCGTTGATGACCCCAGCGCTCCTGGTCACACTGCTCGTGACCCTCACCCCCTTGCTCTACGCCTTATACCTCAGTTTCCATAAGGCCGAGATCGTCGTCGTGGGCGGCAGGGGCGGCTTGTTGACAGAATTTGTGGCGCTCAAGAATTACCTCTATTTTCTGAAAGACAGCCGCTTCTGGTACTCGGTGCGCGTGACCTCGTACTTTACCATCGTCTCGCTACTCGTCGAAATGGTGGCCGGCATTGGCGTGGCCCTGGTGTTGAACGAGGAATTCTTTGGCCGAGGCATAGTGCGCGCCCTCTTCATTCTACCGTGGGCGGTGCCGACCGTGGTCAATGCGCGCATGTGGGGGCTGATCTTCGAACCACACGCTTACGGAGCCCTCAATGGCCTGCTGCAAACCCTGCACATCCTGGGGCCGACAGAAACTATAAACTTCCTGGCTCCCGTTTCCATTTTTCAGAACGTGCCGCTGCTGGGTGAGATCACCTCCTGGTTGGGGGCAACGCAGGGCATCAACTGGCTCATCGTCGGCGACACGTGGAAGGTGCTTCCGGTCGTGGCGCTGCTGACGCTGGCCGGCCTGCAAACGATCCCCCACGAACTCTACGAGGCTGCTGAAGTGGACGGCGCGAATGCCTGGCAACGTTTCTGGCTGATTACCCTGCCCCGGCTACGCCCCGTGTTGGTGGTCATCCTGGTCTACCGCACGATGGAACTGTTCCGCGTGTTCGACATCATATACATCCTGATGGCCTACACCATCCCGGTGTTGGCGATTGAAACGTTCCGCCAGGCCTTCGTGTTCGGCCTGTTTGGGAAGGGTGCAGCGATTGCCTTCCTCATCGGCCTGTTCATCCTGCTGATCGCTTTCGTCTACATCCGCACCTTTTACGTCGAGGAGGAGTAGGGCACTATGGTCCCCAACATTCGTCGCCGTAAGAGCACGCGCAAGGTCCTGTCGAGGACGATACTGTACGTGCTGGTGGTGTTGATTATGGCCTGGACTCTGGCCCCCTTCACCTGGCTGTTCATCACCAGCATCTCGACGCAGGCCAAACTCAACCGAATTCCCATTCAATGGCTGCCCGCTCCCCCGACCTTCGAGCATTATGCTGCCATGTTCGACCCCGCCAATCCCACAGGTGCACTCTTCCTGGCCGCCTTGCGTAACTCCCTCGTCGTAGCCGGCACGACCACCATCCTCTGTCTGGTTTTTGGCGTGCTAGCTGCCTACGCCCTGGCCCGCTTCGTCTTTCCTGCCAAGAACGTGTTGATCATGGGTATGCTTGCCACACGCCTGCTGCCCACCATCGCTCTGGTCGTGCCTTTCTACGTCATCATCGTCAGTTACATTGACCCGATATTTCCTATGTTCGATACCAGGCACAATCTGGTTATGCTGTATATGTCGTTCATCATAGGCCTGGTAGTCTGGATTATGCGCGGCTACTTTGCCACCATCCCCAGGGAACTGGAAGATGCGGCCATGGTGGATGGCTGCACCCGTTTGCAGGCCCTGACCCACATCATCCTGCCTCTCTCGGTTCCGGGCCTGGTGACGACTGGCCTGCTGGCTTTCCTGCTGGCCTGGGACGAGTTTTTGCTGGCGCTGATCTTTAGCCGCACGCCGAATGCTTACACGTTGCCTTACTTTGTGTTCATCGTGGGCAGCAGCCAATACTACCAGTCGCCGGCCGGAGTCGCCGCCGGCGGCTTCCTGGCCGCTTTGCCACCGGTGATCCTGGCTTTCATCTTTCAGCGCCGGCTGGTGAGCGGTTTAACGGCCGGGGCCGTCAAGGGGTAGGCAAAGAGAACGTGACGGTAGGCCAACATTACCGTCACTTTCACGTTTCACGCTTTACACTTCAAGTCCCGGGGGTCTCCAATTCCGCCGCACTGCGCGCCGCTGGGACGTAGAAGCGCTCAGTGTACTCTTTGACCATACGGCGGGTGCAGAAGACGGGCACCGATGTGCGGATCGCTTCCTTCATCACCCGCACCCAGCCCCGGGGCACGTCATCGGCGTCACGTTTGTAGAACAGCGGTGCAACCTCGTTTTCAAGCAAGTGATACAGCGCCTCCGCGTCGGCAGCGTCCTGCGCCGCTGGATCGTCGTAGTGCTGTCCAGGGTCAATCGCCCAGCCATTGGCCCCGTTGTACCCCTCAGCCCACCAGCCGTCGAGCACGCTCAGGTTGGGGATGCCATTGGCGGCTGCTTTCTGACCGCTGGTACCGCTGGCCTCGTAGGGACGGCGGGGGGTGTTCAGCCATACGTCTACCCCCTGCACCAGATAGCGCGCCACCTGCAGGTCGTAGTCCTCGATGAAGGCGATGCGTCCCCCCATTGCCGGGTCCCTGG
>CAYPOY010000035.1:0-24450 GCA_964412395.1 uncultured Anaerolineales bacterium | reverse complement strand
GGAACCAGGTGGAGATGGCGGGGCCGGTCCACATGTCGCCGCCGCTGAGGAGCAGTGCATCGTTTCCATCGGGTCCGCCGGGATCGTAGCCATGCTGGTGTAAGGTGGCCAGCAGATTGGCCGCGCCGCCGAGTGTGTCCGAGCCTTTTTCGATGGGCTCCAGGTAGCCGTGCTCGTCGCTGGTGTAAAAGATGGTGACGGTGCGGGTGGTGTCGCTGAGGGTGGGGGTAAGTGTGGCTGGCGCACACGCGGCGAAGACCGCCGACGCGATGATGAGGATCGTTGCGATGCGGTACAGAGATTTACGCACTTTTTCCTCCAATTATTCGTCGGAGACGAACAGCGCGATGCTCTCGACGTGGTAGGTCTGCGGGAACATGTCCACCGGCTGTACCGTGACCAGGCGGTAGCTGGCGCGGGCCAGTCGCTTAGCGTCGCGGGCCAGCGTGGCGGGATCACAGGAGACGTAGACGAGGCGGGCGGGCCGGAGAGCGACCAGCGCGTCGAGCGCGAAGCGGTCCACGCCAGCGCGGGGCGGGTCCACCACGGCAGCGTCGAGGGGGGTGTCCAGGTTGGGGAGCACCGCTTCGACCGGGCCTTCGATGACCTCCACGTTGTCCGGGCCGGCGGTGTTCTCCAGCAGGTCGGCGACGGCGGCGGGGGCCAGTTCGACACCGATGACCAGGCCGGCGCGCTCGGCCAGGTGGACGGTGAAGAGCCCCACGCCGCAGTAGGCATCCAGCACTGTCTCGTTCCCTCGCAGGTCGAGGTACTCCGTCACCAGGTGCACCAGTTGGACAGTCTGGGGGGTGTTGACCTGGAAGAAGGAGGGGGCGGAGATGCGGTAGGTGTGGCCGGCGACGATCTCGGTAATGTGATTGTTGCCGATGAGATTGGCGTGCCGGCCGTCGGAGAGGAGCAGGACACAGGAGACGGGCAGATCGCTCTCCAGGGAAGGCGGCAGGTTATCCTCCGTCTCGAAGATGAGCATGGCATCACCGGTGGCGGTGCCCGCGCGCAGGGAGAGCCGGGTGAGGTTGTCCAGGTCGAGGTCGAGGGTGGCGTAGAGGTCGGATAGGAGCGGATGAAGGATCGGGCAGTTATCCACGGCGACGACCCTTCGACCTTGCTCAGGGCGAGCATCGTTGCCTTCTGCTTGCAGCCCCCATCCTCTGGGGCGTCCCACCGAGGTCCTCTGGAAGCCGAGGCCCCCGCCCGGGGCGGGGTGGAATTGGGCGTGGTTGCGGTAGGCCCAGCCGGAACGATCCGGGAGGGTGGGGCGGACGGGGGGCTCGGGGATACCACCGATGCGCGTGAGCTGGTCGGCCACAATCTCGGCCTTGAACCGCAGTTGCGCCGGGTAGTCCACGTGTTGCCACTGGCAGCCACCGCAGCCGGTCGGGCCGAAGTAGGGGCAGGGGGGTGCGACGCGGTCGGTGGAAGGGGCCAGCACTTCGACCAGGCGGGCGAAGGCGTAGCGGCCTCTGTCCTCGGTGATCTCGACGCGCACCGCCTCGCTGGGCAGCGCGTAGGGGACGAAGATGACGCGCCCCTCGTGCCGTCCCAGTGCCGCGCCGCCGTGGGCGATACCGGTCAATTGGAGGGTGAAAGCATCCATAGTGGCCAACTTTGGGTAATTCTGGCTGGTCGCGGACCCGCCAGGAGCAAGCCGAAAGAGCGGCTACGGTAGCAGGTCCAGCGGATAAAGTTGCAGGCCAGGCAGGTCAAAGTCCCGGGGGTTGAAGGTGACCAGCCTCAGCCCATGCTGGAGGGCGGTGGCGGCGATGATACCGTCAGGGATGCTGAGCGCGCGCCCTTTGACCCGTTGCTGCCGGATGAGTTGTCCGGCGCGCCGGCCGATATCCGCGTCCACCGGGATGGTCTGGAAGCGGGAAAGGAGTTTGCGGGTGCCATAATCCTCTTGTGGGTGTGCGCCGACGAAGAGTTCCAGGTGCGTAACCGCAGAGACGGCTATGTGTTTCTTGCGTCCGAGTCCGCGTGTGAAACGTACTACGTCTCGCCAGCCACGCAGGTATCGCATTAACACTCCTGTGTCCAGCAGATACCTGGGAGCAGCCATTTCACACCCTGGAGAAGTCTGGGACGGTCCAGCTGGCGCGAAACTCCCGCAGCCAGCGGTCTATGTCCTTGTCCGTGGCGAACTCAGGGTAATCCTCGTCAGACCAGATGCCCGCTGTCTCCTCCAGCACCGCCAGCGTTTCCTCTTCCTCCAGTCGCTCCCGGAGCACCTCGGCGACGAAGGCGCTGCGCTGGCGTGGGGGCACCAATGTCTTCAATCGCTCCACCAGGGTTGTAGGAAGTGAAAGGGTGATTTTCGTGGTTGTCATAAACCCACCTCATGTATACCACCAACTTGCCTTGATTATACCACCATCCGCCGCGCGGGACAATCGGGGGGTGAACAGAAGCTATTCACCGACAGGCAAGGCGTCCAGCGCTACTGGCAGATCGGCCAGGTCGTCGAGAACGTGGCCCAGGGGGTGGGCGTCCACAGCCTGGGCGCACCAGGCGGGGGTGTACGGCGTGCGGACGAGGAAGAATGGGATGCCCATCATCAGCGGCAATGCGCCGGGCAGCGACAAAGTGTCGGCCACCACCGCCAACTGCAAATCGTCGTCACCGGCCTGGATCAGCGCCCGGTAGTAGGCCGGCCGGCGCAGATCTACCCGGTATTTCTCGGACACTGGCCAGATCTGGATCTCGCCCAGCTCTGGATGCAGAAAGCGATGCGTCCAATCGGGGTCCATCTCGTACTGGCGCGTGTCACCTAGCACGATGCTCTCGCCGTCCAGCGCCAGCGTCGCCAGGAGGCGGCGCACCTTGTCGCCCAGCGAGTTGGTGAGAATGACCGGTGTGCGGTCGTGGTGCTCAATCAGGGAAGCCAGCACGTCGCGGGCAGCGGGTCGAAAAGCGGGAGGCAATTCGGCTGTGTGGCGGTGAAACAAATAGTTGGTGCAATCCACTACTGGGTCGTACTCGGTCTTTGGAAAGGCGATGGCTACAGCCTGGGCGTAAGTCGGGTTTTCGCGCAGCATCACCTGCAGCGTCGTCGTGTTGAGGATGAAAGCGCCCTCGTTGCAGTAGGAAGCGATGAGGCCGTTGACCTCCCACCAGTAGCGGTGCGGTGCTTGCAGCAGGCGCGTCCGCGTAGCCTTGTAGTCCGCAGCCAACTGCTGGCGCGGCGCGTGGATAATCTCATTCGACAGCGTGTCCAGCGATTTTCCGGCCAGCGAATTAACCTGCGTTTCCTCGGCAGTCAATGTGCCATCAAAATCTATGATTACTTTCAACTTTCGGGACAACCTCCGGTATCCTCCTTGCTGTCTGACGGATGGAATCTCGACAGTGGGACTCTCATCCTACCGCACCACTGGCGAGCAGCACGGTGAATGTCGTCAGGAACCAGTGGATCAGGAATGGGTAAAGGAACGAACGGGTGCGCCAGGCAACGTAGCCGAACGCACTGCCGCCAAGGATGCAACTCAGTGTCTCCAGTTCTGGCTTGCCGAAGTGGGCGGTGGTGAAGGGGATGGCCTGGAGCAGGATGGCGTAGGGGCCGCAGACCGGATAGAGTGCGAACAGCAGGAAGCCGCGGAACAGAAACTCCCAGCCGAATAGATCCAGGGCGATATCGAGTGCGAAAGGTATGGCGGAATTGGCCTGGGGTGCGTAATAGCTCCGGAACTCCTCGGTGCGAGCCACAAACGGCATCACGAGTGCCATCACGCCGCAGCCCACCGCCGTGAGTGCTAACCCTGCCTTCCAGTCGCCCAACCGGAAGCCGTACCTGGTGGGCGACTCGTGGAAGACGAGCAGGATGATGAGCAGCGGCACGCCCAGGTATAAGAGCAGCCGGTCGCAGGCCTTGTAGTGGAGGATGCGGTGGTAGTGATTTATCACCATCGTCAATGTGGAGACGACGATGGCGGTGACGACTTTCCAGTCCACACGATTCTTCATCGCTGCCCTCGTACTTCGGCGTCAAACCGCTTGAAGAAGCCGACCATATAAGCGTGACGTTTCTCAGCAATGGCCCGGCCGGTCGGGGTGAAGAGCCGCTCCTTGATGCGGGAGAGTTTGACGATGAACTCGTGGACCGGGGTGTGCTCAGCCGGATCGTCACCCTCCTCCAGCCAGCGGGCCACATCCACGGTCTCGACGGGAGCCCACAGTCGCTGTCCGCGAGCACCGCCGTAAGCGAAGGCCCGCGCCACTCCCACCGCGCCGATAGCGTCTAGTTTGTCGGCGTCGAAGAGCACCTGTGCCTCCAGCGTGGCCGGTTCTGGGCCGGTGCGGAAGCGGTGGGCGGCGATGGCGTGGGCCACGGCCTCGACCTTTTCTGCGGGCTGACCAGCCAATATCTCCCGCGCCCGGTCGGCAGCGTGTACGGCGTGGTCGAGCCCATCCGCCTCGGCCTTTTCTCGCCCTACATCGTGCAAGAGCGCCGCTGCGCGCACCACTTCCAGATCGGCTCCCTCCGCCCGGCCGATGTGCTCCGCCAGCGCCAGCACCCGCAGCACGTGGTCGAAATCGTGTACCGCGTCGGCGGCCTCGTAATAGCGCCGTGCCTCAGCGATTGTGATCAACGCCTTGTCTTTGCGTCAGTAGCTCTGGGTTGACCGAGAGCAGTTGATAGACCTCGTTCACGTCACGGCGGGTGAGCAGGCCGAGAAATTGCTCCCCATCCATCACGGGCAGTGCATCAAGCCCTGACTCCGTCATCTGCCGGTGGACTTCGAACAGCTCATCGTCTAGCCCGACGGCGGGGAATTTCGTCTGCATCACCTCTCGCACCGGTGTCTCCGGCCGGTGCTGCTTGAGGGCCCGGATGACGTCGGTGTGCGTGAGTAAGCCCATGAGTCGCTCCCCATCGCAGACGGGAAAATCGGCCTGAAAACTCTCGAGGGTGAGGTCGGTAGCGTGGCTGACCGGATCATCGGGGGAGAGGGCCAGAGCACGTCGGGAGAAGGCGTGACGCACCCGCAGGCCCTGAAGTATGTCCCTGACGTGGACCATGCGCCCCTCCTGGGCAGCCCCGGAGTACACGAAGATGGCGATCAGAATCCACAAGAAATTACTGGTCAGCAGACCCAGCAACCCGAGGAACCAGGCCAGCCCCTGACCCACCCTGACAGCCAGCGCTGTAGCACGGGCGTGAGACATCACTGTCGCCAGCAGTGCGCGCAACACCCGCCCACCATCCATCGGAAACGCGGGGATGAGGTTGAAAGCGGCCAGCCCGAGGTTGGTGACGATGAGGTAAGGGAGGGTGTCCTTCCAACCCAGGCGTGCGGGGGTCGTCAACAATTTCCGCAGACCTTGGCCTAAATCCATGGGCAAGAGCATGCCGGCCACGATCAACAGCACGGCGATGACGACGTTGCTCAGCGGGCCGGCAATGGCCATGAGGAACTCCTGAGCCGGGCGCTCAGGCAGGCGATCCGTCTGCGAGACGCCGCCCAATGGCAGGAGGACGATGTCGCGCACCGGGAAACCCATACGGGCCGCCGTCAGGCTGTGTGCCAGTTCGTGGATCACGACGCAGATGAACAACATCAGAGTGACAACGACGCCGAAAGCGGCCCCTGAGAGCGAGAAACCTCCCGTGTTCAGGTAGCCGAACTGCGCGGCAGCCAACACCAGGATCAGCGGAAAGGTGATGTGCATCTTGATCTCGATGCCGCGCACTGTGAGAAGCTTAATACCGGTCATTCCGATCCTTTCTGAGAATATTGTGAGGTGTAACACGTCACGCATAGCATAGCATAGCATACTGCCAGGAAGATGTCAATTGCGTGGGGGGGGGGCAGAAGATGGAAAAACGTCTGCCAATCGGGAATGGTGCTGGCAGTACGTCTTCCCCGCCAGGAGCCTTTCAAAAGACCCTCGCAGTGGCGTCATACGCCGCCATCACCTCGGCGAAAGCGGCCTGCAAAGGGCCGTCTGAAAAGCGGCCCAACTGGCGGGGATAGACAAACCCATCAGTTGCCACACCTTCCGCCACAGTGATCGGCCCGCTGTGGATCACAGGAACAGCTCCATAAAAATCTCGTCCTCGTACTGCCCATCAATCTTGACCTGGCGTGCCAGCACCCCTTTGGGGACAAAGCCCAGGCTGCAGTAGAAATCCTGGGCGCCAGCGTTGCCCGCCCGCACATAGATAATGGCCTTCTCGTAGCCGTTGGCACGGGCGAAGTCGAGGACGTACTCCGTCAGGCGACGACCGACCCCCTTCCGTCGCCATTCGGGTAGGATAATGGTGCCCAGAACACCGACGTGATCAAAGGAGTCGGTGTACTTCGCCCAGAGATCCAGAGACTGAAAGCCGACGGCACGGCCATCCACTTCCGCCAGGAAGATGCCCTCGCGGTTGGAGAGGGAGGCGATGTAATCCCGCTCTTGCTGGGGCGTGAAGGGGCGATTCACGGCGGTGTAGACCCGCTCCGCGCAAACGACCTCCCAGGTGGCGGAGACGGCCTCGGCGTCATCAGGCATAGCACGGTGTATGGTGATCCGCATTAGTGTCCTCCTGTAGAAAGGGGGCATCCCCCGTCTTATGGCATATTCTGTGCGTTATTCTAGCACACTTTGTCTGGCGTTCAAGGCTCCAGAGTTGGTGATTCCCCACAACGTAAAGGGCTCGGTCGGGAAACCTTCGCTCATCAGGAGTGAGCTGAGAGTAGGGCAAGATGCCATCTTGTCCCACTTAAGCTCCCTCTGCGCGCTCTGCGTCTCGGCGGTGAGATGTGGGTAATCACCAGTCCAGGCTTCCTGCTTGTTGACTTCCCTGCAAAATTGGGCTATACTGGATACGCAGCAGGAAATAAGAACGGTTCGATAGAAGGAGAGCTGAAATGGATGACTCTGTGCTCTGGGCCACGGCGCTTTGGAGCGGTGTACTTGGTCTTCTGCTCCTCGCAGTGGCGGGCGTGGTGGCGGTATACTTGAACACCAGGGCGCGCAAGGCCAGGGATGTAGACTCCGCTGACACATCCCAGTCGCACGCCAGGGATGCAGCCCCCGCTGACAGAACCCGGCCGCCCGCTGGCTCGTCCAACGCGCAGCGTGCAACCGTCAGGAGTCCCTGGACCTGGGTCAAGGCCTGGTTCTTCGCCTTTGTTCACGCAGGCACAGTCAGTTTGGTGCTTGGTGGGATAACATTTTTTGAAGACCTCGCAAAAGCCAGCGATGAGATCCAACGTACAGGCGCAGTGACGTTCCCAAAACAACTTTTGCCGGGAACATTGTCTGGACCCACGTCTCTACGACGTCTCTCTCAGCCCTCTGGCGACTTGTCAAGGAGTGATGATCATCGTAGTGACGATCTCCGGCACGAAGCGACTGGCGCTGACGTCGAGGGCGAGGGCCTTGAGCAACCCGGAGCACCTCCTCCTGATGCGGTGGGGTGGGAGGTGGTGGGCCTGGTAAACGAGGTGAGTGCCGGCGGTGAGTAGCAACTGCCCGGCCAGGCGGGGCCTTTGAAGGGGGTCTTGCCGCCGGGGTATTTGCAGGACACGTTTTGAGAGCTGATTTGCCGCCCGCGCCGTCCCGTGCTACAATGTATTTTGCTATGGCGCGAGTTATCTTTATGGGTACGCCTGATTTCGCCGTACCGGTGCTCACGGCGCTGACCGGCGCGCACCAGGTGGTCGGCGTCGTCACGCAGCCGGATCGTCCGGCTGGGCGCGGGCGGCGGCTGACACCGTCGCCAGTCAAGCAGGTAGCGCTGGAGCGCGGCCTGCCGCTGGCTCAGCCACAATCGCTGCGCACGCCGGGGGCAGTGGCGCAACTGGCGGCCTGGGAGCCAGAGGTCATCATCGTGGCGGCCTTCGGCCAGATCCTGCGCCAGAACGTGCTTGACTTGCCCCCACATGGCTGCCTCAACGTCCACGCTTCGCTGCTCCCACGTTGGCGGGGTGCAGCCCCGGTGCCGGCGGCCATCCTGGCTGGTGACGAGGTCACCGGTGTGACGATTATGCAGATAGATGCTGGACTGGATACGGGGCCTATCCTGGCCCAGCAGGAGGAGCCGATCTGGCCCGACGACACACGGGCGATATTGGAGGGACGGCTGGCGCGCCTGGGTGCCGCATTGCTGGTGGAGACGTTGCCGGCGTACCTGGCAGGGGACAGGCTGTCCCGGCCCCAGCCGGAGGAGGGAGTGACCTACACGGAGCAATTGCACAAGGAGGACGGTCTGCTCGACTGGTCGTTCCCGGCGGCCGAGTTAGACCGGCGGGTGCGAGCGTTCACGCCCTGGCCGGGTGCGTTCACGACGTGGCGCGGGCGACGGCTCAGAGTGTTGCGGGCCACTCCGTTGCCCGGCTGGCGGGGGGACGCGCCACCGGGCACAGTGATTGCCCTGGTGGACGGAGTGGCCGTCGCCGCGGGCGGAGGGGCGCTGCGCCTGGAGGAGATGCAGTTAGCGGGCAAGCGACCAATGGATGTCGCGCCCTTTATTCGAGGCCAGCGCGATTTCGTGGGCAGCCGGTTGGGGGTGGCAGAGAAATAGCAGACAGGGCGAGGGTGTATCCTCGCTCTGTTTGTTGAAGCAGGATATTGGCCACGGTAGATGCGTTGGTTTCCTATTCTATCATGGCGTTTGCATAATAAGGGCGCACAGTGGTATAATCTGATGCGTAAAACGTAAGTCGTTTCATTGGCTCACAGGCACCAGCAACTCATTGTCACGATTCAGATAATAGTGGGGGGTAGAGTATGTCCGGTCACAGCAAATGGTCCACCATCAAGCACAAGAAAGCCGCTACGGATGCCAAGCGGGGCAAACTTTTCACCCGGCTGGCGCGGGAGATCACCATTGCGGCGCGTGAGGGGGGCGGCGACCCCGAGGTAAACTTCGGCCTGCGCCTGGCCATGGACAAGGCCAAGGCCGCCAACATGCCTAAGGATAACATCGGACGTGCCATCAAGCGCGGCACCGGGGAACTCAAAGGCGAGGAGTTGGTGGAGGTGGTGTACGAGGGGTACGCGCCTCACGGGGTCGCTCTGTTAGTAAAGGTGCTTACCGACAACAGGAACCGCACCGTCGCTACGGTCCGCCGTATTCTTACCCGGCAGGGTGGGACGTTAGCCGACGTGGGCGCCGTTGCCTGGCAGTTCGACCGCAAGGGATACATCGCGATTGCGCCTGATGGGGTGGATAAGGACACTCTCTTTGAAGCCGCGGTGGAGGCAGGAGCTGAGGACGTCGTGTTTAGCGATGACCTGATCGAGGTCTACGCCGAACTGGATACTTTCCAGGCGGTGCGGCAGGCACTGGAGGATGCAGGCATTCATTTTGAGAGGGCCGAGTTGGTGATGATCCCCAAGACGACGATGCAACTGGCGGAGAAGGAAACTCTTCAGGTGATGGGGATCATTGATGCGCTGGAGGAACTGGACGACATCCAGCAGGTTTATTCTAACCTGGACATCAGCGACGAGGTGATGACCAAATACGAGGCGGCGGCCTGACCCTGGATGCGCGTACTCGGCATTGACCCTGGCACCGCCATCACGGGCTACGGTGTGGTGGAGGAGGTGAAAGGGGACTTGAAATCGTTGGCGTTCGGGGTGATCAGGACGCCAGCCAGCCAACCCCTTCCCGTTCGCCTGCAGTCCATTTATCGGGCGGTGAGGGAGCTGGCGACGGAGTGGGAACCGGCTGCGGCCGCGGTGGAGGAGCTCTTTTTCAGCAGCAATGTGCGCACGGCGATGAGCGTGGGACAGGCACGGGGGGTGGCGCTTCTGGCCCTGGCCGATGCAGGCCTCACCGTGGCCGAATACACACCGCTGACGGTCAAGCAAGCGGTGACCGGGTATGGGAACGCGGACAAAGCACAGATGCAGGAGATGGTACGGTTGTTATTAGGGCTGGCAGAGGTGCCGCGCCCCGACGACGCTGCCGACGCGCTGGCGGTCGCCATCTGCCATCTTCACTCAGCACGCCTGACCGGGCTCTCCGATAGTTCCCTTCCCCCTCATAGGGGGAAGGGATGGGGATGGGAGTCCAAATGATCGCCAGGCTCAGCGGGACGGTGTGGAATATCGGAAAGAGCTACGTGGTGGTCCGTGTCGGAGGGATAGGCTTCCATGTGCATGTGCCCTCCGATGTCCTGGTGCAACTGGATGGCGTGGGCCAACCAGTGGAGTTATTCACCCACCTGCATGTGCGTGAGAACGAACTGGCGCTCTATGGCTTTCTCACGGAAGAGGAAATGACGCTGTTCGAACTGTTGCTGAGCATATCCGGGGTTGGCCCAAAAGTCGCGCTGGCATTGCTGGGCACTGTTTCGCCGGATACACTCCGCCAGGCCGTGGTACAGGAAGAGCCGGGCCTGCTATCCCGGGTACCAGGCATTGGGCCAAAAACTGCCCGGGCGATCATCTTTCATCTGAAGGACAAGATCATCCTCACCGGTGTGGAAGCGGTGCCCATGTTGAGTGATGCGGACACCGAGGTCATTGCCGCGCTGACCGGCCTGGGCTTCAGCCTGGTCGAGGCGCAGGCGGCGCTTCAGAGCCTGCCGAGAGATGAGAGCTTGCCTCTCGAGGAGCGAGTGCGCCAGGCGTTGGCTTACTTCGCCGCGCCCTGATCGGAGGGACGACAGTGGCACAAGATCAGGAATCAGAGAAGCGTCGTGGGTGGCTGCAGCAAATTCGCCGCCTCTTTGCTCTCAATATCCGAGGCAAGATCGTCCTGCCCTATCTGATCCTTACGCTGAGCGTAGCGATCATTGGCATCTATGTGGTGACCAGCCTGGTTGCCGGTTCCCTCGATGAGCGGTTGACCAATCAGTTGCTTGAAGCAGGGCGGGTGGTTTCGGACAGTATGGTGCGCTGGGAATCGGATCACCTGGAGTCAGCGCGAGCAATAGCCTATACAGTAGGGCTGGCTGAGGCTTTGCAGGCTGGCGATCGGGATAGGGTACTTGCACTGGCTCAACCGACGGCCTTTGTCCGGGGGGTAGAGTGCCTCATCATTGTTGACACACACGGCCAAGAGGTGCTGCACATGTTGCGAGAGGGTGATGGCTTGCATGAGCTCGTGGAGGGGCAGTTTGACACCTCGGGGCTATGGATGGTGCGGGCGTTGCTCGAGGCCGGCGATCCAGATGGGCCGCCAAAGCGTGGTCTGGTGTTCCACCCGGCAAAACAGTGTTACTACCACTTTACGGCTATCCCTGTTGGATTAGAGGACAGAGTGGTGGGTGTGGTCATCGTTGGTACCTCGCTCGACACGCTGCTGCCTCGCTTCAAGATCACTTCTCTGGCTGATGTGGTCATCTATCTTGATGGCGGCCGGGCCGTTGCCACCACCTTTGCGTTCATCGAGCAGTCCGTTGACACGGCTACCCTACTGGATGAGCTCTCGACCACGCCGGCATTGTATGAAAGTGCCCTGTACAGCACAGGTTCCACCGTAGGGGAGAACGTCCGTATTCGTGGCCGTTGGTACCGCCTCGCCCGCGGGTCTCTTCGCGTGGGCGACGATATTTTAGGAGTTTTCGCCGTCGCCTTGCCCTCGCACTTCATCGTCGAGGCTGGAGCCACCAGCCGCAATACCTATGCATTGATCTTCACTACTGCGATGGCGGGCGTCATATTGATCGGGTACCTGATCTCTCAGCGTATCACCAGCCCTCTCAGTCGCCTGGTACATACATCACAGGCTGTGGCGGACGGAGACCTTAAGCAGCGCACCGGCATCGTGAGCGCGGACGAGATCGGGACGTTGGCCACGACCTTCGACGAGATGACGGGGCGATTGTCGGAGCGAACTCACGCGCTGGAGGAGGCAGCCGGTCGCATGCGGGCGATCCTTTCCAGCATTGGTGATGGCGTGTTGCTGGAGGACGTGGAGGGGAACTTTATTTCGCTGAATATAGCAGCTGAGGCCATGCTGGAGGAGATGGCAGCCAATTTTCTGCTCGGCCCACTGCGCGATCTATCCGCAGGAGATTATGACCAGATTTTGGATATTCAACCGAGTCCCTGGCTCCTGGACCATCGGCGCTTCCAGGTGGACAAGAAGGTGATCAGTGCTCACTCCGCAGCCGTCCGAACGGACGACGGCGAGTGCCTGGGCACCGTGATTGTGATGCGGGACGTGACGGCCGAAGTCGAGGCGGAACGGCTCAAGGATGCTTTTATCACTCACGTCTCGCACGAACTGCGCACGCCGTTGACGGCGATCAAGGGTTACAGCGATCTCCTGCTCTTCGGCGTTGGTGGGGCCCTGGACGAGGAACAGCATAGTTTCCTGGAGATAATCGGCCGTAACACTGACAACCTGGTGGCAATGGTCAATGAACTGCTGGACTTTTCGGAGATGGAGGCGAGGGGGCGGCTGGGGTTGCTGAAATGTCCGATGTATCTATCCACCCTTGTCGAAGATGTGGTCGAGGAATGGCGTCCGCGGATGGACGAGAAGGGCTTGACATTTCAGGTGGATGCTCCTGCTGACCTGCCTCCAGTAGAGGCAGACGCCAGACGTCTACGCTGGGCACTCATCCACCTGGTGCGCAATGCCTGGCAGTACACACCGGCTGGCGGTAGCGTGACCCTGCGACTGTCTGAACGCGACGATCAGGTGAAACTCGACGTCATAGACACCGGGGTAGGTATCTCAACTGAAAACCAGAAGTATCTCTTCGATCGCTTCTACCGGGTCACGAACATGCCGGCAGACGACGTGCGGGGTTTTGGCATGGGGTTGTATGTGGCCAGGGTAATTGTCGAGGCACACGGAGGGGAGATCCTCGTCGTCAGTGAGGAGGGAGTCGGTAGCACGTTCAGCGTGATTCTTCCGGCGCTGCGGGATTATGAGGACGAGAAGGGCGCAGATTGAAGTGTCGTGACGGAGAGCGAATAACGTGGCTACAAGGGGGCCTCAGAGCAACCGTGACAGAGACCGGGAACGGCGCGATTTGCTGGTGTTCTTCCTGATACTGCTGCTGGGGTTCGCCTGTCTCCTGGCCACAGCACGGGTGGCGGTCAGGCTGGACCGTACCTGGCAAGTCTCTGCCAATATGCTCTCCGAACTGAATCCGGATGAGGACCTCGACACTGGAGAGGTGCGCATAGAACCGCTCCGTCCAGAGGTGATGACCCCTCCTTCCTGGGATCCGATGCGCATCCTGACGCCTGGGGGGACGGTGGTCGTTGTCCTGCCGGTGACCTTGGTCCCGGCCCCGACGAGCACGTCCACACCCCAGGAAACGGCCGTGGTTTCGACGCTCTCCCCCAGCGCGACCCCGTTCTCCCGTACGCCCACGCGCACGCCGACTCGGACACCTACACCCACGCCCATCACGCCTACACCCACGCCCACGCCGGTCACGCCTACACCCACGCCCACGCCGGTCACGCCTACACCCACGCCGGTCACGCCCACGTCCACACCCATCACGCCCACGCCGGTCACGCCAACACCCGCCACGCCCACGTCCACACCCATCACGCCCACGCCCACACCCATCACGCCCACGCCCACACCCATCACGCCCACACCCACACCCATCACGCCCACACCCACACCCACGTCCACACCCATGCCGCCTCCGTCTGTCCTTGGCATCACACCCAACCAGGGGGTGAACTCCGCTCCTGTGCCGGTGACCATTACGGGAGTCAATTTCATCCCTACGCCTGCGGCGATGCTGGGGACCAGTGTGTTCATCACTATCTCCGCTGCCACCACCGACACGCTCACTGGGACGGTGCCGGCCGGCCTTGTACCCGGTGTCTACGCTCTTACTGTCAGGAACGCCGACGGGCGGTCCGGCACACTCTCACCGGCCTACACTGCGTTCAACCCACCCAGCCTGGATACGACGCTGGAGACGGGGTACTTGTTGACCTTTGGCCCTGGTGCGCCTGGCACGGATGGGGACGACGATCACGTACAGGTGATCTTCTTCGAGGTACCTGCCAGTTGCAGCGACAGCCTGTACTTCCGCATCTTTGACGCCGATACCGGCGGGGCAGTAGACGAGCTGCATGGGGGGGGGACGACGATTATGTATACGCTGCGCGGTTACACCGGCACGTATGCTCACTTCGATGCACGTTCAGCCCATCCAGGTCCGGCTGGGATCAACTCCGGCACATTGCTGACGCAGACCGTGATCGGGGATAATTCGGCGTACGATAACAACTGGGCCCTCGTATTCGGCCCTTACTCAGCCGCCCAGGGCGAGTCGGTCGGCAGCAGCAAGGTGTTCAAGTTGGTGGTGGAGGGGATCAGCGGCAACGACGGGAACTTGTACAACGTGGTGCTGAGCGCTGATCCACTGATGAACGTGGCGCCGGCTGAGAGTCGTGTCTTCGCCTATTCGTGGACATTCCCGCTCGCCTTAGATCCCTCGCAGCGGCCGCCCCTGTACCCATACGTGTCACAAGGGACAGCCTTCCTTGAACAGCACAACTGGGACATGGATTACGCTGGCGGTGAAGTGACGTTGCACACACCGATGCGTAATATCGGTGTGTTGGGGAGTTACATCTCTGGCGATGGTGAGGAGGCCTGGTCATCGTATGGGGTTCAAGCCGGGGAAGATGGAACCACGTGGACCGTGACGATGGAATTTTCTCCTTCCGGTGCCGCATCCTGGAACGACGTCACCTTCTGGACGGCTGGAGATGGGGCTGACTTGGCAATATTCACCCGCCCGACGATGGCCTCGCCGCCGTAGTATTTTCGGAGGGTGGGTGATGCTGGCCCGTGATTTCGACTTCATAGTTGCCGGGGTCATAAAGGGAGCCGGCCCGTTTGAAGAAGGCCCGGCTCTTGTGTTCCCTCCTGTCCTCGGGGGCCTCAGGGAACTGCTGGGGGGAGAGGTGTAGGCGTAGCAAGTGAGCCGGGGTACCAATAGGCCTTGGCCGCGACGCAGGGGTCGTAGTCGGAACCGAGTATCACCCGGAAGTTCACCGCGCTGCCATCGGTCGGCTGGGAGATGACGTCGCTACCGTTACGTCTGTAGAGGCGCATCAGCCGGGAGATAGCCGAGCCTTTCGAGCTGCTGGTGAAGTCCACGATTTGCGTGCGCGGATAAGCTCCGTCGGCTGGCCCGACGCTCACAACCTCGAAGCCCTCCCAGCGCAGCCTTTCGGCCGCCACATGGCCTAGCCCTTCGTAGGGAGTGCTGTTCCACACTTCGACCCGGAAGGCGCGCTGCTGTGCGCGTGCACTGGCCGGGGGTGCCAGTGCTTCGCTGATCAGGGGGCCGAGAGCCTCGTAGTAAGGAACCAGCACGTAGGCCCCATTCGGCGCAGTCCACGACTGCACGACGCTCCGTCCCACGAAGCGGCTCTTCATGTTCATCATATCCAACTGCAAGCCGGTATTCGCCAGATAGAGCAATCCCTCCAACCCCAGGTCGGTCGAGACGGTCTCGTTGAGCGTTCCCCACAGTTGAGGAATCTTGGGGATGATGTCCAGGGTCAGGATTTGGCCGTACAGGCCTCGCAGCACTTGCTGCTGGCGACGGTTGCGGTCAAAGTCGTTGGTACTCCAGCGGGAGCGGGCATACCAGAGCGCGTGTTTACCATCGAGGTGGTGGATACCCGGCAACCAATCCACGTCAGTCTGGCCGGTGGACGAGTCGGGGTCGGGGAAGGTGTCGGACAGAGGGCATTCCACGGCCACGTCCACACCTCCCAGCGCATCCACGATCTTGACGAATCCGTCGAATCCGACCCGCACGTAGTAGTGAACGCGTATCCCGAGGTTGTACTCGACGGTGGCCTTGATCAGCCCAGGGCCACCACCGGGGTAGCCGTTGCGTTCTCCGCGGCTGTAGGCAGTATTGATTTTGTCGAAGCCGTGGCCAGGAACCCATGCATAGAAATCGCGAGGGATGGAGAGGAGCGCGACCGAGGGTAGATCGGGATTGACGCTGACGACGACGATAGTATCGGTACGCCCCACGTTCTTGGTGGAGGTCTGATCGGAGCCCAGCAGGATGATGTTGATCACGTCGCTGGGTTGCTCCACCAGCGGCATCGGCGTCGGCACAGGCAACGGATGAGGCATAGGGTTCGTGGCGGCCAGGATGACGGGCGGGGCGGGCAGTGCAGAGGGCGGATGGGGCGTGGAGCTGGGTGTAGGAGTGCGGATAGTTGTGGGCGTGGAGGTGGGGGTATGGGTGGGCGTGACCGTCGGCGTGAGTGTCTCTGTAGGCAGGACTGTAGGCAGGACAGTGGGCGGGATAGTTGGGGTCGCTGTGGCGAGCGCCTGAGCAACTTCCGGAGCGGTGGTGATGACCCAACGGCTGGCCACGGTCACCAGTGCCAGGATGACGATCAGGGTCAGCCCCTCCGACAGATGGTTCAGAGAACGTTGCATGTCGTCTGTGTTTCTTTCTTCCGGTCTACAAGCAGGGTAAGGCATTATACCACAAAAGCCCATCGCTACCAGCAATGGGCCAATGAAAAGCCAATGAATGGATGATGATTCAGTGAACGATGACCAAGAGCAATGACCAAATCCCAGGGGCTAATCGTTAGCTGCTCACTGCTAACCGCCGGAGGGGGTTGAGGTAGGTGTTGGCGTAGGCGTGGACGCGGGGGGTTCTGTTGGGGTGGAGGTCGGCTTGGGCGTGAAAGGTCCCGTTGAGGTGGGGGTCGGCGTGGATGTGGAAGATCCCGTTGGGGTGGGGATCAGCGTGGGCGTGGACGTGGGAAGTCCCGTTGGAGTAGAGGTCGGCGTTAAGGTGGATGTCGAGGTAGACCCAGGAGTTTCGGTGGGGGTGGGAGTATGGATCGGAGTATGAGTGACGGTGCTCGTCAAGATGGGAGTGGCCGTGAGGGTGGGTGGCTCTGTGGGGGTGGGTGACGGTGTGACGGTTAGGAACTTTGTAGATGTGGAAGTCGGCGTAAGCGTGGGCATAGGAGTCTCGGTGGGTGTGGGAGTGTAGGGAGGAGAAGGTGTGTACGAGGGGGTAGGGATAGGAGTGCGGGTGGGCGTGGGCGGCAATGGCGGGAGGTAGAGTGCCTGTCCAGCGTAGATGGTGTAGCCAGGCAGACAGTTGGCTCGGCGGATGGTCTCAATGCTCACGCGAAAACGCAGCGAAAGAGAGTAGAGGGTATCACCTGGCTGCACAATGTACACAACCCAGCTCAGGGGTGGGCCGCAGCGATAGGGTTGTGGAGTGGGGCTGGCGTATGAGGTGGGTGGCAGGTAGATCGGCTGGCCGGGATAGATAGTCGTTGTGCTTAGGCAGTTGGCCTGCATTAGCGCAAGTGTGGTGATGCCAGCTCGCCGGGCCAGACTGGCGAGCGTATCTCCCCGCCGCACAGTGTGGATAATCCAGCCCGAAGGTCGCGGACAACTGGGCATCAGAGGTGAGAGTGGCGTGGGTGATGCGGAGGGGATGGGCGTCGGTAAGATGGCTGTTTCTGTGGCAGACGGTGGAGAGGAGAGAGACGCCGTGGGAGAAGGTGAAGGAGTGGAAGTCATTGTGGGCAGGAACGGCGTGGGTGAGGGCGAGAGCCCGGCAACCGGGTGGGGAGGTGGACGCACGCCCAGTGTGTCGAGTTGGCTTAGCAGGAAGCTGCCCAGCAGCATGCCCACGCTGATGAGTGTGACGGCCAGGCCCCTGAACAGTTGTCCTATACCAGCGGCTTGGCCCCTGGATGCCCGGTCGTCATGTGGAACGACGCGCCGATTGGTTGTCTTATGTGTGTCTGGGGGAGAACTGGCGGTTGGCCTAAATATCCTGTGGGCGCTTTGGCCCAGCCGTGGCTTGCTCACCGTTCTCCCTCCGGCTCCCCTTGCCTCACAGGGGAGGGGGGCAGGGCACTACCGTCCTCGGATGAGAGCGGTAGGATGAAACTGAAGGTGCTGCCCGCTCCCATCTCGCTCTCTACCCAGATACGCCCTCCTTGTGCTTCCACCAGTGCTTTGGCGATAGATAGGCCGACCCCGGTATCGCCCAGCCCGGCGATGAGCGGATTGTCGGCCCGGTAGAGGCGCTGGAAGACCCGGCGTTGGTCTTCTGGGGCTATGCCACCACCCGTGTCGGTCAAGGACACGAACAGATAGTCGGGCAGACCACCAACCTGGTTATTGTACTCTTCCAGCCGTGCGCGGATCAGGACCTCGGTGCTTGGCTCTGAGCACTGACAGGCATTAGATAAGAGGTGCAATACGATCTGATAGAGGCCGTCTCGATCCGCGTGCACGGTTGGCAGTTCGGATGGCATGTTCATTTGCACTGCCAGTTTGTGCTCGCTGAACTGGGCGGATAGCGACATGATTGCATCCTCGATGACATTGATGAGGTCTACTGGCTCGGGCGAAAGCGAGACCTGGCCGGTGTCTATGGCAGTGACTTTGATCAGATCATCAAGCAGCCCGCCCATGCGCTCAATGTTGGCCTGGACCCGCTGCAGAAACTGGCGTTGCGTCTCACCGAGGATGCCTACTGACTCACCCAGCAGCAGATCTGTATAGCCAGTGATAGAGGTCATCGGGGTACGTAGTTCGTGAATCAGCGAGACCATCATCTCGCCTTGGATCGTCGTTCCTTCCTCTGGATAGATCATAGCAGCCAGCGCCCTCGGCCCACCGGCGATGTTTGAGAGGCGCGTCAATTCTGCCTGCAGTATCCGCCCGTCCAGGTCGAGGGTGACTGTGGCAGTGTTGCCGGCCTGAGTTCCCTCGTGTAGGAGCCTGTTGACTGCCTCGCCCCACAATGGCTCGGTGAATAGGTCCTGGAGAGACGTGCCCACCAGTGACGAACGAAGCTGGCCTATGAGATGTCGGACTCCCTGGCTGGCCAGGACAATACTGCCCTGCTCATCGCTCATCAGAATGCCGCCCACGTCAATATTATCTCGGGTTGGTCGCTCGGATGAGATTAATGACTCTACCTGGCTCTGTGCTTCTTGAAGTTTGGTCTGTGCCTGTGCCAGTTGGCTCTGCAAACTGTTCTCCGAGTGGGTGAGTTGTTCTGCCTGCTTTTTCCACTTGGTCAACTCGGCTTCCAGAGCAGCGCGAGCCTCCACTAACTCGTTCATCTCTTTCTGCCAGATGGCGGCTTCGGCTGCAGCCTGGCTCTGAGTTGTGGCTTCCTGTTCTCGTAGCCGCAGTTTGGTGGCCAGTTCCTCAGCTCGTTGGCGCTGGTGCTCCAGTTCGGTTTCCAGTTCAGCCGCTCGCCGTGCCAGGCGACGCGTCTCGCTGAGGGCTTTTTGCAGTTCAGCACTGCGGTCGGTTGTCCCACGACGGGAGGTGCTGGCCAACGACGCCGTTATTGCTGCACCTATGGCTTGGAAGATTTGTTCGTCGCGCATCGTCCAGCGCTGCTGGGAGGCTGGGTTTCCGGCTAGTACGATGCCCAGCAGAGCGCCTTCATCAACCAGGGGTTGCACCAGCAAAGGGCCTGGTCGCTCAAAACCCAGGTGGTGGTATAGCGCAGCGATAGCGGGATCCTTGTGCGGCGTAGCGCTGCGTTGCAGGTGACCAGTCTGAAGAGCAGTGGCCAACAAGGGGTATCTGGATATAAGCAGTGTCGGTTTCTGTTGTGCCAGCATCGTGCCAGTTGAAGGATGGAGAGCGACGATGCGTATTTTCTTAGCTAGCTCAGGAACCGGGAGGCCGATGGCGATCATGTCGGCTCCCAGTACGTGAGCGATAGATGAGGCGGCCAGTTTCAGGGCAGCCTCGATATCGCGGGTTGCCTCGATGCGCTGGGTGGCCTCCAGGATGCTGATCATTTTCAAGCTGTCCAAACCGGTATCTCCACCGGTGGCCGGAGATGCGCTCAGCGCGTGGCGGTACACGAGGCTGGCCACCAGTGGCAGCGTAGCCAGGTTGGCCAGCCGCACCCACCCAGCGGTGTGGGAGTCGGTGAATGGAACGGTGAACTGTAGGATATGACCTGTGAGCCAGAGGGCACACAGGCAGGTAAACAAACCCCAATCATCGTCACGCCATATGACACCGGCGATGAGGGCTAACACGAGAACCGCTATGGAGGAGAACTCCCACACCGTCTCCTGCCAGTAGCCGTTGTAGGCGATGGACTGGGCTTCGGCCTGTGGCCAGAGAGCGGCAAAGGCTGCATAGACGCCCGCGGTTATCAGGAGGGTGAGAAGCAACAGCGTCATGCCCAGGCGCGAGTATTGCTTCAGAATCGGCATGAACGCCCAGACAACCAGCAGCAGTGTGGCAAGATCGAGGAAACGCTCGAGGGGGGGAAGAACGACGTTGGGTGATAGCGCGCCGACGCGATCAAGCACAGCGATGAGCATCAATAGTGTGCGTGCGAAGGCAAAGCCTACGCCGGTCACCAGCAGCCGTATTGCGGTTGGATCACGGCGGTTCCGATTCCAGTGCCCGAATGCTACTCCCAGGATAACTTGAATCGCGAACAGTGTCACCAGGTGGTAGACCAGGTCACCGGATGGGATGGTAATTAATTCAACAAAGTCTCGCAGAAACGACATGTGTTCCGCCCTCGCGGGCTGGCTGTGCTATAGAATTGCTCTGCAGGATTTGCATTACCCGCGAGAATTCTGTGGGACAAGATGCCATCTTGTCCTACATTGGTTGCGGGCTGGCTGTGCTATGAACATTATACCACATATTTGGTACGGAGGGGAATCTTTGCCCATTTACCAGCTATAAGCACAGAAAAAATCGCCTCTCGGTCTACTCGGTCTCAGGGGGGCGCGGTCCCAGCACAATGCGCCAGGAACCCATCAGCGGCTCCTCGTCCTCCTCAACGGGGCAGGGCTCGAGCCGCAGGTTGGTGACCAGCGGCATCCCCAGTTCGCCGACGCCAAGCGCGTAGTTTACAGATCCTGGCACGCCCCGTTCAGCGTTGAAATCTGCGTATCCCGCTCCGCTCTGAGGCTTGAGGCCGGTCACGGCCCTGTCGGCTCCGCCAGGCCACATCAGCCAGACTACCACACCGGCCAGCCCTGCGCCGCGCTCGTCTCTCACCACAACCTCGATATGCTCCGTTTGCCCCGGTTTACATATCTGCTCCTGCTCAGCCAACTGTAAGCGAGACAGGAGTGGAGGCGTGGGAGTGGGAGGAGGAGGCGTGCTGGTTGGCTCGGGGGTGGGAGTGGGCAATGGCGACGAGGCGCGAGGCGTAGATGTGGGCGTATGAGTAGGCTCGGAGGTGGGGGTAGGAGTGTGGGAGGGTGCGGGAGTGGGGGAGGACGTGGGAGTGGGTGGTGGTGATGGTGTATAGACGGGTGCTGGCGGTGACGATGCCGGTGTGTACAGGTAGACCAACATCGCCGGGGTGTGCACGTCTAACGCCTGGGCCAGCGTGGTCAGGCTGCGCATGATCTCTGCGGGGCGGCCGGCAGCGGCGTACTCCTCGATCAGTATCTGTATCGCACTGGTCACGTCCTCGTGCTCGAGTTCGGCCAGCCGCGCACGGGCCCGCCCCAGGTTGCCGTCGGCCACGTAAGAGAGTGCCGCCAAGCGCACCCAGTCCCAGCGGTAGTCAGTGCGCAGTAGCACCGGGTGCGTGTTGACGAGTTCGACGGGAGCGACGACCCAGGTATACACCAGGCCCAGCGCCAGCCCGACCACCAGGCCGATGGCGGGGGCTGCCTGGCGCGCGGAAAAGCCGCTCATTCTCATTTTATGGCTGGTCCTCCAGATACGGGGTCAGCGTTGGAGTGAGGGCTCCAAGCGCCCAGGCCAGGCGGGCCAGGCGGGTGATGTCCTCAGCACTGCCGTTCACTTCGACAAGCCGCTCCGCCAGTTCGACTACGGGCGCGGTGGGCTCCTCTGGGTCGAGCAATCTCAGTCGCTCGCGGGCCTGTTCCAGGTCTCTCTCCACCTCGTAGGTGGTGGCGACCATCACGACGTAGTCGTCGTGGTAGTCCTGGCGTAGCGCGGCCGGCGCGGTGTTTGTGTACTGCACCGGCCAGAGCCACCAACCGATGGCGAATCCCAGCGCAAGCCCCACCACTGCGCCGACGGTGGCCCGCATGACCCATCTTCGCGCCCGATCGCTCACTGTCTCCTCGCTGCAGCATTCCCCTACGGCAAACGCGGCGCTTTTGAGCGTGTACCCCGCCCGTAGACGCCGCGATGGCCTTACAATCCAGTCCTGCCTGAACTAAGTGCCGGAGGTGGGAATCGAACCCACATGGGCCAAGCCCACACGATTTTGAGTCGCGCGCGTCTGCCTGTTCCGCCACTCCGGCTCAGGAAAAGTATACCAGAGAATGGGATTCTGGTCAACTGCTTTTGAGCAGGCTCAAGGTGGCCCTTATTCCCCTGCCTCCTGGCACAGCCGGATGCCTTCCAGCGCGTTGGTCTCCTCAGGGTCTACCTGGAGCGCCGCGTCGAAGAGCGGATATGACTTCTCGCACTCTGCCATGTAGAAATAGGCCAGCCCCAGGGTGTAGAAATACTCGATCGGGGGTCCCTCAACCCACGTGGCTTCGAACTCCACCTCCACGCTTCCGTCGGTTTTTGGCCGGAGTGGTCCGGTGCCCAACGGGTCGCCCGATAGCGCATTGACCCTCTCAAACCAGCCCGTGTACGCCTGACCATATCTCAGCCTGGGCAACCCCTCCAACTTTAGTGTGTACTTCCCCGTCTGCGTATGAAACGTCACCGTGCCACGGGCACTGGCCCACGTTTCGTTACCCTCTTTCGGTGTCAGCGTGGCCCGCAGCGTGTCCTGCTGGCCCGCTGGCGTGGGGGCAGATGTGGGTACGAAATCGCCGCGCATCACCACGTCCGGTGATGGCCCAGGGGTTTTGCTATCCAGGTCCTCGATGGTGACGTAAAACGTTTTGGCCTTCTGCCGTGCCGCGATGCACTCCAACTTGATGGCCGGCTCGAAATTAGCGATGGCGTCCTCGTAGTTTCGGTGCGTCCAGTAGGTGATCGCCAGGCTCCCAAACGCCCGCCCAAATTGAGGATCCGCCTCGATTGCCTGCTTGAGGCAGGTCTCGGCCAGTTCGTATTCTCCCAGGTTGATGAGGTACGTCCACCCCAGTTCATAGTGTGCCTGTGCGTTGCCTGGGTCGATCTCGGTGGCTCTCTGAAAGCTGCTCAATGCTGCATCAATATTGCCCAGCGCCCGGCGGTTCTTCCCGACGGCGATGTGGATGTAAGCCAGATTGGGATGAATCTCCAGCGCCCGCTCGTATGACTCTATCGCTCCCCAATAGTTCCCCTGCATCTCAAGCACGTAGCCGTGATTTCGGTGTGCGTCCACGCTGCGGTCATCCAATTGTAGGGCAGTCTGAGCGGCTTCTGTTGCATCTGCCCAACGCACGGCGTCGGCGTAGGCCTCAGACAGGTAGGCGTACCCCTCGGCATAGGTGGGATCGAGTTCGATAGCACGCTTGCAAGCGTCAATGGCTTCCGCTATGTCGCCGTTCCAGTCGTAGGCCATTCCCAGGACGGCCCACGCTCGCGCATTCTCCGGCACCATCTCGGTCGCCCGTAGGGCGCGTTGCACTGCCTCGACTGTCCGTCCCTCCAGGGCCAGCAGCCGCGCCAGAGGGATGTACGGCAGCAAGTCGTTGGGTTCGAGCGCGATAGCCTGCTCGTAGGCAGTGATGGCTCCTGTCAGTTTGCCCTGTAAGTACATCTCCTCCGCTTCGGCAACGTAGGAAAGCGCCGAGCGCGTCGGCGTAGGGGTCGGGACGAAGGGGCTTTCGACTGGCTCTCGTTTGATTGTGGCGTAGACGTAGATACCAACGCTGATCAGCATCAGCAGGAACGTCACACGTAGTGGAGATGAGCGACGCTTTTTCCTCCGTATTGTTGGCTCAAGGTGCATCTGCGCTTTTTCTCCTGACTTGCCTTTCGCAGGTGGAAATGTAACGTAATGATAGCATTTTCGTGGCGCAAGTCAAGGTTGCCCCGCTTGTCGGTTGTGGTAGAATAGCCAGAGCAAAGCCCAAATCCCAGGTTCCAAATCTCAAGACACAGGAGGTTTGCTGTGCGCAACTTGATGGTCACCGGTGGGGCTGGATTCATTGGCTCCAACTTCGTCCGCTATATGCTGGAGAAGTATTCCGACTATTATATCGTCGTCTACGATAAACTGACCTACGCCGGGAGGCTGGAGAATCTCCAGGACGTGGCCGGGCGATTCGCCGACCGCTATAGCTTGGTGCGGGGCGACATCTGTGATGCTGCCACGGTGCAAGAGACGATCCGCGCCTGCGATGTGGACACCATCGTCAATTTCGCCGCTGAATCACATGTGGATAGGTCTATTATGAAGCCCGACGCCTTCATCAAGACCGATGTCTACGGCACCTACGTGCTGCTGGAGGCAGCCAGTGAGTTCGGGCTGGAGCGGCTGCACCAGGTGAGCACTGACGAAGTCTACGGTCACGTGCCAGAGGCTGCTTCGCAGGAGACTGATCCCGTCGCCCCGCGCAGCCCCTACGCCGCCAGCAAGGCCAGCGCCGACCTGATGGTCAACG
>CAYPOY010000034.1:0-24485 GCA_964412395.1 uncultured Anaerolineales bacterium | reverse complement strand
GAGGCGTAAAGGGCTTGGTCGGGAGACCTTCGCCCATCAGCCTTCTGATCTCGTTCGCCGAAGGTCTCAGACCTCGTTCGCCGAAGGTCTCAGACCGAGGCGTAAAGGGCTCGGTCGGGAGACCTTTGCCCATCAGCCTTCTGATCTCGTTCGCCGAAGGTCTCAGACCGAGGCGTAAAGGGCTCGGTCGGGAGACCTTCGCCCATCAGCCTGAGTGTTAGTTCGCCGAAGCTGCACTTGACCGGCCGGATCGCGATTCGTGCCGGTCAGCCACTCTATAAAACAGCCCTCTGTGCGGCGCCGCTCACCCGCCTGACGGATGGGGCCCTTGACGCCGCCGACCAACGCATCCGGGAGGCGATGGCGGCGCTTTTGCAGCCGCGTAAGATGGCGCTACTCTTCTACCGCCCCCACCACCTCCCCTACGACCTCATCAGTGCTCACCCCCTCCGCCTGGCCCTCGAAGTTGAGCAGGATGCGGTGGCGCAGCGCGGCCGGCGCGACCGCCCGCAGGTCGGCAAAGGCGACGTTGTACCGGCCGGCCAGGAGCGCCATCACCTTGCTGCCCAGGATGAGTGCCTGCGCGCCACGGGGGCTGGAGCCGTAACGCACGTACCTCCGCACCATCTCCGGGGCTGCGTCGCTTTCGGGGTGGGTGGCGATGATAAGACGGGCGGCGTAATCGGCCACGGGCGAGGCGACAGGCACCTGTCGCGCCAGCGTCCCCATTGCCAGCACGGTCGCTCCATCGGCCACGACCCCGACCTCTGGCTCTACGTCACCCGTGGTGCGGTTCAGGATCTCCACCAGTTCTTGCGAGGAGGGGTACTCGACGTTGACCTTGAACAGAAAGCGGTCCACTTGGGCCTCCGGCAACGGATAGGTACCCTCCATCTCGATGGGATTCTGCGTCGCCAGCACCAGGAAGGGAGGCTCCAGCGGGTAAGAGCGGTTGGCGACGGTGACAGTGCGCTCCTGCATCGCTTCCAGGAGCGCACTCTGGGTCTTGGGGGTGGCGCGGTTGATCTCGTCGGCCAGAAGCAGGTTGGTGAACACCGGCCCCGGCTGGAAGCGGAATTCACGCCGCCCATCCTCTGCCTCCTCCAGGATGTCGGTACCGATGATGTCGGCCGGCATCAGGTCGGGAGTGAACTGGATGCGTGCGAATTTGAGGTCAAGCACCCGCGCCAGCGTGCGCACCAGCATGGTCTTGCCCAGGCCAGGCACACCCTCCAACAGCGCGTGTCCCCCCGCGATGAGACAGATGAGCGTGTGGCGGATCACTTCCCGCTGGCCGACGATGTATTTGCCGATCTCGGCCTCGATGCGGGTGGCGGTTTGACGGAATTGGGTGGGAGAGAGTTCGAGCATAGGTCACCTCAAGCGAATCAGCGAATGAGCGAATGAGCGAATGAGCGAATGAGCGAATCGGCGAATTAGCGAATCAGCGAATTAGCGAATTAGCGAGTTTGCAAGTGGGCAGGTGGATGGACTGCCTCAGATGAAGCTGGTGAATTCCTCCGTTTCCAGGTTGCGCAGCATGCGTTGGAGAGGGTACAAATGTGCGCGTTGTCACGCTCACAACCGCAGTTACGCCCGAACGCACACTGACCATCCGCGTCCCGGAGGAGATTCCTACCGGTCAGGCGGAGGTTATCGTTATGTTCGCTGCTGAACCCCCGCCCAAACCCCATTTGCCCCTCGTCTTCTCATTCGTCATTCGTCATTCGTCACTTAACATTGGCTATCTCTCTTGCCCGCCGCACCCACTCCCGCTCGGCCTCGAAGGTCAACGTCGCCAGCGCTTCGTCCCAACTGAGCCAGATGGGCTCGAATTGCTCTTCCCCGCCGGCAGGCGAATCCGGGTCGTCCACCAGCGTCATCAGGAAGTAGCGCTCGGTACGCACGACGTGCCGCCCCTCGTGGTCAAATTCGACCACCTGCGTGCCCAGGTCGGCGCTCAACGCCAGATTGGTGTAGCCGCTCTCCTCGCGGGTCTCGCGCAGCGCCGCCGCCTGTACCTCCTCCCCCGGCTCGACGTGACCCTTGGGCAGCCGCACCTCGCCCCGGCTGGGACGGCGCAGCACCAGCACGCGCCCGTCGTGCACGACAACACCGCCCGCAGCGATGTACCGTACAATATCCTCCCCTCTCCCCTCTCCCTCCTCCATTCTCTCCTCTCCCCTCTGTTAGTTCTGCCGCCAATCCATCTTGCGCCCCACCAGCCACAGGACGATCACCGTCACCCCCGCCAGGTCAAGGGAAATCTGCCCTGTCAGCGGGCCGATCAACGTCTGCCGCAGGGCCAATGTCGCTTTTCATCAGCACATCGCTTGTTTGCAACAAGGTTCTGGCCATGTTATAATCTCAGCCAATACATCCACGTGCGAGGCGAACATGGCAGAACAAGTGATTGTGGGTTAATGTCGTCAGGAGAATACAATGAATACTCCCGATAACCTGGTTGATACTTTGCGGCAATGCCTGCCCCAGATAGTGAGCGGCCTGCCAATACAATTGGCCTACCTTCACGGCTCTGCAGCGCGTGGAGAGGCGACATCCTCCAGCGACGTGGACATTGCAATCGTGTGCGGCGAGGAGACATCCCCTCACCAGCGACTGCGCTTGATGCTGGACGTAAGCGCCGAGCTGTACAGACAGACTGGCATCACAGAAGCTGACGTGCGTGTTATCAACGACGCCCCGCTGGTTTTCCGAGGCCGCGTGGCGTGCGAAGGAGTTCTTCTCTATGCCCACGACAGAGCACGACAGATCGAATTCGAGACACGCACGCGCGACGAGTATTTCGACTATCTCCCCTTCCACCGGCGACTACAAGCCGCTTTTCTAAAAAACGTGCGTGAGCGAGGGCTGCTCTATGGTAGACCGAGACAAAGTTGAAGGACTAATCCGGCACCTACGCCAGTATGTGGCGTACTTGCACGACCTCGCCTCTCTGACGAAAGCCGAGTTTCTGGCGGACCCACACGCTATCGGCAGTGCACGATACTATCTGACGGTGGCTATCGAGGCCTGCCTGGACATTGCCGGTCACCTGATCGCGTCCGAAGGGCTGCGAGCGCCCCACGATTACAAAGACACCTTCAGTGTTCTGAACGAGGCAGGCATCCTACCAGATGACATAACTACCACGATGCGATCACTGGCTGGGCTGCGCAACCTGTTGGTGCACGTCTACTGGGACGTGGACGACGCCATGATTCATGAGAGCCTACGTTCGGAACTGGGCGACTTTGAGAGCTTTGTCGCCCACACCCTGGGCTTCCTGGGCTAATCTGATCCGCCTGCGGGTTGCGGGCGCTGGCGCCAATCAGCTCTCCAATCTCCATCTTCCATCCGGCTCACGGCTCCAATGCACTAAAATAATCCCGCACGTACTGCTTCATCCCCAGGGGAATGTAACTCCCCTCCAACGCGGCGCCGGCCTGAGCAGCGTAGTCGGCGTAGACCTCTCGATAGGGCACAGCGGCGCGGCCTTCCTCCGGGGCCAGGAGTGGCGCGTCGCCGACCGGCACGCCTTCGCCACCCTCACGTCCTACGTCTACCCCGGCCCCCTCCTCGTCGAAGCGGTACGGCACGTAGACATCGTCGTAGGGTGCACCGGTACCGGTGTCCTCGTGGTGTCCCGGCTGTGCCTGCTGACCGCTGGCCGCTTGCTGCTGTCCACCCGCCTGTCCGCCACCCCTCCCCGACGCGGGGAGGGGCTGGGGGAGGGGTCCGCCGGCCTGCGCGATCTGCTCGCGTCCTTCCTGCAACTGCGCCAACGTCCCCTCGACCGCCTCCTGCCGCCGCACACGCTGCCCCGCCTCTCCCATCCGCTGCGCCGCATCCCGGATCGCCTCCCGCGCCTCGGCGATGTCGCCGCGCTCGATGGACTCGGCGGCCTGGGCCAACTGCTCCGCCAGAACTTTGGCGAGCTCAGTCGAGCCGTCGGGACTGCTTTCGGCCAGCGCCTCCGCCGCTCCCGCCAACTCACGGGCCAGTTCAAGTTCCTCCTCGCGGGTCAGTCGTTCGCCTTCCGTCCCGCTGTAGGCAGCCAACGCCTGGGCCGCTGCCCGGTAATCGCCGCCTGCCAGGGCCTCGGCGATGTCGCGGGTGAGGTCCGAATCGGCCATACTCTCAGCGGCGCGTTCCAGCCCGGCCTGTACGGTTGCCGCGGCGGGGTCTTGCAACTCCGCCAACGCTTGCTCGGCCTCCGAGAGGGCCGCCACCGCCTCCTCCAGAGTCGCCCGGCCCTTGTCCGCATTGAGCGCGGCGATAGCCTCCTCCAACGCCTGCAAGAGCGCCTCCCGCTCGGCCTCGGTCAGCCCTTCCAACTGAGTCACCTCTTCTCGTGCTGCCTCCAACTCTTCGATCTGCTCCTCGACAGCGGCGCGCACGGCAGCCCGCTGCAAAAGCACATCCTCCTGGGGATTCGGCAGCCACAGCGAGAGAACCAGCGCGGCCATCAGCACGCCAAAGGTGAGCAGCGCCCGGCGGGAGGCCCGCAGCGGGAGGAGCGCGCGGGGGGCAACGCGAACGGCGGCGTCCAGCGTGTCGGCCAACTGGGCGGCGGCCATCGCCGGGGTCGCCATCAGCCCGCCGGCGCCGATCTCCACCGCCGTCGTCAGCCGCTCGGCCAGGCCGAAGCGACGGTCGAAGGCGCGTGCCAGCCGAGGCAGCAGACGTGGACGCATCCAGACGACCGCCAGCCCAACCATTACACCGACGAGCACCAGCAGACCCGCCACTCCGGCCAACGTGCGAGCCGTCAGCAACGGGGTAAACCGCGCCACAACTGCCAACAGCAGTCCCAACCCGAGCCCTGCCGTCGCTCCCCACGGCCCCCAGGCCAGACTCTCGACCAGCCGCAGCCGCAGCCCCCAGCGGCTCAGGTAGTTCCTCAGCCGATGATTTATCGCCGTTGGCTCATATCTCATCACTACGCCAGTCATTTGTTTGCCTTCGTCAAACATCTGCATCTTGCCTCTTGCATCCCACCTCCTTCTACCGCGTCTCCTGCCGCCGCACCCGCAGCACGGTCACCAGCAACAGCACTAACGCCAGCGTCAGGTAGAACACGGCGTAGACGATCCAGGCTGACGGGACCAGAATACGATGGCCGGATCCCACAGAGTGCCAGAAAAACCACACCGTGCTCTCCTCCTCCAGAGCGATCTCGGTGAAAATCGCCGCTGTGATGGGACTGAGACCAGCGGTGAGATAAAGCGCGTAATTCATGATGGCCTGCACGACCCAGGAAGGTGCCAACGAGCCGTAACCGTACGTAAAGGGATCCAACAAGGCAGCCGAGATCCCCAACAGTATCGGCAGCCCAACTGTCGCCAACAGCGCCGTGGCGTAGGTCAGCACGGTGGCAACGAGCGTCGTGCGCACGAGTGAAGAGAAAAAGATACCAATGGCGGCGAAGGCAAAAGCGGTCACCAGCAGAACGACCAGCGCCAGTACCAACTCCTCTACCACGACGCCCCCCAGGACGAAGGCCAGGCTCTCCAGCGGCACCGCGGCCAGGATAAGCAGGAACATATACGTCAATGCGGAGGCGAGTTTGCCGGCGACTAATTTGCGGGCCGGCAGGAGCGTCGTTCGCAGCAACTCGTAGGTCCTGCGCTCCCGCTCGCCGCTGATTGCTCCCGCAGTGAAGGCTGGCGTGATGAATGTGACCATAAAGATCTCGATGAGGACGACGCTGGCAAAGACGACCTTGCCCAGATAGGCCATCTCCAGCCCGCCACCAGGTCCGCGAGCGTTCGCAGTGTAGGCATAGTAGATGATCGAGGTAAAGCAACTCAACAGCAGCAGATAGACGGTCAACACGACGAACGCCCGCGCACCGCGCATGCGCCCTCGCAGTTCCTTGATCAGAAGCGGGTTGGATTCACGGTGCAGCCAACCCCTCCCCCGTCTACTCTCCCGTGAGGAAAAGGGAGCCTGGTGACGTCTGGCCATTGTAGACTCTTCTTCCACTATAAACCTCCCACCTCTCCCCCAACACCTCCCCTGCCAGGAGACGGTCTCTCCAGTCTAATAGAATGTGCAACTACACCTGCTCAGAAGTATAGCCAATCAGAAACCGGGTTTTTCAGAAAAAACCCGGTTTCTGGGTTACGACACAATGCCCTTCGTCAATCGCATAAACACATCCTCCAGGTCACCGGTCTCCTCGCGGAACAACACCACCGGGAAGCCTGCGGTCACCACCTCGTTCAGCAATCGGGCCAGCGCTTCGTCGTCCCCGGCGAACGTGACCTGCAGATCGCCATCGCCGTTCCCCGCCACCGGTCCGACGCGCACCACGCCCGGCCGGCCCGCCAGCCACGCCTGCGCCTCCTCGACCTGCCCCATCAGCCCGACCCTCACTACGCGCTGGGCCTGAACGTGCTGCCGCATCTCCTCCAGCGTGCCCGTCGCTACCAGGTGCCCCGCCTCAATGATGCCGATCTGTGTGCAAACCTCCTCGATCTCGGAGAGAATGTGGGAGGAGACGAAAATCGTCTTGCCTATGGCCTGCAATTCGCGCAGGAGTTCGCGGATCTCCACCCGCGCCCGTGGGTCCAGGCCCGAGGCCGGCTCGTCGAGGATCAGCACCTGCGGGTCGTGGGCCAGCGCCCGGGCCAGGCACAGTCGCTGCTTCATCCCCCGCGAGAGCGCATCCACGTAGTCGTCCCGCCGGTGGGCCAGGTCCACCAACTCCAACAGGTCGTCCACCAGCCGATGGCGCGTCTCGGCGGGTATCTCGTAGCAGGCGGCGAAGAAGTCCAGGTATTCCCAGACCTTCATGTCGCCGTAGACGCCAAAGAAGTCAGGCATATAGCCGATGGCTCGCCGCACATCCCGCCGCTCTTTGAGCACCGAGTGGCCCGCGACCCACGCCTCGCCCGCCGTCGGGTGAAGCAGCGTCGCCAGGATGCGCATCGTCGTCGTCTTGCCCGCCCCGTTAGGCCCGACGAAGCCAAAGACGGCCCCCTCCTCAACCGCAAGGTCCAGTTCTCGCACCGCCGTCAGCCGGCCGTATCGCTTAGTCAGTCCCCGCGTCTCGATTATCTTCATAATGTCGCATCACCGTTGCCCTTTGATCGTGATCGTCAGGCTCTCCACGTCGGCCGGCCATTCGGCATCCGTCTCCAGCCGCAGGAGCACGGCACCGGACGGGAGGACGTAGACTCCGGCACTCGAAACCGAATGCTGCCCCCAGCCGGCATCCAACTTCTCCCAATCGCCAGTTTCCCGATTCCACAGCGAGATCATTGGTGAATGAGAGACGCCACCACTACTACTGCCTCGTAAGTCCAGCACCAGTTCGTCCACTTGCCGTACTGTCACCCCTGGCAAAATGGTGAAGCGGAACACCACTTCCGCTTCGGGGTCCATGTGCACGCCCTCGGGCCACACGTCCACATGCCCCGTGCTCTCCTCCACCTGGCGCGTGATCAGACCCGGCGGGATAGTAGCCCTCGCGCCCATCCCCAACCCTGCCACTGGCAGATCGTAAACGTAGAGGGCAGTTTCGATCGTCGAAGAGGAACGATCCACCACCTCGACCAGTAGCGGTACTTCTTCTGCCCAGGCCATCAGGTGCACGCCCGGCCTCAGACTCGTCCAATTAGAGACTGCACCCGCCCCCCCAGGGACGAAAAGCGCTTCCAGGAACCGGTAGCGTCTATACAGGTTGCGATCGTCCCAGTAGTTCCCCGGTCCCAGGACTTGCTCCGGCAAGCCCTGCGTTCCGGAATAGGGCAGTGGAACCACACTCCCCTCGGACACCCGGGCGCCCGCGACCTCGACGCTGGCCGTGACCACCTCCCCCGGCTCCAGATTGCCCAGTCGTTGTTTGTACTCGCCTACAATCAACACGGCCCCCTCCAGCGGCATCTTCCCATTGCGCAACGTCCCCTCCAGCCGCAGTCTACCTGTCTCGTCCCCGACCAACCGCAGGTCAGCCTCCACGCCCGGCACGTCCACGTATCCCTCGGCAACGAAGGGCTGGATGCCCCCTACGTCCACGCGCAGGCCGGTCATGGTCGAGCCCCCCGCCTCCTCAGTGACGTGCAACGACTGTGCGGCCGGCCCACCGTAGTAGTGATCTCCTGGCATCTGGCGCACCAGTGCGTCTTGTACACGCACATCGTAAGTTGTGCGCCGGGGCGAGAAAAGCCCTACCAACTGGCTCACACGCCCTGTCCTGGCCCCCTCCGGCACATACACGGCCGCCAGGTGGTGTACGATGGCTACCCCGCCCCGAATCTGGAAACCCGTCACGTAAGCGCACACTGTAAACCCCACGATCAACGCCGGAATGGTCAACCAGGCCAGTTCGCGTCGGTCAAATTTGCGCAGGATGAGGTAATTGACCGGGCCGATGAGCAGCGTGTAGACGAGCATAAAAGCCAGGATCTGCAACGTGGACGGGAGTTCCAGCCCAGGGATAGCGTTAATTGCTTCGCGGGCACCATACCCATTGCACGCAGCAAGCCGTTGGGTATCTGCGACCCTTGCCCCGACGATGAACTCCCACATCTGGGCGTTATCGTCCCAACGGGCGAAAGGGTTCAGCCCGGCATCGAAGGCCAGGAAGTCCACCTTGCCCGCCCCGCAAGTACGGCGGGCCAGCAAGATGAGATTTCCCTGCTCGATGAGTGCTTCCCCATCCCGCAACGTTACCTCGGCCACGGCGTAGGGGCCCGAAGCAATGTGCCCACCCAGCGCCCACAGATCATCCACCGACCGCATGCCACCTACCGTGACCGGCAGCAGGTCGACCACGCCAGCAGCCGTGCGGGCCGCCCCCGTGCCACCACCCACGATCAGGTGTCCACCGTGAGCCACCCACGTCTCCAGCGCTTGCCGTTGCTCAGCGCTGAGCGCAGTCGTGTCCACGTCGTTCAGAATCAGCACATCGAGCCCCTCCCAACCTAACGGCTCGGGCGGGAGTGTTTCCAGGCTCAGGTGAGCCACCGCTGCCTGCCCACCAACTGGCGCGACGTCGCTCAGAAAATTGAGCGCCGAGGGACTGCTGCTGACGATGCCGCAGAGCCGGTCTCTCCCATCCAACCACGACACTGTAACCTGCTGTGACGCGAGTAACTCGGCCCGGTCATCCCCGGCACGCAACCGCACTGTCAGAAGAGAGCGGGAGGAGGAGGATAAGTCAGCAGAGGGGAGATACAAGAAGTACGCCTTGCGCGAGTGAGCCGGGAGCACAACTTGCCTGGCGTATACGTCAGGAGCGAGGAAACCATCAGCAACGCGCAACTCCCCCTCAATGTCCACACCCTCATTCGAGAGAACGGCGTACACCGGACACCAGCCGCTGCTGCGACAGTAACCGTCGAACCCAGCCGTGACCTGCATCGTCGGGCCACCTTCCTGGGCGACAACAGTTCCACGCGTCCAGGCCAGTGAGACCACAATGGCAAGTACGATCCACACTATCCGCTTCACACAGGCACTCCCGTTGTGAGGGTTACATCTTCGAGACGCCCGACAACGTCCCTGGGTTCCATACCGTACATTGCGGCTATTATAGCATATCCCCTGCCAGGCTCAACTCCGGTTGCCAGGCGAATGCCCGACGACTGCTCAACGCACAGTGCGGGTGCGGGTGCATTGCAATTTCACCGGCCTGAAGAGCTGATGCTGGAGCGCTTTTTCGCGTGTTTATGGCCTCCAGCGCTGCCTGTTCCACGGCGGCGCGGGTCAGGCAAAAGGGAAAGGAACTTATAAGACCTGTTTGCCCCAGGGCTGAAGTGCGCCCTGATGGCACTTGCACCGGGACCACTTCCCAATATAATAAGGCCATGACCCAGACTCAGTAGATCCAAAATGTTACGATAACAAGACCTCGGAGGTCTCTCAAGAGCGCCTTTGCCGGTAAAAACGGGCATAATCGAAGCGATTTTACTGCCAATGTCACCTTCCGAGACCTCCGAGGTCTGATTGTCCGCAAAGGAGATAAAAATGAGCACAGGCACGCCATCAAACGCTCCCAACATGCAGCCTTGCGCCGCTCATCACCAACTCATCCCCACCCGGCTGAAGGATGCCCTACGCCAGTTCGTCACCGCCCATAACATGCATCTCTCCCCACGCTCGCTGACCCACCCCACCGTCGCCTCGGCCCTTGTCGCGCTGGTGCTCACCGCCCTGCTGTATGCGGACACGCTGACACTCCCCCTGTTCTCCGACGACCTGGCACTGATTCCCTGGCTGGAATCTATCTCGTGGCGCGCATTGTGGTCCACACCTACCATCTATGCGAGTTACTACCGCCCTCTGTGGTTTACCCTCTGGCGCGTGTGGGGCAGGCTCGTCGGCGGCCTGCACCCGCCAGGGCTGCACTTCCTCAACGTGGTCGCCCATTTTGCCGCCTCCTGGCTCGTCGGCCTGCTGGCCGCAGCCTGGATACGCCCAATGGCGAGCAAGCCGCGCTCCCACCATGATTCCAGAGGGCGCGCTATTCCCGCCTGTTTGGCCACCGCGCTGTTCGCCGTCTTCCCATTCTCGCGCCAGGCCGTCGCCTGGCCCGGTGCACTGTACAACCCGCTGGTCAGCGCAATGGCCGCCGGTGCGTTGCTGGCCTACGATCGGGGCCGCCAGGGTCACGGGAAGCGCTGGATCGGCCTGGCGCTCCTGCTCGCTGCGCTAGCTCCGTTTAGCTATGAATGCGGCATGCTGGTCGGACCTATGGTGGTGATAACTGAGGGAATAGGCTGGCTGCAGCGCCGCTGGCAGCGCCACTCCTGGTGGCCTCTGGCTTTTGTCAGCCTGCTCGCGGTCACAACCCTGATCTGGCGCACTGTACGCGGAACCGGGGTCATTGGCTTTGGCCTCAACCTCCCTGATCTCCAACGCAATGTAGGCTACCTGGTACAGGGTCTGATCTACCCAACGGCACCGTTAGCACAATGGTTAGCTGCGTGGCAAGGGCTCGATTCCGAACTGTGTCTGTGGCTCGTCGCCTTGCCCACCCTGGCGCTGCTGGCATGGAGCGGGCTGCGGTGGAACCGAGACGCGTTCTTTTTAGGAGCGATCTGGTTCGCGCTCTTTGCCATGCCTCCGGTAATCACTATGGAGGCGGACTGGTTCGCGCTGGCCCCCCGCTACCTGTACTTGCCAGCGGTTGGCGTCTCCCTGGTATGGGCAGCAGCCATAAGCGCCTGGCTCACACCACTGCGCCCTTCCTGGCAGGCATGGGTGACCGGGACATTGCTTGTGGCGCTGCTGATCCCGGCAGTCGTCTTCACCCGCGACGGGGTGCGCCTCTACGAGATGGCCGGAGAGAGCATCTGGGATGCAGCCAAGGCCGCCACCCATGAGCAGTCCCTACTACTGGTTAACCTGCCCATGCGGATCACGCCCCGCAGCCGCATCTATCCCCTGGGCTTCGAGGGCATTACCCCTCTACCCGCACGCATCACCGCCGAGGAGCTCGTCTACGTCCACACCGGCATCCGCGACACAGCCGAGGCCATCGCCTTTGGCACCGTCGCAGTGGACGAGCCGCCCGACTACACCTATCAACTCTTCGGCCAGCCAGTCGGCCGGAAGGGGCTGACTACCGCCGTTCGTCAAACTTGCGCTGTCTACCTGACGCGGTACGAGCCCGAACGCATCCACATGGTCGAGGCTGGCGCAGCGGGTGAGACCATTCTGCCGGGCGAGCCGCTGGCCCACTTCGGGGACTATGTGACGCTTTTGGACGCGGCCTGCACCTGCGACGAGGCTGGCCAAGTACACCTCACCGCATACTGGCGGGTCGAGGCGGCTGTGGAGGCAGACACGACCGTGTTCGCGCACCTGCTCAGTCCAGGTGGCACGCGGGTCGCGCAGGCCGACGGCTACCCGCTACTGGGGATGTTCCCCTTCTGGCTGTGGGAACCCGGCGAGCTCGTGCGCGACGTGCGCCACTTCGCCCCCGTGCCGGCTGGAGAGTACACCGTCGGGCTGGGAATGTGGGAGCCGGCGACCGGGGAGCGCTGGCCAGCGGCCGGGCACCCGGATGGCGTCGTGCTCCTGCCCGTCCGTTGCCCATGACCGATTTGACTTGATTGATACCCGGCCATAAAGCGAACCGCGCCCACTTGACAGGGCGCGGCTGTTTGTTAGGGCCGCCAATGGCTCCCCCTGGCCAGATCAGGTCGCCCAGGTCTGCCCGAGTGTCTGGTGACCCGCAAAGAGCGTATGTAGGTCCTCACGTCCGTCTTAACGCAACTGTAACTCCTCTGATACACTCTCTCTGTATCATCTGTGGTATCTTTAAGCCAGGGTTGCCACAACTGAGCACATCACTGAGTGAGGAGATGACAGAGATGCAAACAATGAATCGCCGCGAGTTCATAAAGTACGCGAGTGCTGCCCTGGCGTGGCTGGCGCTGCCGGACACCCCCTCATTCACTGACCAACTGGCGTCTGAAGCGCCGCCCGCCTCGCTAGGGCGCATCGCCACCTGGTGGCGCCAGGCCGTGCACAGTGAGCCCTCCCAGGGGGCCGAATGGATGGCGTGGAAGACGCGCGACGAAGTTATCCCACTCTATGCCGCCGTCACAGGCGAAGCGCCCTGGCCCAGCAATCCCATCTGGTACCAGACCGACGAGGGCTTCATTCACAGCGGTTATGTGCAGCCCGTAGAGAACACGCCGAGCAGCGAGGCCATCACCGAGGTGGCCGAGCCGGGCTTCTGGGCCCAGGTCTGCGTGCCTATCGCCGAGGCCCGCTGGCAACCCAGCAGCCGCTACGCGAGGTACAAGCTCTACTACGGCACCATCTACCGCGCCGTCGGCGCTACGGCGGATGCCGACGGCAACTGGTGGTATCAACTCAAGGAGGGCATCACCTACTCGCCTGGTCCCTATGTGCCGGCATGGTCCGTGCGCCGCATCCCGCCCGAGGAACTGGCTCCCATCTCACCCGGTCGCTCCGACAAGTGGATCGAGATCAACGTTGGTGCCCAGATGCTGACCTGCTTCGAGGGGGAGACAGCGGTCTTTAGCACACGGATCTCTTCGGGAGTGGGCAGTATGGCAACGCCGCGCGGTGAGCACCGTGTGCTTTACAAGCGTCACACCAGACGCATGACCGGCGGGAGCGGAGATAGCCGCTACGACTTGCCGGGCGTTGCCTTCCCAGTTTATTTCACTCGGTCAACCGTCGCCATCCACGGTACCTACTGGCATAACGATTTCGTAAGGCCACACAGCCACGGCTGCGTGAATGCGACCAACCAGGCAGCCCAGTGGATTTTCCGCTGGACTGATCCGGTGGCTCCCTACGGCGAATACAAGATAGATGCCACGCCCGAAGCCGCCACGCGTATCGTCGTCGTTTGACGCGTATGATGTATTACAGCTCCCACCTGGCAACACGGTCCATTATTCGCCAATCACGCACTTACCACATCACACAAGCGTATCTTCTCAATATTCTGGGGCCAACACATAGAGCAAATTGCCAATTTGCCCCACCTTCCCCAACTCATTGAGAGGATACACAAGCGAAGCGTGGTTTGGGAGGGACGTTATGGGCAAGGATACACTCGACGTTCTCGTTCTGATTGGCCGGCCAGCCTCTGGCAAGAGTGAGATCATTGACTTTCTGATGCACACTCCCCCTGAGGTCCGGCGATGCAGATTCCACGTTGCCGATCTGGACATTCTCGATGACTTCCCCATGCTTTGGACCTGGTTCGAGGAGGACCACATCCTGAACGAACGGCTGGGGCAGCCAAGACTGTACACCGACACCGACGGTTACTTCAAACACCTCTACCTCTGGCATCTATTGATTGAGCGGATTAGCCTGGAGTATCACAAGCGGCTGCGCGACGATCCGGCATATCACGACCACACCACAGCGATCGTCGAATTCGCTCGGGGTAGCGAGCACGGAGGCTACGCGGGGGCATTTCCACATTTGGCTGACAACCTCCTTCGTCGGGCCTCCGTCGTCTATGTGTGCGTCTCGTTTGAAGAATCGCTGCGCAAGAATCATCGCCGGTTTAACCCGCAGCGGCCGGATAGCATCCTGGAGCATACTGTGCCCGACGAGAAGCTGACACAGCTCTACTGCGATGATGACTGGGCCACGTTCAGCGCCGGCGATTCACACTTCCTCACCATACGGTCCATCCGCGTGCCATACGTCGTCTTCGAGAACGAGGACGACGTGACTACCGGCAAGCCTGACTTGTTGGCAGCCCGACTGGAGAGGGCTTTAGGGCAGCTATGGGAGTTGCAGTGCGCCCGCCTCTGCGTCCCGGCTTTCCTGGATCCTGGCGTAGAAGCAAAGCATCACGCTACCGTAGGTACGCTGGTCGAAGAGCCCCAGGTGCTCTAGCATCAGATCCTCGTACTCCCGCGGATGAATCTGTGCGATGGCCCAGCCATCATCGGCCAGCCAGCCAGGGCGTGCATCCAGCACCTGCAATGTCTTCACCCAAAGGCCCCGGTACTGCGGCGGCGCGATGTAGACGTATTCAAACCCCTCCGCTGGCTTCGCTGGAGGGGCCAGGAAATCAAACACATCGGCCCGTATCACCCGTGCCCCTGTCTCCAGCCGCGTGTGAGCCAGATTCTCGCGGATGACGTGCAGTGCGGGCCTCGCCCGTTCCACAAAGACAGCCTCCGCCGCTCCCCGGCTCAACGCCTCGATCCCGACCTGCCCGGTACCGGCAAAGAGATCCAGGAAACGGCAGCCTATTACGTCGGCGCCAATGATGCTGAAAAGCGCCAATTTAGCCCGATCCGTGATGGGCCGTGTACCTTTACCCGGTACCGATTTCAGCCGATGCCCCTTTGCCTTGCCCGCGATGACGCGCATGGTCTACCTCCTATCCAATTGCGCTCACGTGCATGACTATACAGGGAAATAGGGAAGTAGACAAGGAGGCAAGGTGACAAGGAGACAAGACCCTTGTGTACTTGTATCCTTTTTGCTCTCTCCAACCATTGACAAATCTATCAACCGGATTATACTGAACCAGAGAAATGAACAACAGGCAGCCATTGTTCATCGTTTCATTGAGACATTTTTCATCGTCCGCAGGTAATTGCGAGCGAAGATGAGTAAACAGCACCTCCTCGACATTTCAGACATACTGGAGCACATCCCTACCGACGAGCGAGCCGATGGCGCGCGGGCACTCATCAAACGCGCATACGCCGTAGCTGAACGAGCCCACGCCGGCCAGACACGCGAGTCGGGTGAACCCTACATTATTCAGCATCCGTTGGCCGTGGCCCTCCTGCTGGCTGATATAGGAATGGAAGCAGACACCATCGCCGCTGGCCTGCTGCATGACGTGGTCGAGGACACGGACATTGACCTGGAGAGATTGGGGCAGGAATTCGGTCCTCACGTAGCGAGCCTGGTAGATGGCGTGACCAAGCTAGAACAGATTGAACAGGAGCAAATTGATCGGTTTAGCCAGGAGAGCGAGAGACTACGCGATGAGCAGGAAGCTGAAAGCCTGCGCAAGATGTTCATCGCTATGGCGGAAGACATCCGTGTCGTGATCATCAAACTGGCCGATCGCCTGCATAACATGCACACGCTCGATCCCCTCTCGCCGGAACGTCGCAAGACATTTGCCCACGAGACGCTGGAAATCTTTGCCCCGCTGGCCAACCGGTTGGGCGTGTGGCAATGGAAGTGGCAACTGGAAGACCTGAGCCTCCATTACCTGGACCCCGCATCCTATGCCGAGATCGTGTCCTTCGTCCAAGAGCGCCGCCCGGAACGCGAGGCCAGCGTCCAGCGACACGTCGAAACCCTTAAGCGGGAACTGGCCAAAGAAGGCATCGAGGCAGAGATCACCGGCCGGCCCAAGCACATCTACAGTATTTACCGCAAAATGCGGCGCAAAGGCGTCCCCTTTCGACAGGTTTACGACGTTCGCGGCATCCGCATGATCGCCCAGACTGTTCCCGATTGCTACCGCATCCTGGGCATCACACACGGGTTGTGGAAACCTATCCCCGGAGAGTTCGACGACTATATCGCCACCCCAAAAGACAACATGTACCAGAGCCTGCACACAGCAGTCATCAGCGAAGACGGCAAGACGCTGGAGGTACAGATTCGCACCTGGGAGATGCATCGCACCGCAGAATACGGCATTGCCGCCCACTGGCGCTACAAGGAGGGCGGTAAGCGGGACCAGGCCTTCGAAGCCAAGATCGCCTGGCTGCGCTCATTTATGGAATGGCGGAAAGAAGCCACTGACGCCAACGAGTTCGTGAACGCGATGAAGACCGACATTTTCCAGGACCGGGTGTACACCTTTACCCCCAAAGGCAAGCTCATTGACCTGCCGGTCGGCGCGACACCTATAGACTTTGCTTACCAAATCCACACCGAAATTGGCCACCGCTGCCGAGGAGCGCGGGTCAATGGCAAACTGACCAGCCTGGATCACCAACTCAAGAACGGCGATCAGGTGGAGATCCTGACCACCAGACGGGGAGGACCCAGCCGCGACTGGCTGAACCCTGCCCTGGGTTACATCAAAACCGGCCGCGCCCGCAGCAAAATCCGCCAGTGGTTCCGCCGCCAAGATCGAGAACAAAACATCGCACGAGGATGGGAAATCGTCGAGCGCGAGTTGAAGCGCCTGGGGATGGAACACCTCGGCCACGAGGCCATTGCCAGACTCTTTAACTACGAGAAGCTCGACGACCTCCACGCCGCCGTCGGCTTTGGAGACATCCACAGCCAGCAGATCGCCAGCAAAATCGCCGAAATACGCCAACGCCAGAAAGAGGAGCAGACGCAGCCTCAAGCACCTCCTCCTCCCACGCTGACTATAGAAGGCATCCAGGTACAGGGCACCGGCGGCCTGCTGACTCGGCTGGCGCGCTGTTGTCATCCACTGCTGGGGGACGACATCATCGGCTACGTCACCCGCGGGCGGGGTGTCACCATCCACCACCGCGACTGCCCCAACATCCTGCGCCTGAGGGATACGGAGCGACTGATAGAGGTTAGTTGGGGCACCCTGCCACAGACCGTCCCGGTCACGATTCGCATCACGGCCTATGATCGCACTGGGCTCCTGCATGAAATCTCTGGCATCATCAGCGCTGAGAAAATCAACATGCCGGCCGTCAATACGCCGCCGGATAGGGGCCGGCGGAAAAACATCATCACGCTGTACATCACACTGGAAATCAGCCACATCGCCCAACTTAGCCGCGTGCTGACCAAAATCGAGCGGCTGCCCAACGTGATCGAGGCCCGACGGCACACGGAGTGAAGCAAAAACCCGGCTTCGACGAGAAGCCGGGTTGCTTACCCGAATTCAGGAACTTTCCTCCACCTTCGGGGAGAGGGATCAGAGGGAATCACGGTTCCGTCGGCACGCGGTCGCGATACGTTCTACGCTCCACCAAAACCTGTTGAGTGTCCAGCCACTCCTGAAACATGTCTTCCCCCAGTTGCTCACGTAACGACTGATCCAGTTCATGCACCTCACGGCCCACCACTTCGATGATGGTGTACCGTGTGCCATCCTGGCTCAGCACCGGCTGACTGTGTTCCCCCACTTCCAGACTGAACGCCAATTCAACTAACTGCTCATCAAGATAGCGTTCCAATATGCTCCTGGGGAACCATTCCAACTCAGTGCCGTACCCGGTGACCTCCTCGCTCTCCTCCAACTCATCCGCCAACGTCTGGAAGTCTTCCCCGGCATCCAACCGGGCAGCCAGTTCATTCGCCTGTTCCTCGCTATCCACGACCAGGTAACCCAGTTTGACTTGATCGGCCGCAGTGGGAACTTCTGTCTGCATCTGCTCCTGCAACTTCTCAAGCAACAGCGACGCCTCGACCCAGGAACGGTATTGCTGCTCGGAAAGGTCCAGCGATTTCAAAGACTTCAGGAAAGCGTCGTGCCGTCGGCGGAACTCCTGCTCAGTCATCGGAGTCGGTGTCGGAAACGGGGTAGATGTCGGCGTGGGAGTGAGCACATCCGTCAGCGTCAAAGGAAGTGTGACGGTCGGTGCTGGCGTGGGAGTAGCCGGATCCCGATCATAGCCGAAAAACCGTTCAATCGCCCTCTGCAATTCCTCCGGTACAACGGTGATGCCACGGCGCTCTGCCTCCTGGCGCACCAATTCCTCCTGGATCAATTGATCAAGGGCCTGCTCCCCAATGCTCAGGGCACTCTCCGGCGACAATTGGCCCTGCAAATCACGGATGTTCCTCTGGATATACTCCAGATAGAACTGTGCGTCTGCATCCGTCGGATCGAGAGCCTGCTGCTGCTGGAACAAGTATTGGAGTTCGCTATTCATCTGCATGCGCGTGAAGCGCACCCGAGCCTGAAAATCGGCCGTCGGGATAGAAGTACCGCCCACAATGGCGACCGGTTCACGAGCCTTGACGATCTTTTCGATGACAAAGCCATAGACCAGAACGCCTACAACCATAATCCCTATGACAATCGCGCCCCAGATGAGGAACTGCTCTCTACGCCTGTCCTGCTCCAGGCGGGAGCGTTGCTTACGTGTCAGCTCCTTTGACGCATGCACACGTTTCTTAGTCTTCTTCGTCTTCTTTGTCATCCCGTTCTCTCACCATAGCCAACAGCCGCTAACCAACAGCAGTTGACACAAGCAAACAACGTGGCTAGCAGAAAGCCGATAGTCACTCGCTGTTGATCGCCAATCGCCAACTGCTGACTATGCACTAGCGAGCGCGCTCGGGCTCCACCACGAACGGCAACAGTGCCAGATGGCGGGCACGCTTGATCGCCACAGAGAGCTGCCGTTGATGCCTGGCGCACGTGCCCGTCCGCCGCCGTGGCTGAATTTTCCCACGGTCGGTCAGAAAGTTCCGCAGCACATCTGTTTGCTTGTAGTCAATGTGAGCGATCTTTTCCTCACAGAAAATACACTTTCTACGTCGCCTCCCGAACCAACGCTGCCCACGCCGTCGCTCCGTCCCTCTACGCTGCCCATGCCGTTGCCTTTGCCCTCTCGTCGAGGGCTGTGCCCGCGTACCCCAATTTGCCTGTTCTGCCAACGATTCAACCCCCCTTGCTGGTAGATCGGTAAGTTGATAGATCGGTAGACTGGTGACCAGTTTACCAATTAGAAGGAGAACTCCTCCATTCCTTCGTCCGTGGACTCCACGGCCTCCGAAGCACTACGGCGGCCCCCCAACAAGATCATCTCATTGGCCACCAACTCGGTGCGGAAACGCTTCCTTCCCTCACGGTCTTCCCAACTGCGCGTCTGCAAGCGTCCCTCGATGTACACCTGCTGTCCCTTGCGAAGACGCTGCTTGCAAATCTCGGCCAGGTTGCCCCAGGCCACCACGTTGAACCACTCGGTCTCCTCACGACGCTCCCCCTCCGAGTTCGTCCAACTGCGGGTAGTGGCAATACTGAACGAAGTCACCGGCTTCCCGCTGGGCATATAACGCATCTCAGGATCGCGCCCCAGGTTACCAATCACCATCACTTTGTTCAAGCCCCTCGCCATAGCGTTCTCACTCCCTACAAATTACACGGTACATCAAGTGACACCCGACTCAGGTGACTTGGCGTCCTCATCGCGCCCTCATTCAACGCGCACAATCAAATGACGTATGATCTGCTCAACCAGTCCGAGGTCGCGTTCCAGCCCCGTCACCCCCTGAGGTCCCATCTCAAGTTGCATCAACACATACTGGCCTTCCCATTGCTTTTGAATGGGATAGGCCAGCCGGCGTAACCCCCAGAGCTCGACTTGCGTGGCCTTACCACTGTTGCGTTCGACCAGGTCTGTGACTCTCTCAATAACAGCGGTCAGGTCATCCCCATCCACCTCTGGGTGAACGATGAAGACCAACTCATAACTGCGCATAGACGGTTCACCTCCTTTCCACGGGATTGCCCCCAGACTCAACGCCGGGAGCGGAAAGCCCGCCTACAGGCGCACAACGGGCGTTATCATAACACAAAGGTATAGATTTGGCAAATAAACTTTGCTCTCTCACCATCGCAGGCCCTTCACAAAAGGTTATGTGGCCTCGTATCTAGCAATGGCCGCAGCGATGTATGCCTTGAAAAGAGGGTGAGGCCAGGTGGGGCGGGATTTGAATTCAGGATGAAACTGACTGCCCAGCATAAAGGGGTGATCTACCAATTCGGCGATCTCGACCAGTCGCCCGTCAGGTGAAAACCCGCTGAACACGAGCCCCGCCTCTGCCAGCAGATCACGGTAGGCATTGTTCACCTCAAAGCGATGGCGATGCCGCTCCTGAACCTCCGACACACCGTAGGCCACGGCTGCTTTCGTCCCAGGCACCAGGCAGCAGGGATACAAGCCCAACCGCATCGTGCCCCCCATATCCGCGATTGTTCGCTGCTCAGGCATCAGGTCAATCACAGGATACCTGGTGTAGGGGTCAAACTCGGTACTGTTCGGCTCATTGCTGCCCAGGGCGTGACGGGCCAGTTCAACGATCATCACCTGCAAACCCAGGCACAGCCCCAGGTAGGGGACCCGGTTCTCCCGCGCCCAACGCGCTGCTGCGATCTTACCCTCGATGCCCCGTTCGCCAAAGCCACCGGGCACGACTACGCCAACCACCTTTTCCAGTTCATCCCAGTCCCGGCTGCGCTCCAGCGCTTCAGAACTGATGTAATGCACGTCAACGTCCCACCCGTGCGCCAGGGCTGCGTGGTATAGCGCTTCACGCACGCTGATGTAGGCATCGTGGAGTTCGACGTACTTGCCGACGATGGCAATGGGCAATGAAGGCATGGGAGCGCGGATACGGCCCACAAGTTCACGCCACTTCCTCAGGTCAGGGACTCCTCCTTTCAACCTCAACCGCTCGACGACGAAGTCACCCAGGCCGGCATCCTCCAGGACCAGCGGTATCTCGTACAGCACCGGCGTGGTCACCAGCGGTACGACGGCCCGCCGTTCGACGTCGCAGAACAACGCAATCTTATCACACAACGCGTCGTCCACCGGGTAGTCAGCGCGGGCGACGATGACGTCAGGATGGATACCGATGGAACGCAGTTCGCGCACGCTGTGCTGCGTGGGCTTGGTTTTTAACTCGCCGGTAGCGCCGATGTGGGGCAAGAAAGTGACATGGATGTAGAGTGTGTTTTCGGAGCCAACATCCCGGCGCATCTGCCGCAATGTCTCAAGGAAGGGCAACCCCTCGATGTCGCCAACCGTACCGCCGACCTCGACGATCACCACCTCAGCCCCGCTCCGCTCGCCGACCGACGCGATGCGGCGCTTGATCTCGTTGGTGATGTGCGGAATGACCTGGATAGTGCCCCCCAGGAAATCGCCCCGCCGCTCCCGGGCGATGACCTCCGCGTATACCTGACCGGCAGTGACGTTGCTGGCCTTGGTCAGGTTCTCATCAATGAAACGCTCGTAATGTCCCAGATCCAGGTCGGTCTCGGCCCCATCATCGGTGACGAAGACCTCACCGTGCTGGTAAGGGGACATCGTCCCCGGATCCACGTTGATGTAAGGATCGAGTTTCTGAATAGAGACGCGCACACCTCGCGCCTTCAACACTCGCCCGACGGAGGCCGCCACTACCCCTTTGCCCACACTGCTGATCACCCCACCGGTACAGAAAATGTACTTACGCATGTCCCCCTCACCTGGCGTTAAAGAGAAATGGGGAGGGTCACTCTGGGGTGACCCTCCCCACACAAGAACGAAACTGATTGCAACCCTGTTGAGCCCACGACAACAATTCTGTTGACTCTCTCCACACAGATTATGCAATGTCTACAGAAGAACAGCCAAGTCCTTGGCTGCCCGCCGCATATCCAGAAAGACGAGACCCAACTTGGCGCCTTCGTGCGCCAGCACCGTAAGCACCGCATCCTCGCCCACCGACATCAGGAGGACGTAGCCGTGGCTGCCCCTAACATAGACCTGGTTCAGCAAACCACGCCCCAACTCGCCGGCGATACGCTCGCCCAGAGAAAGCATCGCGGCCGACATCGCCGACACTCGATCCTCTTCCACACTCGCTGGGAGGGCAGAGGCCATAATCAGCCCATCCACGCTGACGATGGCCGATGCCTCAATGTCGGACGTGCTGGCCTGCAGGGCTCGCAGACGATCTACCATGAGTTCCGCGCGTGACTTTACCATCCAATGCTCCCAACTATTTCTGCTGAGCCCATTCAGAGGGGTTCCCCTGCCCAGTGTTGATGTATACGAAAGCCGAAATTGGGCTCAGGGGAGCCCTGCCACATATACTTCTCACAGGCACTGACTATATCACAAGTCCATAATAGTGTCAAATATATCAAGCTGGCGGTGCTTGTGGAGAGCGGACGGAGCGTTCTAGAGCCAGTGTGTCACTTTTACCGCAATACGGATTAAGGGCATCATCTCAACTCGACTTTATCCATTTGTATTCGACCCCCATATCTGGGTTGAAATTGTAGCACGCACCTATATGCAGGGGGTCAATATTGCTAAAATGGCTCAAAATCGGCCAAAATCAGTGAAAATTGGCCCAAAAACGCCGAAATGGATAAAGTCGAGCTCAATATGTAGGGGCGAACCCTTGTGGTCGCCCTCTTGGGCAGGTACAAGACCTGCCCCTACCCCAATTTATTGAAAGGATACGATTAAGGTAAGGGTCAGCCAGGTCCGAATTCCCCCGTGATGGCCGACTTGCGCACTGGCGGCCCACTGCTATAATTGTAGGCAGTTCGACACCTTCCCAAAGCAGATGGCAATGGATTTCTCTCTTACCCCCGAACACAAGATGACCCGCCAGATGGTGCGGGAGTTCGCCAAGCGCGAGGTAGCCCCCACCATCAAAGAGTACGATCGCACCCACAAGGTCAACCTCGACATTCTCCCCCGCATGGCCGAACTGGGCCTGCTGGGTATCTGCATTCCCACCCGTTACGGCGGGGCCGGGATGGACTACATCTGCCTGGGCCTGGTGTGCGAGGAGCTGGAGCGGGTGGACACCTCCCTGCGGGTGGTGATGAGCGTGCACGTCGGGCTCAACAGCCTGGGGTTGCTCCAATGGGGCACCGAGGAACAGAAGCAGCGTTGGTTGGTACCCCAGGCCCGTGGCGAGCGCTACGCCGCCGGTGCGATGAGCGAGCCGGACGCTGGCTCCGACGTGGCGGCGATGCGGGCCACCGCCCGCCGCGAGGGGGACGTCTACGTGCTTAACGGCGAGAAGATGTGGATCAGCCTGGCGACGGTGGCGCACAACTTCCTCGTCTTCGCCAGGACCAACCCCCGCGCCGACCCGCCTCACAGGGGCATCAGCGTCTTTATCGTCGAGCGGGAGATAACGGGCGTGGCGACCGGCGATATCCACGGCAAACTGGGGGTGCGCGCTGGCTCCACCGGCTGGATCAGCCTGGCCGATGTGGAGGTGCCAGTTGAGAACCGGATCGGCGAGGAGGGGGAGGGGTTCAAGGTCGCGATGAGTTGCCTGGACAACGGGCGCTACACCGTGGCCGCCGGGGCCACGGGGCTCATCCGCGCCTGCCTGGAAGCGTCGGTGAAGTACGCCCGCGAGCGCCGCACCTTCGGACAAGAGATCGGGCAGCATCAACTGATCCAGCAGATGATCGCCCGCATGGCGCGGGACTACGAGATGGCGCAGCTCCTCTACCTGCGGGCGGGATGGCTCAAGAACCAGGGGAGGCGGAACACACGGGAGACAAGCCTGGCCAAATGGTTCGCCACCGAGGCCAGTTTCGCCGCAGCCTCCGACGCGGTGCAGATCCACGGGGCTTACGGCTACTCCGACGAGTACGACGTCGAGCGCTACCTGCGCAACGCCAAGGGGGCCTGCATCTACGAAGGTTCCAGCCAGATCCACACACTGCTCCAGGCCCAGTATGCGCTGGGCTACCGGGAGGACCGGCCACTGCGGTGTGAACTGCCGGGGTATGAGGAGTAATGCGTGATTACGAGGAATGGCTGGAGACGGTGCCTGAGAAGATCACCGGCGATGCCTTGTGGAAAATGAAGGTGTACCGGCTGGCGCTGTTCGCGACGGACATGGGTTGGCACGATGTTACGAAACTGACCCGGGATAAACGTACTATCAGCCTATCAGACCAACTCTATCGAGCCCTTGGCTCCATCAGCGCGAACATCGTAGAGGGGTATAGTCGAATCTCTGGCAAGGACCGGGCACGCTTTTACGAGTATGCGCTCGGTTCGGCTAGAGAAAGCCGGGACTGGTACTATAAAGGGCGACATGTCCTGACCCAGCCCGTCACAAGCCACCGTATCGATCTGTTGTCTCAAATCATCCGCTTGCTGCTGGTGATGATCCCCGATCAGCGAAGGCGCGTGCTGAGAGAGGAGCCACCACAGTATGAAGTGGAGCCGAATGCGAAAACGTAATCTCGTTACGTATTACGTGTTACGCATTACGTATTAGTTCAAGGAGGTGTACCTTGCACATCGTAGTATGTACCAAACACACGCCCGACTCGGAAGCCAAAATGT
>CAYPOY010000033.1:0-25168 GCA_964412395.1 uncultured Anaerolineales bacterium | reverse complement strand
AGACGTGAGACGTGAAACGTGAGATGTGAGACGTGAGATGTGAGACGTGATTCCAAATTCCAGGTTCCAATTTCCAATCTGATTCTGGGCGTGAGTGCCGTTCAATGGGGAGGACGAGGAGCAGGCAAGATGGAAAGGATGTGAAGTTATGGACAAATCACGTGCACGTCGCATCTTTGCCGCCGATGGCCGCACGGTCATCGTGGCGCTGGATCACGCCGCCTATTTCGGGCCGATGGCGGGGCTGGAGCAGCCGGGGGAGGTGCTGCGGGCCGTCGTGGAGGCTGGCGCCGACGCAGTGCTGACCACGGCCGGCGTCGTCGCCCGCTTTGGCGGTTGCCTGGGCCGCGCCGGGCTCATCCTGCGGGCCGACGGCGGCTCCACAGTGCGCGACCCGCAGCCGGCCGGCCTGCGCCAGATACTCTCCGTTGAGCGAGCGCTGCGGCTGGATGCCGACGCGCTGGCCTGCATGGGAATGATCGGCTTCCCCGACGAGTCAGCCTCCCTGCGCGTGCTCACTGGCCTGGCCGACGAGTGCAGCCGTTGGGGGCTGCTTCTCCTGGCAGAGATGCTGGTGCAGGGGCGCGGTGGGGAGAAGCCCACTGTCGAGGACGTCACCTTCGCCGCCCGCGTGGGTGCCGAACTGGGGGCCGATTTCATCAAGACTACCTACGTCGGCCCGCCGGACGTTTACCAGGCGGTCATTGAAGCCTGCTACGTGCCCGTCGTCGTGCTCGGTGGGGAGAAGGCCGCCGACGACCGGGGGGTGCTGGGGGCGGTGGCGGGGGCGCTGGGGGCGGGCGCGGCGGGCGTTGCCATTGGGCGCAACGTCTGGCAGCACCCTGACCCGGCCGGGATGGTACGGGCGCTGGTGGCGTTGGTGCACGGCGGCGCGACGGTGGACGAGGTGCTGAGGGAAGTTGAGGGACCTACGGGTGAATGATGGTACGTAAAGTCGAAAGTGACAAGCGCCTGCTTCTCGGCCTCGACCTGGGCACATCGGCGGTCAAGGTCGGCCTGTTCGACGCGGCGGGACACCCGCTACGCCAGGCGCGCCAGGCTTACCCGTTGTACACGCCCCGCCCCGGCTGGGCCGAGCAGGAGCCGGAGGCGTGGTGGTCGGCCACCTGTGATGCGCTGCAGAAGGCGCTGGCGGAGGCGGACACTGACCGCGTGGTCGCTGTGGGGTTGAGCGGGCAGGTGCCCAGCCAGGTACTCGTCGCCGCCGACGGCACATCCCTGGGCCGGGCTATCGTCTGGAGCGACCGCCGGGCCACTGCCGAGGCTGCCTGGCTGGCGGAGCGCGTCACACCGAAGCAGGCCCGGGCTTGGACAGGCTGCGCCTTCATCACCGGCGTGACCCAGCCCCCGGCGCGGCTCCTGTGGTTGAAGGCCCACCGGCCCGACGATTGGGCCCGCTGCGCAGCCGTCGTCCAGCCGAAGGACCTCGTTGCCCTTCGGCTGACCGGCCGGGTGACTACCGACGCCAACAGCGCCTTTGGCCTGTTCAATCCCCGGACAGGCCAGTACGCCGCCAGCCTCCTGACCCTGCTGGGTGTGGAACCGGAGAAGATGCCGCCTGTGCTAGAGCCGACTGCCGTTGCGGGGCACGTGACGCCGAAGGCTTCCTCCGCCACCGGGCTACGACCGGGCACCCCGGTCGTCATCGGCACAGTGGATGCCTGGTGCGACATCATTGGCTGCGGGGGCATCGCGCCGGGCTGCGCCGTGGACGTGGCGGGCACTTCGGAAGTGGTGGCGCTGGTTACGGAGCAGCCAGTGGACGGAGAAGGTGTCCTGGGCGCACCGCTGGTGGAGGGACGCTACTGGGTTGGCGGTCCAATGCAGGTGGGCGGTGCGGCGCTGGCCTGGCTGGCGCGGTGCTTCTACGGCCAGGAACAGCCGGATTTCGGGCTGCTGGAGGCGGAAGCGTCCGCCGTCGCGCCGGGGGCGGAGGGGCTGCTTTTTCTACCCTACCTCCAGGGCGAACGGGCGCCCGTGTGGGACCCAGCAGCACGGGGGGCCTTCGCCGGGCTGACTGACCGTCACACACGTGCCCACTGCGCCCGCGCCGTCTACGAGGGGGTGGCCTTCGCCGTGCGTGACTTGCTGGAGCGCTGCCAGGCGGCTGCGGGGATTGTCCCAGAGGTGCTGCGTGTCTCCGGCGGCGGGTCGGCCTCTGCTTTCTGGAACCAGGTTAAGGCCGACATTGTCGGCCTGCCGGTCCAGCGGATGACGGTTCTTGACGCTGCCTGCCTGGGCGCGGCGCTGCTGGCTGCCGTCGGCGTCGGGGCCTTCGGCGGGCTCGACGAAGCGTCCGGGGAGATGGTGCGGGTCGGGGACACCTTCGACCCCGTCGCTACCCGCGTTTCCCGCTACGATGGGCTGTTTGCTGCCTGGCGTCGTCTGTATCCGGCGTTGCGCCCTGTCTTTTCACAACTGGGTGGTTTATGAGATGAGCATGCGCAAGGAATTGCAGGTGATGTTGCAGGCCGCCCGTCTCTATTACGAGGATGGCCTGACCCAGCAGCAGGTTGCCGATGAACTGGGCGTCTCCCGTCCGCAGGTTTCCCGATTACTGACCCGAGCCCGGGCGGAGAGCATAGTCCGCATCACCATTGCAGACCCCTTCGCTACCTTCGAGGAGGTAGAAGCCCGATTGGTGGAGACGTTCGGGCTGCGCGAGGCGGTGGTCACGGCCGGGGAAGGGCTGAGTGGGGAGCCGCTGCGGCGGCACATCGGCCTGGCGGCGGCAGAGTACCTGCGATGCTTCCTGAACGATGGCCTTCAGGTAGGCATCGGCTGGGGGCACACGCTGCATGCTGTCGTCGAGGCGTTGAGTGTCGAGCAGCGCGCTGGCATTCAGGTATTCCCCCTCATTGGCAGCATGGGCCAGGTGCCTGCCTCCTTCCAGGTGAACGACCTGGCGCGGGGGCTGGCAGAAGCCTTTGGCGGCATCTGGCAGGCGCTCTACGCCCCGGCATTCGTCGGCGAGCCCCAGGCCCGGGACGTGTTGCTCTGCCACCCGGACATGAAGATGGTGATGGAGGCATGGGGCAGCCTGGACATGGCCCTGGTCGGCATCGGCTACTTCGCTTCCCAGCGCCAGTTCTCTATGTTCTTCGCCGAGTACATGGACGAGGCGCTGCTACGGGCACTGGAGGAACAGAAAGCAGTAGGTGATCTGTGCGGGCGCTTCTTCGACATCCAGGGGATGCAGTGCATCGTGGAGCCGGAGGTCATCGGCGTATCGCTGGAGCAACTGAGAGCGCTGGGTCACGTGGTCGGCATCGCCGGGGGGGAGGAGAAAGTGACCGCCATCCTGGGCGCGCTACGCGGTGGCTACCTGAACGTCCTGATCACCGATACCGTCACCGCCCAGGCAGTGCTGGGGAAGCACGAGAGTGAAACGTGAGGCGTGAAACGTGAGGCGTGAAACGTGAGGCGTGAAACGTGATTCGCAATTCGCAACTGGGCAAAGCCCATGGCTGCCTGGCCGGGCTGGCGTTGGGGGACGCGCTGGGCTGTCCCACCGAGTTCCTGACGCCGGAGCAGATCGCAGCCGAGTATGGGTGGGTGGAGGGGTTGGTCGCCCCGCCAGTATGGCACCCCCACAGCGTGCTGTCCCGCGGCCGCGTGACCGATGACACGGAGCAGGCACTGGCGCTGGCCGGCGTCTATCTGCGCGACGGGCGGATGAGCGCGGAGGCCGTGGCGCAGGCGTTGCTGGACTGGGCCGATGTCCAGGGAGAGCATCTGGCACTCTACCTGGGCCCCAGCACGCGACAGGCGCTGGAGGCGCTGCGAGCCGGCGCCGATCCCCGCGAGTCCGGCCGTGCAGGCAGGACGAATGGTGCGGCGATGCGCGTCGCCCCCGTCGGGATCGTCCACGCCAGGGATTTTGAGGGCGCGCTGGCCGATGCGGTGGAGGCCAGTCTTCCCACGCACGGCACCACGCTGGCGCTCTCCGCCGCCGCAGCCGTGGCCTGCGCCGTAGCCGAGGCAATGCGCGAGGACACCACCCTTGAGGAAGTGTCGGAGGCGGGGATGGAGGGAGCCGTGCGCGGGCGTGCGTTCGGCACCTGGGTCTGGACGCCGCCGCTGGAGAAACGCATCGAGTTGGCGCTGCGCCTGGCGCGCCAGGCCGGAAGTGAGATGGAGGCCATACGGGCGCTCTACGATTGTATCGGTGTGGACCTGACGGTGATCGAGAGTGTTCCAACCGCCTTTGGCCTGGTGGCGCTGGCGGAGGGCGACCCGATGCAGGCAGTGCGCTACGCGGCCAACATCGGCGGCGACACCGATACCATCGGAGCCATCGCCGGGGCGATCTGCGGCGCACTAGCGAGCATTGACGCAATTGACCAGGCGCTCCTGGCGGAGGTGGAGCGGGTCAACAGGCTCGACCTGGCGGCAGTCGCCCAGGGGTTGGTCCGGGTGGGCGCGGCGCACCGGGAGGGAGAGGGGCGTGAATCAACTTGAGGTCGGCTTCAGCATGCACCCACGTTGGGCCTTCGGCGAGGCGCTGCCGGGCTTCCTGGAGCCGCTGCGGGCTGCGGGGCTGCGGGCGCTGGAGTTCGGGCTGCATGCTCATGAGCCGGACTGGCCGCGCTCCCTGCCGTTGATGGAGGAATGTCGGCGGCTGGGTTTTGTCCTCTGCTTCCACGCTCCTTATCTGGCTCCCTACACCGCTGCCGGCTTTGCCGGAGAGCAACGTGAGGAGATTCAGGCCGCTTACGCGCCGATGCTCGACGTTGCCGCCCGCTTCGCGCCCGCGCCTCTCGTCGTTCACGGCGCCTGGTCGGACACGCGGCCACACGATGCCCTCTACGCCGACACCGTCGCGTTCCTGGAGTGGGTGCTGGAGCGCTACCCGTCGCTGGTGCCGGCGCTGGAGAACCTGGTCCCCGACCCGCGCCGGGGCAAGATTGGCACCACACGCGCTGAGACACTGCGCATCGTCGAGGAGGTAGGCGACCGCCGGCTGGGTCTCTGCTGGGACATGGGCCACGACGTGAAGGCCGGCCGCCTGAGTGCACCCGGCGTGGCTTGGCTACGCCACGTGGTCCACGTCCACCTGCACGACATTGACGAGAATGGAACGGATCACTATCCGCTTCTTTACGGACGGGCCCCTTACCGCGCCTGGCTGCCCACGCTGGTCCAGGCAGGCTTCAGGGGTATCGTCACGCTGGAGATTAAGGGAGAGCAACTGGCTCACCTGGAGTTCGAGCAGGTGAAGCGGATGCTGACCGCAAGCGTGGCGGAAATCGCCCGGCTTCTCAGGGAATCGGCCCCATTGATTGAGGAGGTGGTTAAATGACAACAGTAACGACGCGCCAGGGCAACTGGTGGCGCCAATGGGGTGAGGAGACCTTCGCCGCCTATCTGTTTCTTCTCCCCAGCATCATCGTCTTCGCCATTTTCGTCTTCTTCCCACTCTTCTTCTCCTTCTACGCCAGCCTCACCCGCTGGAATCTACCCTTCAAGCCCTCGTTCGTCGGCCTGGAGAATTACCGCTATCTTTTCACCGACAAAATCGGCGCGCCGGAGTTCCTCGGTTCCATCCGCAATAGTTTCTACTACGCGGTGGGGGTTCCTTTGAATATTGCTATCTCCCTCTGCATCGCCATGCTGCTCAACCAGCGCCTGCGAGGTGTGAGTCTATTCCGCACCGCCTATTTCCTGCCCACCATCACCTCCACAGCGGCAATCTCTGTGGTCTGGCTTTGGATCTACCATCCGGCCGACTACGGTCTGCTCAACAGCATCCTGCTGAAACTGGGGCTCTCGCCACTGCGGTGGCTGCGCGACCCCCATCTGGCGATGCCCGCGTTGATCCTGATGGGCATCTGGCATGGCATGGGTTACAACATCATCATCTTCCTGGCCGGGTTACAGAGCATTCCCACCTCTTTGTATGAAGCGGCGGAGATTGACGGCGCGGGTAGTTGGTCCCGGTTCTGGAAGGTCACCCTGCCACTCCTGAGCCCGACGACGTTCTACATCCTGGTCATCGGCATCATCAACTCCCTCAAGACCTTCACCCAGATGCACGTGATGACTGAGGGTGGCCCGCTGGGAACCACGACCACCATCACCTACTATCTCTATCAGGAGGCTTTTGAGCACTTCACGATGGGGCGAGCCTCGGCCGTGGCTTGTGTCCTCTTGATTCTCTTGCTCATCCTCACCCTGATCCAGTTCAAGGTGGTGGGTTCGCGCATCCATTACGAGTAGGAGGTCGTCCATGTTAACATTACGCTCCAAACGAGCACGCAAGGCGCTTTTTGCCGCGTTCTGGTACACCATCCTGGGGGCTACAACAGTGATGGTGATACTCCCCTACGTCTGGATGGTCTCCACCTCGCTCAAGGGATCGGATGAAGTCTTCGCCTACCCACCCAACTGGATTCCCATAGCCTGGCGTTTTCAGAACTACGCGGAGGCGTGGGACGCGGCCCCATTCGGGCGATACTTTTTCAACAGCGCACTGGTGGCAGTGGCCGTGACCGTTGGCCAATTGATCACTTGCTCGCTGGCCGCTTTCGCCTTCGCCCGCATGGAGTTCAAGGGCAAGAATGTGATGTTTGCTCTATTCCTCAGCACGACGATGATCTCCACGCAAGTGACGCTGGTGCCTTCCTACCTGGTGCTCAAGAACCTGCACTGGCTGGATACTTACCAGGCACTGATCGTGCCTTTCCTGGCGAACGCTTTCGGCGTCTTTATGATGCGGCAGTACTTTATGACACTGCCCCAGGAACTGGAAGACGCGGCCAAACTGGATGGCTGTGGCCGGCTGCGTTTCCTCTGGCAAATCCTGTTGCCTCTGTCCAAGCCCATCGTGGCCTCCCAGGCTCTCTTCGCCTTTATGGGCAACTGGAACTCCTACCTCTGGCCACTCATCGTCACCACCAGCGAGCACATGCGCACGCTTCAGATCGGCCTGCGCTACTTCGTCAGCCAGGAAGGGGGCACTCTATGGGGGATTTTCATGGCCGCGACCGTCTTCGTCTCGCTCCCTGTCGTGGTCTTCTATCTCATCGTCCAGAAATCTTTCGTGGAGGGCATTGCTACCACGGGCCTCAAAGGCGCGTGAAGCCCAATAATCATAGGTATAAGGAGGTTGACCGATGAAAAGAAATGTACTGTGGATATGCCTGGCGATCAGCCTGACGTTGCTTCCGGCCTGCGGCGGCAGGGGCGAGGTAACTCCGGCCCCACGAACAGAAGGGGCGGGGCCGGCGGAGGAAGTGATCGCGCTGGAGTTCTGGTACGCGCTCAGCGGCAGCACCGGTGAGGCGGTTGAGGAATTGGTGGAGCAGTTCAACGCCTCCCACCCGAACATCCAGGTCACCGCTACCTACCAGGGTAGTTATGGCCAGATCATGGGCAAGGTATGGAACGCCATCTACGCCGAGGAGACGCTGCCCCACGTGACCCACCTGGGTGGCGCGCCGCTGCTGGGAGAGACCGACGCCATCGTCCCCATCACCGAGTTTGCTGATGGCCCTAACGGCATTGACCGCACGCAGATTTATGAGGCTTTCTGGGAATACAACTCTGCCGGCGGTCAAGTCTGGAGCATGCCCTTCAACAATAGCGTGCCTGTGCTCTACTACAACCGCGATCTCTTCGTCGCCGCCGGACTCGACCCAGACCGCCCCCCCACGACCTGGGACGAGGTCATCGAGTACGGCCAGGCGCTGACCCAGGACACCGATGGCAACGGAGCGATTGACCAGTGGGGCTTCAACACCCACAAGGACGCTCACTGGTACATCAGCACCATGTTCCTGGAAAACGGAGCACAGATCATCAACGAAGAACAGACGGAGGTGCTCTACAACAGCCCGGAGGCAGTGGAGATGCTCCAACTGTGGGGGGATATGGTCAACACGTACCAGATCATGCCCCCCGGTCAGCACGAGGAGGCCAAGGGGGACTTCCTGGCCGGCAAACTAGGGATGTCGCTCCGCTCCTGCGCCGGAATCCTCAGCATTGCCAATGAAGTCACGTTCGACCTGGGCGTGGCGACCATTCCCACTGTCAAGGGACGGGCTCCGGTCGAGCCCATCGGCGGCGGGAGCCTGGTCATCTTCCGCAACGACGACCCGGCGGTGTTGGACGCGGCCTGGGAGTTCGTCAAGTTCATGACCAGCCCGGAGGGTTCCCTCCACCTCTCCACGCACAGCGGCTACGTGCCCATCTACAAAGACGCGCTGGAGTGGCCCCAGATGCAGGCTCACCTGGAGGGACACCCGCTACAGCAAGTGCCGATCGAGTCGCTGCAGTATTCCTACGCCATCCCGATCTTCCCGGCACTGGGCACCAGCGACGGGGCACTGCGCCGGGCAATAGAGGCGGTGGAACTGGGAGCCTCCACGCCCCAGGAGGCGCTGGACGAGGCCAAGACCATCGTGGATCAGAATATCGCGGAGCAACACTGAACGTGAAACGTGAAACGTGAGACGTGATTGGAGATTCGAAAATCCACGTTCCAGGTTTGGGATGCACGCGGGTATGAACCTGCGTATAATCCAATAATATCTCATAAAGGAGGAAAGTAGAATGTTCAAGAAGATATGGGTACCCCTGATGCTGGTCGCAGTGATGCTGACCGCATGTGGGAAGGCGGGCCTTCCCGCTCCGACGGGTGACGTCATCCTCAAGGTCACCGGCGACGTCGCCAGCCCCAATGTGGGTGACGAGTGCCAGTTCGACGCGGCGCTGATCGAGGAATACGCCGTGGACCAGACAATTGACGACCCGTGGATGGGAGATGGCCTGGAGTACCGGGGCATCCTGCTCTCGAAGGCGTGGGAGCTGTGCGGGGGCTCGAAGGATGCCACCGTCGCCACACTGGTAGCCAAGGACGGCATGACGCTCGACGTCGCCAGGGAAGACCTGGAGCAGTGGCCGATCATGCTGGCCTACCAGGTGGGTGGTGAGGACCTGGTTGACGATCTCGGCGGGCCGGTGAAGCTGGTCTTCCCGGCCGAGGCGCGGGAGACCTATGTCGACGACCAGTGGATGTGGTGGGTCGTCGAGGTTCAGATCCAGTAACACAAAGGCGAAATGGAGCCCCTCCTTCCTTGCCTCTGGAGGGGCTCCTATCTTCCCTGTTGCGCCGATCCGCCGTTCTGCGTTCTTGTCAGAGTGAGATGGAGATAGCGTAGGAGGCAAGAGGCAAAGGGCAAGATGCGACAGAGAGATGGGCGATGAAGCGCGTGACGTGGTTGGTAGGGGCCTGCCTGCTGGGTGGGCTGATGGTGGTGGGAGTAGTGAGTGGGCTGCGCACGTCAGCGCGAGCGGCGGAGGTGACGGCACTGCAAGCGCCGGTAGTCAGCTCGGGTGACGTGGTGATCAACGAGGTGCTCTTCAACCCTTCGGGCACGGGCGAGAATGCTCACGAGTGGATAGAGCTCCACAACGCGACAGGTGCCCCCCTCACGCTGAGCAACTGGACCGTTGCCGACGGGACGTCATCCGACACTGTACCCGACGTGACAATACCGGCGCACGGTTTTGTGATCGTCGCGGCCAGCGCCAGCTTCCCCGACGACTACCCAGGATTTACTGGGGTGTGGGTACACGTTGGGGGCACCATCGGCAGCGGTCTGAACAACAGCGGCGACAGCGTGACGCTGCGCGACGACGTTGGCGCCCTGGTTGACGGCGTGAGCTACGGAGATAACACAACCTACTGGAATTGCAGCGCTTATCTGTGCGCCAGTATTGATGAGGATCACTCGATGGAGCGCGACCCAGCGGGCACCGACACCGATAGCCCGGCTGATTTTGTCGAACGCTCATCCCCTACGCCTGGCAACGGCAACGTACCACAAACAGACACCGCTGACCTGGTCGTCACCAAGATCGGCCCAGTCGCTATCACCCCCGGCAGCCTCATCACCTACCACATCGCCCTCAGCAACACTGGCTCTACTACCGCCACTACCGTGCGTGTGACCGACACTCTCCCCGCCGCCGTGAACTTTGTCACCCAGACCACTGTTTTCACCTTTGACCACTCCGGGCGCAACCTGGTCTGGCAACTCGGCGACGTGCCCACCGACACCTTGCACCTCATCATCGTCACCGGGCGCGTGACCGGCACTGGATCCGGCACCCTCACCAACCTGGTCACAGCGACGACCACCGCCAGTGAGACGGTGCCCAGTAACAATGTGGATGATTGGTCCACCGGCGTCGTCGTGACCCACAGCTCGCTGGACGTGGCCATCAACGAAGTGGCATGGATGGGCACCGACGCCAGTTGGAGCCACGAGTGGATCGAGCTCTATAACACGACCGAGGGCCGGATTGACCTGCACGGCTGGACGTTGAGTGACCACAACGGGACACTGGCGACGCTCACAGGGACAATACCGGCCGGCAGCTACTATCTCCTGGCGGAGTGCACGACTACTTTCAGCGGCACTGTGCCTCAGATTGACCAACTGTTCAGCGGCAACCTGCGGAATGACGGCGAACCGATCACGCTCACCGACAGCAGTAGTGTGGTCATTGACACCGCCAACACCGAACGCAGGTATGATAACGATTGGGCGGCTGGAAGCAATACTGTCCCTAAGCGCACGATGGAACGCATCAGCCCCACCGCCCCCGACACCGACGCGAACTGGTGCACCAACGACGGCGTCACCCGCAACGGACAGGACACCAACGGCAAGCCCATCAACGGTACGCCCAAAGCCCGGAATTCCTGCCACCAGCCGCCGGCCGGTGGCACCGCCGACCTGGTCGTCGCCAAGACCGGCCCTGCCGCTGCTCACCCTGGCGGCATCATCACCTACCACATTGCCCTCAGCAACACCGGTTCTATTGCCGCCGCTGGCACGCTGCTCACCGACACCCTCCCCGCCGCTGTGGAATTCATCACCCAGACCAGCCACTTCACCTTCACCTCCTCCAGGCTCGCCCTGGTCTGGCAACTCGGTGACGTGCCCACCGCCAGCCTGCACATCATCACCATCACCGGGCGCGTGGCCGACACCGGATCCGGCACCATCACCAACCTGGTCACCGCCACGACCATTGCCAGCGAGACGGTGATGGCGAACAACATCGCTACCTGGGAAACGACCATTGGTGCAACGGGAGAACCTCAGGTGCTCATATCGGCCGTGCTGTACGATGGCTACCAGTCTGCTGACCCGGACGAGGCGGTACAGTTGATTAACGTCGGCACGGCCTCGGCCGACCTGGCCGGGTGGGAACTGTGCAAGGACACAGGCTCTGGTCTCACCTGCCGGGCGCTACCCTCTGCTGTTCTCTCCCCAACGGTCCGCATCTGGCTGGCCCGCAGGGCAGTCAGTTTCACAGCCTCTTTCGGCTTCCCACCGGATCACGAAATGGACATTTGGTTGCCCTACGGCCTCGCCGATGCTGGCGACGAGGTCGTACTGCGCGACGGCCATGCCACGATAGACGCGGTGGTCTATAAGGGCGGCAATACGGACATCGTCGGCTGGTCCGGCCCGGCCGTACAGCCCTACTCCGTTGGCCGGGAGACGGGCCAGATCCTGTACCGCATCCCCGATGAGGCTACCAGCCTCCCCGCCACCGATACCGACACCGCCGCCGACTGGATCCAGTACGCCAGCAACGTCACCCACGGGCGACGGGTGCTCTACCCGGGCTGGGACCTGGATTCTCTTTTCTGGCCGCTGACCGCCACCGAACAGGCCACCGTCGTCGTTGGCGTTGCGCCAGACAATGCCTTCAACGTAGTTTCCCAGACCATCGCCCGGGCGCAGCACACCATCTCCATCGAGGTCTACTCCCTCCGCAACCCGGACGTCGTCACTGCGCTGGTGCAGAAGGCGCAAGAGGGGGTAGATGTGACGGTTCTCCTGGAGGGACAGCAGGCCCGTGTGAGCCATTCTGACTCCCAATGGCAACAGGAACTGTGGGCCTGCCAGCAGATTGAGGCTGCCGGCGGGCAATGCTGGTTTATGATCCACGAGACGGGCGACCGTATCTTCAACCGCTACGACTATCTCCACGCCAAGTTCCTCATCGTGGACAGCGAGTGGTTAGTGATCGGGTCCCAGAATCTCACCGACAGCAGCCTGCCCTCCGACGACAAGTCCAACGGCACCTCTGGCTCGCGCGGCGTGGTGCTGGCAATGAACGGGCCGTCGGTCGTGGCCCGCGCTGCCGAGGTCTTTGCCCGCGACCTGGACCCGGTCCACCATAACGACATCCTGCGCTGGAACGCCGCCTACGCCCAGGCTAACGGGTACGGTCATCCGGACCCGGCATACACGCCGGTGCTGACCGTCCCTGACTACATGACCTACACTGTTCGCTTCCCCGATCCGCTGACAATGAACGGCACCTTTAGCTTCGAGTTGTTCACCGCACCAGAGGCAGCACTGCGCCAGTCCGACGCGCTGCTGGGGCTACTGGCCCAGGCCGGCGTGAACGACACGGTCTACGTCGAGCAACTGTACGAGCACGTTGACTGGGGAGACAACCCCACCGACGACCCCAACCTGCGACTGGAGGCGTACATCGCCGCCGCCCGCCGGGGCGCGACCATGCGCGTCCTGCTTAACGGTGGCACCTTCGATGGGCTTGACTTTGGGAACGTCAACACTGCTACGGTCGCCTACGTCAACCAGATCGCCCGCGCCGAAGGGCTGGACCTGGAGGCTGCCATTGGTGACCCCACGCAGTGGGGCATCCACAGCAAGATGGTGCTGGTCTGGCTGGACAAGGAGGAGAACAAGGGGGGCTACACCCACGCCGGTTCCATCAACGGCAGCGAAAGCTCCAACAAGATCAACCGCGAAATGGCGCTGCAAGTGAAATCCGATGAAATCTACCGCTACCTGGCGCACGTATTCGAGGTTGACTGGTGGCTTGCGCGCCCTGTATTCCTGCCGCTGGCGATGCGTAACTACACTACCCCTCCACCGCCGGTGGATTACGCGGTGATCAGCGAGGTGTACTACGCGGGGTCAGTAGGTGTGGAATGGGCGGAAATCTGCAACCCGACGGAGCAAACGATAGACCTGAGCGGTTACAAGATCGGCGACGCCGAGACGGATGACCGCTTCGAGGGGATGTACCAGTTCCCGCCGGGTACGACGATGCCTCCACAAGGTGTGTTGGTCATAGCCTTCGACGGCTCTCAGGTGCCCCAGGCCGATTTCGAGATGTTCGACCACAGCGCCACGCCGGATATGATCAAGTGCACCGCCTGGGGAGCCGGCGACTGGACGCTGCGCAACGACGGAGACCAGGTGTTGCTACTGGGGCCGACCGACCAGATCGTGGATGTGGTGGTCTGGGGTGACGCGACCTATCCGGGTGTGAGTCCACATCCCGGTGTGAGCCTATTTACCCACTCTCTGGAACGCTATCCCCACTACTACGACACAGACGACTGTGCCTTCGATTTCCGCGACCGCTATCCACCGACGCCGGGCGTATTGCCGGAGTAATCGATGATGGAAGGCAGAGACAAATCACCCATTGGGCTGTTGAGAAATATCTGGTACCGACTTACGGAACCCGATGCATCCATCAAGAAGCCTGAACGCCGCTACCAGGCGCGATTGCTAGCGTCGTTGCTGATCGCCTTCATTCTACTGACCGCGCTGATCGTCTTGACGTCTGGCGTGCCCAATCTCATCGGGACCTCCATATTTCCTTTACAAACCGCTGACTTCTATCTGGTGGTGAGTACTGCCGTTTTTTTAGTGATCGCGTACGGACTGAACCGCGCCGGGCGCTACACACCGGCAGCAGTACTTACCGTGGGGACCATTTCTATTGCGGTTTTTGCTACAGCGGTCGCAGTTTTTGCGGGAGCAAATCCCTACTACGACTCTGCCGACCCCAGCGTACTCGCCTACCTGGCTGTGCCCGTATTATTTGCCAGCGTGTTGCTTCCTGTGCCGGCCACGGTCATTGTTGTTGCCCTTAACGTGATCGGTGTGCTACTGGTGCCGGTGTTCTTCCCCCAAGTGACATTTGAGGCCATCGCTACTGGCCCTACGAGTTTTATCCCTGCCATGTACGTCTTCCTCACACTGACCACCCATCACCGGAACCGGTTGGAAAGCCACCGGCAAGCCGAGCTGGCCGAGAAGGAAGAGCGATATCGCAGCCTCCTGGAGGCCACTTTTGAGGGAACCATCGTCAGCGAAGGGGGAAGGCTAGTTGACGCCAACACAGGTTTCGTGCGGATGTTTGGTTACGCCCCTCCGGAAGTCATTGGAATGCCGTTGCTGGATTTCATCGCCGAGGGATCGCGTGAGCTGACTGCGCGGAACGTCGAGGCCGGGGTCGAGCGACCGGTTGAATCGCTCGGCCTCAGAAAGGATGACACGGAATTCCACATCGAACTGGTCGCCAAGGCGTCGACCTACCGGGGGCGCGCCGTCCGGGTCATCGCCATCCGCGACATCAGCGAGCGCAAACGGACAGAAGAGGCGCTGCGGCAGCAGAGCCGCGAGATGGAGCTGCTCAACCAGGTGGGGCGAACGCTCGGCTCCACCCTGGATCTGAACCAGGTGCTCGTAACCATACTGGAAGAGGTGTGCCATCTGCTAGGCGTGGGCGCTGCCTCCGTCTGGCTTATGGATCCGGAGACGGACGAACAGGTCTGCCAGCAGTCCGTTGGCCCCCAGAGCGACGTCGTGCGTGGATGGCGCCTCGCGCCGGGAGAGGGGTTCGCTGGCTGGGTGGCGGCAAGCGGCGAGAGCCTGATCGTGCCGGACACGCGGGCCGACGAGCGCCACTTCAAGGAGGTGGATCAGCAAACGGGAGTGGAGCAGCGATCCATCCTCAGCGTCCCTCTGCAGATCAAGGAGCAAGTGATCGGCGTGCTCCAGGTGATGGACACAGAGGTAAACCGCTTCCGGCCAGGAGACCTCAGGTTGGTAGAATCGTTAGCCGCATCCGCGGCGATGGCCATCGAGAACGCACGGCTGTACGAGGAGACGGAGGGACTGCGGGCGTTCAACGAGAACATCGTGCAGAGTATGGACGAGGGTATCCTCCTCGAGGATGCGACGGGTCATATCGCCTTTGTCAATCCCAAGGTCGCGGAAATCCTGGGCTATACCTCCGAGGAATTGACAGGCCGGCATTGGAAGATCACTGTGCCGCCTGAACACGTGGCGCAGGTCGAGGAGGAGGCGGCCAAGCGGCCCCAGGGCGTCGCCAGCCGGTACGAGACGGTCCTGCTGACGCGGGATGGCCGGCGGGTGCCCGTCATCGTCGGCGCCCGGCCGCTGTTCGAGGACGGGCAATTCAGCGGCGTGCTCTCTGTCTTCACAGACATCACCGAGCGCAAGCAAGCGGAGGAGGAGATTCGCCGTCGGGCCGCTCAGCAGGAGGCCCTCAACGCCATCATCGCCGCAGCCGCTGCCGCGTCCGACCTGCGGGGGTTGCTGGAGACCGCCCTGGATCACACCATGCAAGCGCTGGGGCTGGATATCGGGATCATCTGGGTGGGAGCACAGTCAGCCATGCGGGGGCTCTCCCCAAAGCTCAGACAGTGCATTGCCCAGGCGGCCCAGGCTACCGCGCTGGACATACCTGGTACCATCGCCGTGGAGGATTGGCAGCGCACCGAGGTCGGCCCACAGATGGCAGCGGGCCCGCTTGCAGCCCGCCTGGGCATCCGCGCCTCCATCACTGTTCCCATCCTGTCCGAGGGGCAACGCATTGGTGGACTGAGCATGGGCACGCTTGGTCCCCAGCCCTGGTCCGCCGGGGAAATCGGGCTGGCGGAAGCGGTGGGCCGCCAACTGGGTGGGGCCTCCGAACGGCTCCGTTTGCTGGAGAAGACGCGGGAGCAGGCCCGGCAGGTGCAGCAGATTGTGGACACGGTACCGGCGGGCATACTTCTGCTGGACAGCGACTTGCACATCCTCCTGGCAAACCCGGCGGCCCGAGAGCACCTGGCCGCGCTGGACGGTGCCGAGGACTTTGGCGAGCTCGGTCGAGCCGCGGGGGCGGCGTTGACCCACCTGGGCGGACGTCCGATTGAGGAACTGTTGACTCCTCCCTCGGAAGGACCGTGGCACGAGGTGGAAGTGGAAGGACCTCCGCGCCGGATCTTCGAGATGGCGGCCTATGCGGTGGAATCGGAGACTGAGACAGGAAGCTGGGTGCTGGTTCTGCAGGACGTCACCCAGGAACGGGAGATTGAGAAGCGTACCCAACAGCAGGAGCGGTTGGCAGTGGTGGGACAACTGGCGGCGGGCATCGCCCACGACTTTAACAACATCATGTCGGTGATCATCCTGTACGCCGAGATGATGTTGCCGAAGCCGGACCTGTCCTCCCAGGACCGCGAGCGCCTGACGACAATCTCCCAACAGGCTAAGCAAGCGACTAACTTGATTCAGCAAATCCTGGACTTTAGCCGCACTTCGGTCATCGAGCGGCACCCCTTGGACCTGGCCCCGTTTCTGAAAGAGTTGGTCAGGATGTTGGAACGCACGCTGACCGAGAACATCAAGTTGGAACTGGCGTATGGGCGCGACGAGTACACGGTGAACGCCGATCCGACCCGTATTCAGCAGGTAATGATGAACCTGGCGGTCAATGCCCGGGATGCGATGCCGGAGGGGGGGGAGCTACGTATTGGGCTGGAGCGGATACGAGTCGCGCCCGGCGAGCCGCCTCCCTTGCCGGAGATGGAGCCGGGGGAGTGGGTGCAGGTGATGGCGTCGGATACTGGCACGGGCATCCCGCCCGATGTCCTACCGCACATCTTTGACCCATTCTTCACCACCAAACCGGCAGGGCAAGGCACCGGCCTGGGGCTGGCGCAGGTGCACGGCATTGTCGAGCAGCACGAGGGCCACATTGACGTGGAGAGCGAGGTGGGGCGCGGCACGACATTCACTTTCTACTTGCCGGCCCTTCAGATACCCAGGGTGGAACCATCGGAACTGGAAATAGGTGCCCCGGTACAGGGGCACGGAGAGACGATTCTGGTGGTGGAGGACAAATCAGCCGCGCGGGAGGCGGTAGCCAGTGCACTGCAATCGTTAGGTTACCGGGTGCTGGTGGCCGCAAACGGCCGGGAGGCGTTGGCCATCTTTGAGCAACACGGGGACAAAATCGCCCTGGTGCTGAGCGACCTCGTGATGCCGGAAATCAACGGGTCCGAGTTATTCCAAATCTTGAAGCAGAAGGATCCAGCCGTAAAGATTGTAGCGATGACCGGCTATCCGCAGAAGGCGGAGGCCCGGGATCTACAGCGCCAGGACATTGTAGATTGGTTGCAAAAGCCCCTGAGTGTGAAGCTATTGGCAGAGGCGATGAAGCGGGCGTTGGAAGCGTGAAACGTAATGTGTAAATAAAGGGGGCTGCTTCTATGCAGAAAGAGGGCCTTGATATACGCCGGCTGGGGCTGGACGACTACGATGAACTGCTGGCGCTGTGGCAACGGGCAGGGCTGCACTCGCTCAAGCCCCAGGGGCGCGATAGTCGTGCTGGCCTAACCCGACAACTCGCCAGTGGCGTCCAGACGATTCTGGGGTTGGAAATGGACGGCCAACTGGTGGGCGCGGTCGTCGTGACCCACGACAGCCGCAAGGGATGGATCAACCGGCTGGCGGTAGACCCCGACTACCGCAGGCAAGGCCATGGTGCCCGGCTGATCGCGGCGGCCGAGGAAGTGCTGGCCGAGCAGGATATGCACGTCATTGCAGCCCTCGTCGAAAGCGACAATCCCGCATCACTGGCGCTGTTTCGAAAAGCGGGCTACGTTGAGATTGACCCAGGTATCCACTATCTGACGAAGCGCGACCGCGATGACGCCTGAGCGCAGTGTGCCTTATGCTCCGACCACGCCACCTACCGGTAACGCTGGTAGCCCCGGAATACCTCGCCGACGCTGCGGCCCTCGTGGACGCGCAGGATCACCTCGGCCAGCAGCTTGGCAACGGAGAGGACGACGAGATTGGGCAGTCGCTTCTCCGGCGGGATAGGGATCGAGTTCGTGGTCACAATTTCCCTGATGGGGAGTTCCCGCAGCCGCTCGACCGCTGGCGGCGCGAAGACGGCGTGAGCAAAACACAGGTAGACTTCACGAGCGCCGTGCTCCCGGACGATGTTGACCGCGTTGACCATCGTGCCAGCAGTGCCCACCTCGTCGTCCACGATGATGACGTCGTGGCCCTCCACGTCGCCTACCAGCGTGAGTGCCTCCGTGTCCACCGTCACCCGGCGCTTCTCGACCAGCGCCAGAGGCATGTGCAGTTCAGCCGCAAGGTTGCGCGCCTTCTTGGCGAAACCCAGGTCCGCGGCGACGACGACGGCCTTCTCGAGCTGCTTGTCGCGGAAGTAGTCGGAGAGGATAGGAAAAGTGGTCAAGACGTCGCCCTGGATGCTGAAGAACCCCTGAATCTGGTCGGCGTGCAGGTCGAGCGTGATGTAGCGGTCGGCACCGGCGACGCCGATCATGTCAGCCACCAGGCGGGCAGTGATCGGCACACGGGGTTGATCCTTCTTGTCGGAGCGGGCGTAGGCCAGGTAGGGAGCGACCATCGTGATGCGGTCCGGCGAGGCCCGCTTCAACGCATCCAGGAAGATCAACAGCTCCATGATGTTGTAGTTGACCGGGGACGAAGTGGTCTGGATTAAGAAGACGTCCTGGCCGCGTATGCTCTCGTGCAGCCGCACGAAGATGTTCTCGTTAGGGAACTGAATGACGTCGCGCCCCGATAGCGGTACGCCGAGATACTGGCTGATCTCTTCAGCAAGCGCCGGACAACCGGTGCCACTGAACAGTTTGATGACACTGTGCATGCCCCCTCCTCCCTCATTCATTGGTCTCAAACTCCGACTGTAGGACACTCATCACATACTGGTCGCGGTACACCCCCTCTTTGAACACCACCTCGCGAAAGGTGCCCTCCCGCCGGAAACCAGCTTTCTCGTAGCAACGGATACCTCGGGCGTTGTCCGCGTCCACCCGCAGGAAAACGCGGTGCAGGTTCATCTCACGGAAGGCCAGGCCCAGCAGCGTGCGGATGGCGTCGGTGCCATACCCTTGATCCCAGTACGCTTTCTCTCCGATGGCGATGCCCAGTTCAGCATTGCGGTTCTTCCAGTCAATACTGGGCAGGCCGATGTTGCCGATATGCACCCCCTCGGCGGTCTCAATAGCCAGCGTCACGCTCTCCCGTCGCTCTAACCGCTCCACCAGGTTCTCGAACCAGCGTTCCTCCTGCGCCAACGAGAACGGCAGGTAGAGTGCCAGATGGCGGCGCACTTCGGGATCGCCGAACCACTCGACGAAGCGCGGCAGGTCGTCTCGCTCAATTGGCCGCAGCCGGACTTTCTCTCCCATGATCATATTTCTCCTCCCAGGTGACAGGTGTCGTTCAAAAGCACGATGCGCGGTCGCACCGGATTCACTTCAACGATGCTCAGCGACCCATTGCCAAAGCGGAAGGGCGAAAACTGGGTAGGCAGCCCGATCAGGTGGTTGAGGTAGGCACCCAGGGTGCCCCCGTGCGCCACCACGCCGACCGGTCCCTCTGTGTGCCGCGAAAGGATATCGCTAAAAGCAGCCGCTACCCGTGCCCGAAACGGCGTGCTCCCTTCCTCGCCGGGGAACTCGACGCTCCCCGGGTCCTCCGCCCAACGCCGCGCCGCTTCCGGGTACCGCTCCTCTATCTGCACCCACGTCAGCCCCGTGATGTCGCCGACGTTGTACTCCTTGAGCCGCCCATCGGGCACCACCGGCATGCCCAGCGCGTCCCCGATGATCTCCGCCGTCTCCTGCGCCCGCCGCAAGGGGCTGGTATACAACGCAACAGGTGGGTCCTCATGCAGCCGTTCCGCCAGCCGGTGAGCCTGCTCCCGCCCCACCTCGTCCAGCGGTGAGTCGGCCTGGCCCTGGATGCGATGTTCGGCATTCCACACCGAGCGCCCGTGGCGGATGAGGAAGAGACGGGTCACTGTGCTATTCTCCCACAATCAACACTTCTGTCGTCTGGCGTGTGCTCAGCACGTACTGGTAGCCGTCCGGGGTGTATACTTGGACACGCTGCTTCGCCTGCCGCACCATACCTTCCAGATCAGCGATAGAGGGAACGCCATCGGCGCGATACGAGATTACGAGTATGGCATCGCCGAACCGATCCAGCAAACGGGCAAACGCGCCGTAAATCGCCGCCGGGTCCACCCAAGGGTTATACACCCGCTTCAACCGCCGATGCTTGCTGTGGTAATCCACCAGTGTGGGCCATTCCTCATACCGTGCCAGTCCTTCCAGGAAATGGTAGAAGTGATGGTAATCTACCCCGACGCCCCGCCGGGAGATGTATGGAGGGTCAATGTAGACCAGGTCGTAATCCCCCTCGACGTCCCAGGCATCCTCATTGAGCGCATAGTTGGCCTGACCATTATCAACCACCAGCGCGTTGACTTCGCTCACAAAAGACCTGAAATGGCACTCGAACGGGGTGTCCCAGGTTGTCTTGTTGCCGAACGAGCGCTCGACGTCGGCGAAACGGAGGTACAAGTTTTTGCGGTGGAACAGGTTGAACGGTCGCTTGACCAGGCAGGCTTGAAACAGCGCGTAGTAGGCCAATGCACGCTTGTACGGATCGGGCAGCAGAGCAATGTTTTGCACGACGAGGTCCAACCACCGGTTTTCCTCATCGGTGTAGTAAATGTTCTTGAAGGTATCTGCGACAAAGGTACGATATTCCCGCCCAGGTTGACGGTACAACAGGTCATCCACGTCCTCATCGGTCAGGCAGATAGTGTTGTTCTCAATCAACGCCAGGCCTACAAGGTAGTTGAACTGGAGGACGTCATTGCAAGTGATCTGCTTGCCTTTTTGCTTGAGCCAGTAGCCAACGACCCCCGTGCCTCCAAAAGCATCCAATACCGTATTGAACGAAATCCCTTGAATGTGCTCCCATATCCACCGCACCAGTTTGGCCTTGCTGCCCTGATAGCGGGTGCTAGGAACGAATTCTGTCTCGATCACCGGCAAATCAAGCATTAACTGTCTCATCAGTCTCTTCCATGCAAGCGATGAGGTCCAGACGGTTACGATAATGCAGGTACTCTCGCAGGTTGCGGAATGGAGGGGCCGAGAGTTCAGCAGCGCGTGCCATGTCTCGGTTTAGATACTGCTGCCAATACTCGTTGAAGATCGCCTCACCCTCTTCCCCCAGGTGTACAAACGGCCCTTTGCCCTCACGCAACGCCCTCAGGTCAGTGATTGAGCCAATGTTGCGCGTGTTCCCGCTGCCGGGGCGGTCGCTTGCCATACGCCACTTCTCGTGGAGGAAGATCTCAATATCACGAATAGGAGGCTGGATGCGGTCAATCTCATTCAGAGCATAGATACCTGGCTGCTGATCCTTATCCTGTGTATAAACGATACCCACCATGTAGTGCTGACGGTAACTTCCGTAGGGGAATGTTACGTTTTTTGTGTTCTCTCGATTGCGGAAGTAGCCTGTGAAAGCACCAAGGGTAAAGCCAGATACCCGCGTTGCTGTGGTCTCACCTCGCCGGAAGGTCCGGTAGGTAGTCTTGAGGTCAATCGCATGGAGATCACCTTCGTATCGGTGGTCAACGAGTACACGCGGCGGGCCGTATCCACAAAGCCTCTCAGTGTCCAGAGACCATCTTCCGTCTGCAAGTCCCGCTTCAGACAGGCAAGCAATACTCCGAATTCAGCAGAGGGAAACATTTCCGCATCCATCACACCCCCAACATCGCTCGCACCGCCGTATACACGTCCACCTCGCGCGCCACGATGCACTCCACCCACGCCTGTATCTGCTCCTGCCCCACCTCGTCCGGCGGCAGGCCGGCGCAGCCCTGAATGCGGTGTTCAGCCTCAGTGTGTGTCAGGCAACTCCTGCAAGGACTGGTGCAGATCTGCGAGGAGCAGGAGCACCCCGCAGTAAGCCTTCTGTACTCAAATCTTCATCAATGTCTGGCCAGTGGATACCATATCCACCACCACATATCTGCCAATTTGCTCGTTGTTCTGGCGTAGCATAAAGCAGCCTGGGATACCACGCCAATGGAACCACAATTGTACGTCCGTCAATAAGGTCCACGCTTAAAGTATCTTCTGTGAAATGCACGTCTTCGACACGTTCTCCCGGTTTAATGTCCGAAATAGTCATGCCATGCCTCCAGAAGCTCTTGTTCGTGCTCTGTTAGTATCCGCTCTATCTTACGCAGTTCCTTTGCCCTGAAACCAAGGTTACGAGCCAAGGCAACAGGCCCAATCCAGAACTTGGCTGATTGATCGTCCCGGTCAATATGCACATGCGGCGGTTCGTTCGGTTCGTGACTGTAGAAGTATACTCGATATGGTCCAGCTCTCAGAACTGTCGGCATAATTCAAGGCCTTTTCTCGGTGCTTGATATAGCCTCCACCGCCGTATACACGTCCACCTCCCGCGCCGCGATGCGCTCCACCCACGCTTGTATCTGCTCCTCCCCCACCCGCGCCAGCAGCCGATCAAGTAACTCCTGCTGGAGGACGTTGCGCAACTCCGTCTCAATGCGCGCCTGCTCCCGCTCGGCCCAGGTACCGCTGGTGCGCAGGTAGTCACGGTGAGCAGCGACCGCCTCCAGCACCTCCGGTCCACCGGTGCCATCCAGCGCGATGGTTTTCAGGATAGGCGGCCGCCAGACGTTGTCGCTCGCCTCCCCCCCTCTGTCCCCCCCAACGGGGGGGAGGGCATTCTGGTTGATCACCATCTCCAACATCCGGGCCGCCTGCGCCGCCCCCGGCTGGTCCGCCTTGTTGACCACCAGGACGTCGGCAATCTCCAGCAGGCCGGCCTTCAGCGCCTGTACCTCGTCCCCCCTCCCTGGCGCTTCGACGACGACGGTCGTGTGGGCTATGCGCGCGACGTCTACCTCTGCCTGGCCAGCCCCGACCGTCTCGACCAGCACGACGGTGAAACCGACCGCATCGAGCACCCTGACCACGTCGCTCGTGGCCCGCGCCAATCCCCCCAGGCTGCCTCGCGAGGCCATGCTGCGGATGAAAACGCCGGGGTCGCCCGCCAGATCGCGCATGCGCACCCGGTCGCCCAGCAGTGCACCGCCGGTGAACGGGCTGCTGGGATCCACCGCCACGACGCCCACCGTGGTGCCCTGCGCGCGCAGCGCCTTGGCTAGTTCGTTGACCAGCGTGGACTTGCCGGTGCCGGGCGCGCCAGTCACGCCGACGATGTGAGCTTGGCCGGTGTGGGGGTAGAGGGTCGCAAGAGCAGCGCGAGCGTCCGCGCCGTTGTCCTCGACCAGTGAGATAAGGCGGGCCAGCGCGTAACGATTGCCAACAAGGGCCTTCGTTACCAGTTCCACGTCAGACCTCGGTCAACTGCTGACGGATGAAATCAGACATCACCTGGGTGTTAGTGCCTGGGCCGAAGATGCCCGCCACACCCAGCTTCTTCAATGCTGGAACGTCCTCGTCGGGGACGATGCCACCGACGAAGACCTTGACGTGGCCCAGTCCGGCCTCGCGCAGCACCTTGATCACCCGGGGCACCAGCGTCATGTGCGCGCCCGAAAGGATGCTCAGGCCCACCGCATCCACATCTTCCTGCAATGCCGCTTCGACGATCATCTCCGGCGTCTGGCGCAGGCCCGTGTAAATAACCTCCATTCCGGCGTCCCGCAGCGCACGGGCGACGACCTTGGCCCCACGGTCGTGGCCATCGAGGCCGGGCTTGGCGATCAGAATGCGCAATCGCTCGCTCATCAGGCTTCACTGCTCCTTGTCGTAATCAGTCGTAGTCGTCCCAGCAGATCAGGATAGATTATACAACAGTTCGCATGAGTTGCCAATGACCAATGACATTTGACTTTTCGCCGCTGATGAGTGTCATAACAGCGTACCAGACGGCAGGGCCACTGCCGATGGCCTTCAGCGTCGTGATGGTTGTGGGCCAGATACTATCAGGAGAGGAGGCAACAATCCTGGAACTGGAGAATCTGCTCAGCCTGCAAGAAGATGTACTGGAAGCGGCAGTGGTCGGTGTACCCGACGAGAGATGGGGCGAGCGGCCCCTGGCCATCATCGTCCCCGTGGAGGGAGCCGAGGAGCGGATCACGGCTGAGACCATGCAGAAACATCTGCAGAAATTCGTGGCTGATGGGGTGATCACGAAATGGTCGGTGTCTGAGCACTACGCTTTCGTCAAGGAGTTGCCAAAGACCAGCGTGGGCAAAATTGACAAGAAAGTGCTGCGAAGCCGGTACCCGACCGCCCCGGCCGACTGACCTCGAGCCAGTCTGGTAGTGGCCTGCCCAAACTGGAGACATTGCAGGTGCCAGGCTCGCTGATCAATGATCGGCGGTGCCTGGCACCTGATGCCTATGCCTGACCCTTGGCGAGGGGCAGCCAGACAGTGAAGGTAGTGCCCACCCCTTCCTCGCCTGCCCTGAGCCCTTCGGCTTCGCTCAGGACAAGCATGGTCGAATGAGCCTGCCCTGAGCCTGTCGAAGGACTCTCCACCGTCACCCGCCCCCCGTGCAGTTCCACGATCCCCTTGACGATCGCCAACCCCAGGCCAGTCCCGGATACCTGTATCTGCCGTGGCCACTCCCCACGGAAGAACCGCTCGAAGATGTGGGGCAGCTCTTGCTCCGGTATTCCTATTCCCGTGTCGGCCACCGTCACCGTGGCCCACACTCGCCCCTCTGCCTCCTCCCTCCCGGTGGAGACCACTACTTCGTCACCTTCTGGGGTATACTGAATGGCGTTCCTCAGGAGATTGGTCAGCACCTGCATCATCCGCTCGGGGTCCACCAGCGCGACCGGCCCACTCCCCCCTGCCCCCCCCCGAAGCGGGGGGGAGGGGCGGTGCTCCAGCGTCAGCCCCCGTTCCTGGGCCAGCGCCTGGTGATTGGCAACGGCCGCCTCGGTCAGCTCGTTAAGAGAGGTCGGCCGGGGGTCCATCCCCAGCCGTCCGGCGTCTATGCGCGCGATCTGCAGGATGTCCTCCACCAGCCGCGCCTGGTGGTCCGCCTCCTGCGCCAGTGGGCCCAGGTATTTCTCCCATTTTCCTGGCTGCTGCCGTATCAGATACGCGTGCAACTTGATCGTCGTGACCGGCGTGCGTAATTCGTGGGCGACGTTTTCGATGAAGCGGGACTTTATCCG
>CAYPOY010000032.1:0-25449 GCA_964412395.1 uncultured Anaerolineales bacterium | reverse complement strand
AACTGAAGCAGGATTTCAACCTGACGTACCTGTTCATCACCCACGACCTGGCGACAGCCAAGTACATCTGTGACCGGATTGCGATTATGTACCTGGGGTTGATCTGCGAGGTGGGCACCCTGGAGCAGGTCTATCGCAATCCGCAGCACCCTTACACACAGGCACTGCTGGCGGCGGTGCCAGTACCCGATCCCCACGCCCGCCGCACAGCGCCTATGCCCAAGGGAGAGATCCCCAGCCCCATCAATCCGCCGTCGGGCTGCCGCTTCCATCCCCGCTGTCCCATCGCGGAGAAGATTTGCTCTCAGGAGTCGCCTGCTCTCCGACCGGTGCCAGGCGACGAGAACCACGTGGCTGCCTGTCATATGGTGGGGTGGTGAATGGAGGAGTGAAATGTAAGGCGTGATGCCCGCGCTTGTGTCTTGCTAGAAGCAGGCAGGGCGGGTATAATCAGGATAACAGGCTCTTCGGGATTTCGCGGGAAAGGGCCACATATGGGGGTGCCGCTGATTAGGCAAACCGCCGTTCGCTGATTATACCGCATCCCCCAGATATGGGGAATACCCCGCGAAATCCTAGAGAGCCTTCAAGAACAAAAGGAGAAGACAGATGAAAACCATGCGCGCTCTGAGTGCCATACTGGCACTGATCCTGATCGCTGGCCTGGTAGCATCGTGTGGTGCACCAGCGACCGAGGCCCCACCAGCCGAAGAGCCGACCGAGGCCCCGCCAACCGAAGAGCCAGCCGCGGAGCCTGTCACGTTCATCTTTGGCCGTGGCGGCGACTCGGTCCAACTGGACCCCGCCATCGTTACCGATGGTGAGAGCTTCCGCGTGACCGGCCAATGCCTGGAGCCCCTCTATCAGTACGAGCTCGGCTCCACCACGCCGATCCCGGCCCTGGCCACCGGGTGCACCGCCAACGAGGACAGCACCGAGTGGACCTGCAAGCTGCGCGAGGGCGTCAAGTTCCACGATGGAACCGACTTCAACGCCGACGCCGTCATCTTCAACTTCGAGCGCTGGCGCTTCACCGACAACCCCTATCACTTCGAGAGCCAGGTGTTCGAGTATTACGAGTGCATGTGGTTCGGCTTTGACGACGATAGCGTCATCACCGCCGTGGAAAAAGTTGACGACTACACCGTCAAATTCGTCCTGGGCGCACCCCTGGCTCCCTTCCTGGCCAACCTGACCATGAATATGTTCGCCATCTCCAGCCCGGCGGCCATCGAGAAGTACGGCGATGAGTACGGCATGCCTTCAGTGGGCTGCGTGGGAACAGGGCCGTTCATCTTCAAGGAGTGGGTGGAGGGCGATCATATCACAGTGGTGGCCAACGAAGACTACTGGGGTGGTAAACCCACGATTGATGAGATCGTCTGGCGGGTGATCCCCGACGACTCGGCCCGCTTCCTGGCCCTGAAGGCCGGCGACATCCACGCTCTGGAACAGGCGGTGGCCGAGGACATCGCCTCCGCCGAGGCCGACCCCGACCTGTACGTCATGGCCCGCCCGGCGCTGAACACCAGCTACCTGGCGTTCCCCTATCAGGTCGAGGAGTTCCAGGACATCAAGGTCCGCGAAGCCGTCGCCCACGCTATCGACCGCGAGGGCCTGATCGAGAACTTTTACGGCGCATACGGTGAGGCAGCGACGAACTTCCTGCCGCCGCTGGTCTGGGGCCACAACGACGCCATCAAGGACTGGGTCTACGATCCAGAGCTGTCGAAGCAACTCCTGGCCGATGCTGGCTTCCCCGATGGGCTGAGCGAGGTGACCATCGCACATGACCTCGAGGACGCAGAAGGCAATGTCCTCTACAGCGCCGGGGACAAGATCCCGCTCACACTGTACTACATGCCGGTAACCCGCTTCTACTACCCCAGCCCCAAGGAGATCGGCGAGGCTATGGCCGCCGACCTGGCCAGAGCGGGCATCGACACCACGCTTGAGCTGGCCGGCGACTGGCCGACTTACCTGGGTCTGCGGCGCAACGGCCTGCTCCCCGGGCTGTACATGCTCGGCTGGGGCAACGATAACGGCGACCCCGACAACTTCCACAACTACTTCTTCGGCGGCCTGAGCTCGGCAGACGAGGTCAAAGAGCCAGACCCCCGCGAAGGCTGGTACGCCAACCCAGAAGTCGCCAAACTGCTCTACAAGGCAGCTATCAACCCCAACCAGGCCGAGCGCGAAGCGCTCTACAAGCAGGTCGAGCAGTTGCTGCACGACGACGTTGCTCGCTTGTGGGTCGCGCACAACAATACACCACTCCTGTTCTCCAACAAGGTCAGTGGCTACGTGCCGCAGCCGGGCGGTGCCGACCACTACGAGTGGACAGTCCTTGAGCCCTAGCCCTCGTTACCTGGGGCCATCATCTTACGACGGCTCACGCACGATGTGAACGTCACCACACAGGGGGGCGGAACGCATCCGCCCCCCTGCATCCCTGGTAAGGAGGAAGCACTTGGCCCAATACATCATTCGCCGACTCGTCTCGGTGATCCCCACCCTGCTGGGCGTCACCATCATCATTTTTTTGTTGCTGCGCCTCATCCCCGGCGACCCGGCTGTCGCCATGTTGGGCGAGCACGCAGCCCAGGAAAACGTGGAACGGATTCGCGAGCAACTGGGACTAAATCGCCCCCTGTTCCTGGACAGGGAAGCGCTGAAGCAAGGGGACGTCAGAAGTCTATTCGACAGCCAATATATCCGCTATTTGAGCCGGCTGGCCCGGGGTGACCTGGGCAATTCGATTCATCGTCGCGTCCCTATCGCTGACGAACTGAATTCGCGCTTTCCGGCGACGGTTGAACTCGCATTGTTGTCCATGTTGATCGCCATCCTCGTAGGTGTGCCAGTCGGCATCGCGTCGGCCGCGCGGCGCGGTTCTTTGCTGGACAGCGCCAGTATGATCGGTTCCCTCACCGGCGTGTCCATGCCGATCTTCTGGCTAGGCCTGATGGAGATTATGCTCTTTGCTGTTATCCTGAACTGGTTTCCCAGCGGAGGCCGCCTGGGTCACGCTACCGAAGTCAAGACGGTGACGAACCTTTTCCTTATAGATAGCATCATCACCGGCAACGGAGAGGCACTGGTGGATGCCCTGAAACACTTAGCCATGCCCACGTTGGCCCTGGCGACCATCCCTATGGCCATCATCGCTCGCATGACGCGTTCCAGCATGTTGGAGGTGCTTCAGGAGGACTACATCCGTACTGCTCGCGCCAAGGGGTTGCGGGAACAGGTGGTTCTCTCCCGCCACGCCCTCAAGAACGCCTTCCTCCCGGTCATCACCATTATTGGTATCCAGACGAGCAGTCTGCTGGCAGGCGCCGTTCTGACAGAAACCATCTTTTCCTGGCCCGGCGTCGGCAAATGGATATACGACGCCATCCTGGGACGCGATTACCCTGTCGTCCAGAGCGGCACGTTGCTCATTACCCTTATCGTTGTGTTCGCCAACCTGCTGGTGGACATATCCTACGCCTTTCTGGACCCACGGATCCACTACGAGTGAGGAGGGCATGGCAAAAACAACGCCGAAACAGACTGACTTGACCAATCTCGCTGCTCGAGAGCATCGGTCATTGTGGGGAGATGCGTGGCGACGGTTGATCTCCAGCAACACGGCCCGCCTGGGAATAGCTATTGCAGCCTTGTTTGTTTTGTCAGCCGTGTTGTCTCACTTCTTCTGGGAATACGACCCCAAGACCGACCTCGACTATTCCCTGAAACTCAAGCCGCCCAACTTTAGGCCCACCGAGGAGATCCAGTCCATCCACCCCTTCGGCACCGATAAGCTGGGACGAGACATCTTTTGCCGCACCATCCACGGGGGGTGGAACTCTCTGGGAGTGGGCGGGGTGGCCGTGGGTATCTCCCTGACGATTGGGGGTCTGCTGGGCTTGCTGGCCGGATTCTACGAGAACATGCCCCTCGGCCCGATGGGCCGGGCTATTCTTCTTGGCGGCATCGGTCTCTGTCTGGGAGCCTTGTCGGCCTGGCTTGCCAGACAGCCACTCCAGGCACTCCTGTTCTGCGCGTTAGGGGTCGTGGCTGCGTTTCTGGGGAACCTTCCGGCGACGGGAACGGCTAGCCAGGTCTCCACTACTCGCGTGTTGATCTTCGCTGGCGTGGGTCTCCTCCTCAGCGGTGGGCCAGCCCTGTTGGTCAGTCCCTACACCGCCGCTGCGTGTGGGGTGCTGGGATTGCTCACCGGAGGGATAGTAGCCTTGCCGCTGAGTAGCCCGCTCATCTCCAACATCATCATGCGCGCGATGGACATCATCCTGGCCTTTCCCGCGTACCTGCTTGCCATCGCGATCGTGGCCTTCCTTGGGCCAGGCCTGAACAAGGCCATGATCGCCATCGGATTCGTGGGCATCCCAGTGTACGCCCGCCTGGTGCGATCCGCAGTGCTCTCGGTGATCCAGAAGGACTATATCCTGGCTGCCCAATCAGTAGGGGTAGGTCATGGGCGCATCCTTTTCCGTCACATCGTGCCCAACACTCTGTCACCCGTCATCGTCCAGGCAACCATGGGCCTGGCCAGCGCTATCCTGTGGGCAGGGGCGCTTGGCTTTCTGGGATTGGGCGCCATCCCACCAGAGCCGGAATGGGGAGCTATGCTGGGTGACAGCTACAGGTTTCTGACCAGCGGTGCCTGGTGGGCGGTGCTGTTCCCCGGCCTGGCAATCATGCTGAGCGTCTTGGGTTTCAACCTGCTGGGTGATGGCCTGCGCGACGCGCTTGACCCGCGCCTCACCCGTTGACAGCAATTCCCTTATGGGAAGAAAGACAATACGGAGCAACACCTACCGGCCCGGTCGGGATACACTCCAGCCGGGCCGGTACTGTTCCCTCACTCCCATACCACCCGTTCCATCTCCAGGTTGTCACAGGGCGCTCGGCCCACTTTGGCCATGCCCACCCACTGGCCCTTCACCAGGATGCGCACCACGTCGGCGGTGAAGTCGGTGTTGGTGCCCATGGCTGCATCGTTGGACATCAGCGACGAGCCAACGCCGTATGAATCGGCCGGCACGTCCAGCCGCTCGAAGCGGCGGATGCGCTCGGGATTGAAGCCGCCAGAGACTACGATGTTGACGTTGTGGCAGTACCCTTTCGCCCGCTCCTCCCACTCCGGCGGCAGGTCCCAACTCTCCCAGGCACGATCAAGTGCCTCGCGCACGATGAACACCAGACGCGGGTTGACCCCCAGGTCCAGCTCCGGGTCGCCCAGCGGCGGCACAGCCACGTCGCGGACCGAACGGGAAGTGTCGAGCCGCACGCCGTAGAGAACGTACTTGCGGGCCTCCTCCTCGTTCCCGGCGTCCATCAACCCCCGGTAGCAGTCGAACATGGCCTTGAGCGTACGCAGGCTGCCGGTGACGTTGTCATTGTTGAAATCAACCAATGCGATGCGGGAGACTTGGGGTGGAAGCGTGGAGGCGAAGGCGACCATCGCGGCGGCAATATCACCCAGGAAGCAGGCGATGACGGCGTGAGGGACGGTACCGATGCCTATGCTACCCCAGTAATCGCCCTGGGCGTCGGTGGAGACGAGGGCCGGAGTGTGCTGGCCGTAGTCATGGTTGAAGCGCTGCACGGCGATGTCGTAGGCATAGCCGTCGGCGGTCTGCACCTCGTGGGCGTCGAAGCGGGCGGGGAAGAAGAGCACCGGCTTGCCCTTCGCCGCCACCATAGTCTCGTAGACGTTGGTGGCGATGCGGCTGCCCCGGCTGAGCACGCCTAAGATGGGAGTCTCCAGCAGGGCAAAGTCCCGGTACCGCCCTCGGACCTTCATCACCGGCTGCACAAAACGGGGGTCACCCCCCCCGGCATTCCCCTTGGGCGGGTAATGCACCATCGCACCGTCGTGCACCGCCCAGACCTCCAGTTGATCATAGGTCTCGACGAAGCTGCCGTCTTCGTTAAAGTAGCCGGTGCAATGGCGCAGCATCGCCAGCGCCTTGTCCGCTCCCACCACCACTGTCAGTCCCTTGCGACGGGTGAAGACCTGCATTTCGACGACCATGTTGCCCACGTCCAGGTCGCTGATGTCCAGGCCGACGTCGCGGGGGTACTGGCCGTCGTACCGGTAGCCGGAGGCGGCCAGTGCACTCAGCATACGGTACACGTTCTCAAAGTACTTGTCGGAATACCACCCTCGACGCATGCGCTCGATGTCCAGTTTGAAGACAGTGTTGTCGAGGCATTGGTGGTTAAAGATAGTCATTAATGTACTCCTCTACGAACTTCCAGGAACTCCAGCGGGATGTGCCTCGCCAGGTAAACGGCCTCATCAGCGCGGTAGAACGTCACTCCCGCCGCGTGAGCCTCGGCGGCGCGGACGGTAAGAACGACGGGATGGTCAACGTGGCGAGAACCGACGCGGATAGCCGTCTCAGGATTGGGCGAGAGGTGGACGTACTGGCGCTCCATCGGCTTGAGGCCCTCACGGCGGATGGACTCCAGAGCACCGGGAGAGGTACCGTGGTAGAGCACCGCTGGCGGGGTGCAGGGCTCGTAGGTGATGAGCTGGGCGAAGGAGTGGCCGTATCTCGCCCGGATGCGGCCTCCCGCGACCTCGAAGCGGCGCTTGCCGTCCCCGCTGCCCTCCTCGACGACCCGCAGCACATCGGCGCGGGTGGCCCAGCGGAAGTTGGGCAGCCCCCGCAGGATCTCCATCACCTCCGCGAGCGACACCCAGCCATGCTCGTCCAGTTCCAGCGCGAATCGCTCCGGCTGGTGGCGGAGGATGAGGGCCAGGAACTTGCTCAGTTTGGTCAAACGACGCCGGTTGGTCATAGACTCAAGCCGGTCATTTACCCATCTCAAAGCCATCGAAAGCCGGGGGAAGGGATCGCTTATGAGCGGAACGGGCAATCATCCCCTGGACCTTTCCCAAAGTGGCAGGATCGATGCCCGAGGTGTCCCCAGCCTCAATGGCTGCCAGAACCTGGTCCAATTCGCGATAGGTGATGCCCATCTCCCCCTCGTCGGTCTGGCCGGGCCAGAGACCCGCCGTGGGAGGGCGCTCGACGACCTCCTGCGGTACTCCCAGTTGGCGAGCCAGCTCCCACACCTGGGTCTTATAGAGATCGCCCAGAGGCAACAGGTCCACTCCGCCGTCGCCATATTTTGTATAGTACCCAACTTCGATCTCCGTCTTATTGCCAGAACCAAGCACCAGATAGTTGTGCGACTGGGCCAGGTAGTAGAGAACAATCATCCGCAGGCGGGGCTTGATGTTGGCGGCAGCCAGGGGATGGCTGGACGCTGGAAGGGCAGCGATCAGCACGTCGTAGGCCTCACTCAGATCCACGGTGACGGTGGGGATAGAGAAGGTACCGGCAACGAGTTGACCCAGTGCGGCATCCTCCGGCTGGGAGTGGCTGGGCATCAGAGCGGCCAGGACGCGCTCGGGGCCGACAGCACGCACCGCCAGTGCAGCGGCCGTGGCTGAATCCACTCCCCCGCTGAGGCCGAAGACGAAGCCATCGGCACCGGCAGCGATACGTTGTTCGCGGAGCCAGGCGGCGATTTGATCAACAAGGGACATCAAGCCAATCCTCCCGCAGGTTAAAACTCGGTGTTACCTGCTGTGTGACTTCAACTTGAGACCGGAAACCAGGCTTACGTGAGGCGAGCCACAACCTCGATGCCATTGAGCAACATACTGTATAGAAAGATGCTGTGCAGGAGGTCGCCGTCGTGGGGGAGGATACTCAACTCAGCCGCCGTCTCCACCGGCATGTCGTAGGTCTGCACGCAGTCGGCAGGGACAACAACCCGCACGTCGCGCAGGCCCAGGACGTTGGCCCGTACCCGCAAGTCCATCGCCACGTGGTAGATGCAGATGTCGGTGCACACGCCGACGACGATGAAGGTAGTGACGGATGGGTGGTCGTCCAACCAGGCCTCGAGATCAGTGCCGACGGTGGAACTGATCGAGTTCTTGGGGAAGACGGTGAAGAGGTTGGAGAAGGGCAGATCGTTCAGTTCGTCAATCGTCTCGCTCTCTACCGTACCGGCCACGCAGTGGGGGGGGTAGGCAGAGAACTCGATGGCGTCGGGGTCGTGGGCATCCTGTAGCAGCAGGAAGTGACAGACTCCCAGGTCGTGGGCGCGCTGGAAGAGGCGCACCACGCCAGGGACGATGCTGGCCGCGCGTGGGCTGGAAAGCGCTCCCTGGTTACAGAATCCTTTCAGCAGATCCTGCGATACCAGCGCCACCCGCGCCGGATCGGAAATCACTTCCTGCAAATCCATCCCTGGCAGACTCTCCTGCCAACGGGCCAGCCAATCCAAGAACGGTTTGTGCTTGGCGCTCATCGTTTCCTCCTCGTAGTTAGTGTGAAATATACACTAATTGTCTGCAAAAAAGAAAGGGGTAGTTAGTGTACATTGTACACCAAGTATATGCCCAAAAGTGGGATTTGTCAAGGACTTTCAAGGGAAAAGCCGCCGGGCTCTAACCTCTGCCACGGCATCATCCCGGAAATGGTAAAGCTTGGCTGGACGCCCCTCTCCAGTACGGTACGCACCAGACTCCTCGATAATCTCCGCGCTGAGGATCTTGCGGCGAAAGTTGCGCTTGTCCAGTTCCTCCCCCAGGATAACCTCATAGGCAGCCTGCAACTCGCTGAGCGTGAAAGCCTCCGGCAACAGTTCGAAGCCCACGGCAGTGTATTCCAGCTTGTAGCGCAGCCGCTGAAGCGCGTAGGCCAGAATGTCGGTATGGTCAAAGGCAAGCGGCGGCAGGTCGTACACAGACCACCAGTGGGCCTCGGCGGCGTCATCCCCGGCGCGGGGAGCGATGACAGTGGCGGGGACCAGGGCGAAGTAGGCCACTGTGATGACGCGGCCACGGGAGTCGCGATCCACGTCACCAAAGGTGTAAAGCTGCTCCAGGTAGACGTCGCGTATGCCGGTCTCCTCCTCCAGTTCCCGCAGCGCCGCCTCCTCCAGCGATTCGTCTATGCCGACGAAACCGCCGGGGATGGCCCACATTCCCTCAAAGGGCGGATGTCCGCGCTTGATGAGTAAAACTTGCAGGTCGTTGTCGCGCAGGGTGAAGATAATGGTGTCTACGGTCACAGACGGGCGCGGGTAGTCTTCCAGCGGCATGTGGCTTCTCCCATTGGTGTCAATTATACACAATTATAACGACTTTGGAAATGCTGTCAAAGCGCCTGCTGGTGGCCTTTTGACAATTGTGCCGAATTGGGGTACAGTTTAAGAGATGGATTGGGACCACGCTCCACAGTATATATTTCTTAAGTGTTCACCCAGGGGGTTAAAAGGCGGTCTCCCGACCGCCGTTCCCTCCCAGGAAGCGGCAAGGATGCCACGCAAACCGCTCCCTCGGGTTGGCTGCGCCGGTCAGGAGACCGGCGCGAGCAGGGGGGTGAATGCTTACCGGTGTTCTAAACTGGGAGGGGACCATGTCAACTGGAACTGGAGATGCCCAATTTGTACGCTTTCTCCAACAGGAGTGCATACGCCTCCAGGATGCCAACCAATTGCTAACCGATGAGGTGCATGCCCTGCGCCGGTACATCAGGGCTCTTCAAGAACTGCAGGAGACCGTCCAGCGCTTCACGCCCGAACAAGACATCCTGGATTTGTTGGACGAGACGCTGGAGTGCGCCATGGCACTACTGGACGCTACCGACGGGTCGCTGATGCTGATTGACGAGGAGACCGACGAATTGGTGTTCGTGCTGGTACAGGGCACTGTGCGCGAGACGCTGCCCGGATACAGATTCGACCGGCAGCAAGGCATTGCTGGCTGGGCAGCCGAGCAGGCCAAACCAGTCATCGTCAATAATGTCCACACCGACCCGCGCTTCTTGCATACGGTGGACGAGCGCATTGGCTTCGCAACCCACTCGCTGATAGCAGTACCGTTGGCCGCGCGGGGCAGAGTTCTGGGGGTGATTGAGGCGCTCAACAAGCGCTCCGGGGAGGATTTCACCGACGCTGACGCCAGCCTGCTTTCCATCCTGGCGACCCTCGCCGCTTCTGCGCTGGACTACGCTGCCTCCGTCCCGGTCGAGGCCGAGGAACAGCCGTAAGCGACCAACTGTTTCTGTGCTCACCGAAATCGGCAAGACCATCGGGCGGGTGGCCCGCAGGCGGGTGGATGATTTCCTGCCCCTGGCCCGTCAGTTGAGGAGTTCAACCTGCCTGACATCACCGTCGAATCCGCTATGTGTGATGGCTGCCTGTCGAATAGCGAGCGGTTGTGTGTCTACTGCTTCAAGTGCCAGGTCCGCGCCTGCGGCATGGAGCGAGGTATGGCCAACTGCGCCCACTGTGACGACTATGCCTGCGACAAACTGGAGGCCTTTTGGAACATAGCGCCCGACGCCCGCACCACCCTGGACGGCATCCGCGCTGGGCTGGTGACGTGAAGCGAGAACTATGAGCACGGCGTGGCAAACCCGCCTCGAGGCCGAGCCTCTCCCCTGGCTGCTGGAGCCGGACGAGGCCAACCCCGGCGTGCGCTACTTCGCCCTCCGCGACCTCCTAGACTGCCCCCCCGACGACCCGGAAGTCGTCACCGCGCAGGCAGAGGTGATGCGCACCGGCCCCATCCCTGCCATCCTGGACGCCCAATACCCGGCCGGCTACTGGGTCAAGCCTGGCCCGGGCTACTCGCCCAAGTACCGCGCCACCCTCTGGCAGGTGCTCTTCCTGGCCCAACTGGGAGCCGACGGGCGCGACGAGCGCGTGCGCCGGGCCGTCGAGTACGTCTTCGCCCACGCCCAGGCCCCCAACGGTGCCTTCTCCACCAACGGCCGGCCCAGCGGGGCCATCCATTGTCTGTGGGGCAACGTGGTGCGGGCGCTTCTCGACCTGGGCTATTGGGGGGACGAGCGGCTGGATCGAGCGATTGACGCGCTGGCCCGCTCCGTCACCGGCGAGGGGTACGAGTGGTACCGCAAAGGGGGTATCCAGGCCCCTGGCTTCGTCTGCTCCGCCAACTACAGCCTGCCCTGCGCCTGGGGCGCGGTGCGTGTGCTGTGGGCACTCAACCGCGTGCCCGCCACCGGCCGCACCCCCGCCGTCGAGGCCGCCACTGAAGCCAGCACCGACTTCCTGCTCCGCTACGACGTCGCCCGCGCCGACTATCCCTACCACGAGCGCATCAGTTCCAGTTGGTTCAAGTTCGGCTACCCGCTGGGCTACGTCACCGACGTGCTGCTCAACCTGGAGGCGCTGGTTGAAGCGGGCTGCAGCGGTGACCAGCGCCTGAACGAGGCAATCGAACTGGTACTCTCCAAGCAGGACGAGCAGGGGCGCTGGCCGATGGAGTACAGTTATAACGGCAAGATGTGGGCCGACGTCGAGGAGAAGGGACAGCCCAGCAAGTGGGTCACCCTGCGAGCATTGCGGGTGCTCAGGGCAGTATATCCGTAAAATGAACTCTTTCCTTTCTTCCTTCCCGACTTTCCGTTGAACGAGTTGCAGTTCGCGTTGGTCTTATCTCCGACACCTATATGCCCGAACGTTGTGCTGCTTCTCCCGCATCCCTTTTCGACGTGCTGCGCGGTGTTGATCTACTCCTACATGCAGGCGATGTGGGTGAACTCTGGATGTCCGTGTTCATCCGCTAGGAGCAGAAGAAGGACTGTAAGCAGAGAGAAATCGGCTGTCCTGTCGCGAAACGATCTATGGAGGAGCAGAAAAACAGCTAGAGAGACTACAAGCGAAACGAAATGATTGAGAAACCGTGTTTTGACGATGTTGAAGAGATTTTGTCGGTAATCAACACGAGCAATCGAGAAGCATATAGGAATATAATTGCGAAGGAACATTTCAGGGAGCCCGTTTTGTCTCTCGAGAAGCTCCTGGAGGATTTTGAGAGGAAGACATTTTACGTCTACAAAAGCGAGGGTAGGATTGTCGGTGTCGCGGCTCTGCAAATTGAAAGTGAAGAAACTGGAAAGATTCACTGGGTCTACGTACTTCCAGAACATCACAGAAGAGGAATCGGAACGGCCTTGGTAACCCACCTGGAACGCAAAGGGAGAGAGATAGGCCTCAGGAAACTGAGACTCACTACTGTAGAGAAGGCCCGCTGGGCAGTCAACTTCTACAAGAAGTTAGGATATGACCTGGCTGGTAAGATCGAGAGACCCTGGGGCTTTGACGTGTTCATGGAAAAAGAGTTAGTTTCGCCCCCTGAGAACACGGATTTCAAGACATCAACGGATCAAACGGAGGTGCGTGCAAGATGTCTCAAACCTGGAAGAGTGTCCTGAAAGCAGACCCCACCGATTGGCTTCTCCGACAGGCAGAACCCCTGGATAGGTTCTACATCATGCGGGAGATCGTGGAGAGGCCCGAAGATGACGCCGATGTAAGGTGTCTGAGGGACTCGCTGGTGAATGAGATACTTGGCCAGCAACTGGAGAACGGTTCCTGGAAAGACAAGGCGTACGACTACGAGGAGGGAACGACGCATCAACTGATGAAACTGATGGAATTGGGTCTAACTGCCCAGGATGAGCACGTCAAAAAGGGAGTGAGGTATATTCTTGGCTTCCAGGCAGAAAACGGCTCCTTCGTTCAAGGCCGACTATCCTGCGGCGTCGAGGCTAATCTGGTCATGACGAACGCGGCCGTGCTGGCTCTGGCAAGGACCGGACATGGCGACGATCCAGCCGTTGGGCGAGCCTACGCCTGGCTGTGCAGTTGGCAGCAGGAGGATGGTAGTTGGCTCAGTCCGCGCGCCTGGAAGAGCAGGGAAGAAGGCGAAGGCCATCCCTATCCTTATTGCGGCCTGCACGCCACCTGCAACGTTCTGCTCGGACTCAGCGCCGCGGAACAGGGTCGGAAAAGCGAAGCGGCCAGACGGGGAGCCGGTTTTCTCCTGAGCCTCTACGGCCACATTTTCAAGAACGGGGAGCGGATACCCTTTGACGGCGCCTGGCTTGATCCGAGGTGCGTGCCCCCCGAATGGGGAAAGTTGCCCGACGAGGTGGTGGAGATAGAGACCATCCTGGAAGTGCTCAGCAGTTTATCGCTGCTGGGCTATGGTCTGGAAGACGAAAAGATCGGAAAAGGACTCGACCGTCTGATCAAGTTGCAGGCGGCCGATGGACGTTGGATATACCCCAGGCCGGAACTCACCTGCAAGGAGACGTTGTTCGTGCTGATGACAATCAAGAGCCTACACCAGCCTTTGTCCACCTTCTCTTTCCACGGGCATTAGAAGATGAACGTAGCGGATATCCATCCTTGCTACTCGCACGATGCGCACTTCAGGTATGGCCGAGTGCACCTGGGAGGTAGCAATGTCGTTGACTGACCAATCACCGCAACGTCAGGGGGCAACCCGCACGCCCGGGCTGGCGCGCTCGCCCAAAGGCCGGTTCGATGCTCAGGCCGCGCTGTGCGCTCTCGAAGCCAATGACGAGGAGGGCCTGGTCGCCGCCTTGATGACTACCAAGTGGGGCAAGACCGGCCACCAGGCCATGGTGACTATCGAGGAGGCCCTCGGCCCCGGGACGGAGGCGCTCTATAATTGGGCCTGCCGCCTTGCCGGTCGACCGGAGCCGGCGGCGAGAGCCATCACAGCTCCCCTGTTTCGGCACTACTGGCCTTCGCGACCCGACGAGGTCCAGGCGCGGCTTCTCCGGCTCGCCGACGACGAGGATTGGTTGGTCCGCGAGGCGGCCCACAGCACGCTGGGCGGGCTCTTCACAACCCACTTTGACGTCCTCTACCCGATCCTTCGGTCCTGGGCACGGCATCCCTCAGCTAACGTGCGACGGGGCGTGGCCATCGCCGTCCGGGAGGCGGCCAACGAGCGAAGAGAGGAGTGGGCAGAACCTCTCCTGAACCTGGTGGAACCGTTGCTCGCCGACCGCGAGAAGTACGTGCGCAAGAATCTGGGCCCTTACGCCATCGGCGATGGGCTTTTGCGGTGCTACCCGGCGTTGACCTTGCGCTATCTGGAGAAGTGGGCAGAGAGCGACAATGAGCAGGTGCGCTGGAACGTGGTCATGAGTTTCGCCAGTTACGGCGGCAACAAGCAATGGGAGAAAGCGTTGGAGATATTGGCCCGGCTGGCCACCGACGAGCGGCGCTACGTCTGGCGCGCTGTGGCCTCGGCCCTGCGCTACATCGGGCGCCGCCGCCCGGAGCAGGTGCGTCCCATCCTGGAGGAATGGCTTCAAGATGAAAAGCACGAAAGGCTGCGCCGACCGGCGGCGGTCGCCTTAAGATACATTGGAGGTTAAGATGACCGAAAAACTGGAGTTCGTGACTTACTGTGGTCTGTACTGCGAGCTGTGTGCGGGCCGAGCGCGCATCCCCAAACGGGCTGCGGCGTTGCAGGAGGCGATGGCCGAGGAAGGCTGGCCCGACTGGGGTGCTGGCATCCCCGGCTTCGCCGAGTTCTGGCGCTTCCTGGAGGGCCTGCAGACCAACGGCGGCTGTCCCGGCTGCCGCGCTGGTGGCGGCCCGCCCGAGTGCCAGATCCGCGCCTGTGCCCGGCAGCGGGGCCTGGAACTGTGCAGCCAGTGTCCCGACTTTCCCTGCCCCCGCATTGAGGCCCTGAGCACTATGTACCCCACGCTCATCGCCGACAACCGGCGCCTGCAAGCGGTGGGGCTGGAGCAGTGGCTGGCCGAGCAGGAGGAGCGGGCACGGCGCGGTGTGATCTACGCCGATATTCGCTATCAAGTGGACGAGGCAGTTCGGGGTCAGGCGTTCGGTGAGCCAGAGGGATAGCAGGGAGGGTCTGATGGAAGAGAGAGACCTGGCCGGCGTCTGCGGCCTTTACTGCGGGCTGTGCCCCCGCCTCCAGTCCCAGGCGCGGAGCAGGTGCCTGGGCTGCCAACTGGGCGAGCAACATTCCTATTGCAGCGTCTACCGCTGCTGCGTCACCAGGCGGGGACTCTTCATCTGCGCCGACTGCGACGAGTATCCGTGCGCGAGGCTGCTGCGGGTGCTGGGTGTGGAGGAGGGACTGGACAGTTTCATAAGCCACAAACCGGCCCTCCCCAACCTGGACAGGATCAGGGAGGTCGGACTGGAGACCTATCTGGAGGAGCAAAAGGAGCGGCGGCTTTTGGTAGAACACCTGCTTGACCACTACAACGAAGGACGTTCGATGAGCTTCTATTGCAGGGCCTGTGCCCTGATGCCACCTGACCTGATCCGCCAGGCGATAGATGAGATGGAGAGGGCACTTGCCAGCCAGCAGGTAGATGAGTCAGACCTGAAAGCAAAGGCGAAGGCTACGAAGTCGCTCATTCGGGAATTAGCCTCGAAATCTGGCATTGACCTGGAGTTGAGGAAGAAGCGTTCGTGATGGTGTGGAGAGTCGGGGTCGTCGCCGATACCCACGTACCAGAGTTCGCGCCAGCGCTACCGCCCGGCCTGACCGACCTCCTCCGAGATGTGAACCTCATCTTGCACGCCGGGGACATCACCAGCATGCAAGTGCTGAAAGAGTTAGACCGCATCGCCCCCACTATTGCTATTCGAAGCGATCACGACGCGCTCGATCTGCCGGTCAAAACGGTGGTCGAGGTGGGAAAGGCACGGATCGGCCTCATTCACGGCAAGCGGCCGATTTGGAAGGAGATGCCGAGCATCCTGTCCGTCGAGCTCTTCGGCGATCGTCCCTTCTGGTGGGGTGGCTTCCAGCGGGATGTGCTGCGCGAGTTCGAGAACGTAGATGCCATCGTCTTCGGGCACTTCCATCGGCCCTACGTGGGACGGCACAACGGGGTGCTCCTCTTCTGCCCTGGTGCTGTCTACCACCTCACGCCGGACAAAGCGAGGGCACTGCTGGTCACCGAGCGGCTTTCGCTCTTGAGGCAAGTCTATCTGACCCGGCGGGGCCGGCGTGGTAGCGCCGCTGGAGTGGCCACCATCGGATTGCTGACAATCGAGAGTGGGCGCATTGAGGCGCAGATCATTCCTATTGATCAGATGCGCTCTACGAGCGGCGCGACTTAGCCAAGATGCTCTAAAGAAAAACCTTCGCGCTCTTTGTGCCTTCGCGGTGAATCATTGCGTTCTGAAAAAGATGGAGGAGGCAAACGATGGTTGACATACCCCTGGCCGGCGCATGCGGCCTCTACTGCGGGGCGTGCGGCATCTACCGGATGTACAAAGACCAGGACGCCGAACGACTGGAGCGGGCCGCTCGTGAGGTCTTCCACTGCCAGCCGGAGGACATCCGCTGCGAGGGCTGCCGTGGCCCCCTCGACCGCCACTGGAGCCCAGAGTGCCAGTTCCTGGCCTGCACGCAGGAGCGGGGCGTCACCTTCTGCCACGAGTGTGCCGACTTCCCCTGTGACGACCTCTCCGCCTTCAGCGCCGACCGGAGCGACATTCCCCTGACCAACCTGCACCGCCTGGCCGAGGTCGCCCTCGAGGCCTGGCTGGCCGAGCAGGAGACCCACTGGCGCTGCCCCGCCTGCGGCAGACCGGTGGACATCTACAGCGAGACCTGCCGTGCCTGTGGGGCGGACCTCACCATCTGATAGGCGAGGTCTCCTGACCGAGCTCTGTTCGCCTCGGTCAGAGACCTTCGGCGAACGGTCAGAGACCTTCGACGAACGGTCAGAGACCTCGACGAACGAGACCTTCGGTGAACGAGATCTTCAGCGAACGATGTTGAGAGGACACTCGCGATGGACATCCCACTCCAGAGTAACCCACTGCCAGAAGAGGCCGGCCCCGCCTGGCTATCCCTGATGAACGGCGGCCTGCGAGACTGCCCCGGCTTTGAGCCGCTGGTGGTCCTGGACTACCAGCGCATGTGGGGCGGGGACCAAGCAAGGACGGGCCTCACCCTCGCAGCCAAGCGCGGGGGAGAACTCGTCGGCGCGGTCTCCCTCATCTTCGGCAAGCGCCGTGGACGCCTGCATGACCTGGTCGTGCGCCCAGACGCCCGGCGGTGCGGCACAGGCACGGCGCTCCTCAAGGCTGCCCTCGCCCGCTTCCGCGAACGAGGCCTGCGTCTGGCGGAAGCGCAGGACTGGGACGCGCCCCCGTACCGCGCCTTCTACGAGGCCCTGGGCTTCCGCCCTGCGCAGCGCTACCTCTACCTACGCTGGGACCTTACCGCATCACTGCCCGTACTGCCTCTGAACCATGAGGTGACCGTGCGCCAGGCTACTCTGGCGAATCTCGAGGAGATTGCGGCCCTGTACGCGCGCATGTACAGTCCCTACTGGGATTGGTCGCGCGACGGCACGCTGGAGGAGGTGCGGGAGAAGTATCACGCCCGCTTCACCCAGCGTCTCAGTGCAGAGGACAGCGACCGCGTCTACCTGGTGGCCGTCCTGGAGGGCCGGCTGGTTGGCGGCATCACGGCACGGATAGACCAGGAGTACAACCGGGCCAAAGACGTGGCCCTGGGTTCGCTCAATCCCGGCGGCGTGGGCGTCCTGCCCGCGTGCCGCCGGCGCGGGATTGGCTCGCGGTTGCTGGCCGAGGCCCTGGCTCTGCTCCGCGAGCGTGGTATGCACCAGGCTGCCGTTTGGACCTTCTCCTATCTCGAAAGCGAGGCCCCGGCTGTCGTACTCTACCGGCAGGCTGGCGCGACTGTGGCCCGTCGGAAGCTTGGGTGGGAGAAGACGCTGTAAATCAATACTGAGGGCCGGCCGATCACGTTGGTGGTCAGATACCGATCTACAAGGAGTAGGAGGAAGAACTATGGCACGCTCAATCAAAAGCGCGGACGACTACATGTCACGGGTGCTGAAGCACATTCCATCCGAGATCGTGATGGCTTATGTCACCATTGACGGCGTCCTGCGCACCAGCTACAACCTCAATGTATGGGCCGAGCGGCGGACGCTGCAGACGCTGCTGTGGATCACCCTCGCAGCCCTGACAGTTATCACGCCGCTCTGGCTATGGCGCGTGATGCGCGTCCGGCGCCTGACGCAACTCTTCATCTCCACCCTATCTGTACCCGTCTGGCTCTTCGCCTTGGGCGGCCCCTTCGCTCTGCTCGACTGGTACGAACCCGCGTTCGGCGCTATCGTCCTGCCCCTCTACACCCTGGTCATCCCTATCATCTCCCGCTCCACTCGATGAATGGCTGAACCCACTTCCTAATTCCCCTAAATTGCGCTACAATTATGCCAGATTTTGTCACAAACCTGGTGTAGAATACTGCCATAAGTTGCCCATTGGACGGCTGAGGGAGAGCATAATGTCGAACACGGCCACCCGACTGATCACACTGATTATGTTGTTACAACGCCGGCCCAACCAGAAGGCAGCCGAACTGGCGGAACAACTAGGCATCTCGGTACGCACCGTCCACCGCTACATCGCCATGCTGGACGAGATGGGCATCCCGGTCTACTCCGAACGCGGGCCTCACGGCGGCTTCTCCCTGGTGCGTGGCTACCGCATGCCCCCACTCGTCTTCACCCCCGAAGAGGCGGTCGCCGTCTACCTGGGCACCAGCCTGGTGGAGGAGATGTGGGGCCAACTGTACCGCGATGCCGCGCAGGGAGCGCTGGCCAAACTGGATAATCTCCTCCCCAACGAGCAAAGGCACGAGATCGCCTGGGCGCGCCGGACGCTGCTGGCGACTGGGCTCCACCGCGCCGACCACACGTCACTGGTACCACTACTGGAGAAACTGCGCCGCGCGACCCGCGAGCGACGACGAGTCACGCTGGTCTACCGGGGGCGGGGCCAGCCGGAACCCCTGCGGCGCGACCTCGACCCTTACGCGCTGATCCACCGCTGGGGCTGGTGGTACGTCATCGGCCACTGCCACCTGCGCGGGGATATGCGCACGTTCCGCGTGGATCGCATCGTCGAACTGACACTGCTCGACCGGACATTCGAGGTGCCGGCTGATTTCGACATCCACGAATACCTGGCGGCACAGTCACAGGCGCAGCCACAGTTGCAGGTCCGCATGCGTTTCGCGCCGGAGGCGGCGCTCACGGCACTGGACAACCGCGTCTCCTGGGAGACGGTGGAGGAACAGCGGGACGGCTCGGTGGTCGTCACCTTTGCCGTGCCGGACCTGGAGTGGGCGGCCTGGACGGCGTTGGGGTATGGCCCCCACGCCGTCGTGCTGGAGCCGGAGGAACTGCGTCGCCTGGTGAGCGAACGGGCCCGCGCCATCGCAGCGCAGTACGCATCCGCTGGATAACACAACTATGTACCCTCCTGCACTTCGCCGACATCCAGAAGTTGCTGGACGTGCTCCACCGGTTGACCGACGCCGGCAACACAGTCATCGTCATCGAGCACAATATGGACGTGATCAAGACGGCGGACTGGATCGTGGATCTGGGGCCGGAGGGGGGCGACGAGGGCGGCCACATCGCCGCGCAGGGGACGCCGGAGGAGGTGGCGCAGATGGAGGGGAGTTATACGGGGCAGTTTTTGAGGCAAGTGCTTTAGGAGTGTGGGGGTGATAGGAGTTATGAAGACATTACCGCTTGGCAAGACTGGCGTTGAGGTCAGTGCGCTTTGCCTGGGTACAGCGTATCTGGGCAGTACTATCAACGAGGAAACGTCCTATAGACTGCTCGACGTGTATTTCGAATCTGAGAGTATTGTTGTATACAGAATCACTACACCTACTTGCGCCCCAGGCCCGGCGCCGATCTCTCTCCCGATGAGAACTTTCCTCACATGGTTGTGGCCAACGAGGAACTGTTCGATTACGCCCGTCAGCGAAATCTCCCCATCCTGGCTTACCACGTCATGCTTTGGGGGGCCTATGCCGGCGAGTATCTATGGTGGGACAGGCATGCCGGTGAGCAGAATCAGGCCAGGATGGCTGCGTTGCACGCAGTGGCAGAACAAACGAGGGCGACGGTGAATCAGGTTGTTTTGGCGTGGATGCTGCAAAACGATCCCCCGATTATCCCACTGACTGGCCCCGGTAATCCTGACCATTTGCGTGAGAATTTGGGAGCACTGGATGTCAGACTTGACGCGGAACAGATGAAACGTCTAAACGAAGCATAGGAGGTAGTCACATGAAAAGCCATAAGGAGCAATGGTTGATAGATTTGTTGAAGGAAGTGGAAGGACAGGTTGATGAAGAAAGACTGGCCAATATACTCGAGAATCGTGGCCGTGCCTGTATAAGTGCTAACTACATCAAAAAAGCCAAAGACGCGGCAAAGGACGCCAAAGATACAGATGAATTCCTGGACAATTTAGCAAGGGAAGATACCATTATGCCCGAATCTACAACCAACCCATTCGACTACTACGCTCAGCATAGTATCATAACCGACCCCCGCGAACACGGCGACCTCTTCGCCGGCCTCCCGACCGACGTTCCCGGCCTCGTTCGCGTGGTGCAGGGGTTGCTCATCCACCCCGCTGAAGGCGAACTGTACGACGTCCGGTTCACTCCCACGCAGATTGAGGAAGAACGACTACGCTCCGTGGCCCAAATACTGGCGCGCATCCGTGAGCTCGACCCCGCGCCCCTCACCGTCCCCCGCGAGCCTGTCCATCGTCTGGTTGGCGTCTGTCGCGATTTTGCTGCGCTGTTCGTCGCCCTACTGCGCCACCAGGGTGTTCCGGCCCGATTGCGCGTGGGTTTCGCCCGCTACTTTCTCACCGACGTCAAGAACGAGGATCACTGGATTGCTGAATACTGGGACGCTGCGCAGGCCCGTTGGGTGCTGGCCGATCCCCAGGTTGACGACGTTCAGCGCGAGGCCCACGGAATAGACTTTGACACGCTGGACATGCGCTTTGGCGCCCATTTCTACCTGGCCGGGCAGGCCTGGCGCCTCTGCCGGAGCGGACAAGCGAAACCCAACGACTTTGGTTTCAACAAAAACTGGAAGGGCTGGTGGTCAATCCGCAGCAACCTGCTGCATGATCTGAACGCGCTGAACAGGATTGAACTCCTCCCCTGGGACGTGTGGGGCGATTTGGGTAGAAAGACTGAACGAGACTTGACCAGTGAAGATAAGGCACTTTTGGACCGCCTTGCCGATCTGACCACCGGCGCGGACAACTGCCTCGACGAGATACACGCCCTCTACGAGGAGATGGACTACAGCCAATCTGTCCGCTCCAGGCTGCGTCTGCTCGGTTTGAGCGGTGACTTGAAAATAGTTGACGCCGGCAACCTGCGTCCTTCTGCCAGCGATCTCCTGGCCGCTCTCCAGGCCGTTCGGCCTGAGTCGACTTTTCCCCCTCCTCAATCCCTTTCTGTGAGGGGAGAAAGTTCAGTCCTCCCCCCTGTAAGGGGGGAGTTAGAGGGGGGTGATCCAGGCGACACCGTCGGCACGATCACCGAAGTATACGACTACTTGCGCGTTCTCTTTGCTTACATCGGCACGCCTCACTGCCTCCAGTGTGGTCGAGGTGTGCAGCCACAGACCGCGCGCCAAATTGCCGAGCAACTTATCCTTCTTCCTCCCGGCGCCCGTTTTCAACTGTTGGCGCCCATCGCACACGCCGGCGCGCAGATCGCTGACCAGTTGATTGTTCCCGATGGCGCCGCCGATTTGCAGACCGAGTTCCGCAAGCGTCTGCTCGATTCTGTCGAAGCCACGCTCAAAGCGGGAAACGGCCTGTTCATCGTCGCGCTGGAGAACGGTGAGAATATCCTGTTCAGCGAGCGCAACGATTGCCCCTATTGCGACATCACCCTTCCCGAACTCGGGTCCTCGTTTTTCAATTCTAACAGCCCCAGCGGCGCCTGTCCCGACTGCAACGGGCTGGGGGTCAAACTCAGCGTTGACCCCGACCTGATCGTTTCCGAGCCACATCTGTCCCTGCTCGACGGCGCCTCTCCCTGGTACGGCAACCTGCGTAAGAACAAGCCATCTGGAAACTGGATGAGAAGTGAGGCGTTGGCGCTGGCCGGTCACTGGGATATTGATCTGGAGCAGCCCTGGGACGAACTCCCGCAAAAGTTCCGTGACGCCATCCTCTATGGCGCCGGCGATGAGCCTATTCGTTTCGCCTACGAGGCCGGAAGTGGGCGGTCGGGCGAAATAGTCCGCCCTGTCCAGGGTGCGATTCATCACATCAATCGTCTCTTTCGTCAAACCAGAAGCGGAGGCAGCCGTCGTCACTATCTCCGGTTCATGAGCGAGCGACCGTGCCCCACCTGCCAGGGCGAACGCTTGTGCCTCGAAGCCCACTTCGTCACCGTTGGCGGCTTGCGTTTTCCCCAAGTCGCCGGAATGACCGTCGCCCAGGCTCACCAGTGGATCGCCGGCTTGCCCCGGAAACTCACACCTGTGCAACTCGAAATCGCGGGCGTCGTCCTCGAGGAACTTGCCACCCGGCTGCAATTCATGCTCAACGTCGGCCTGCACTACCTCACGCTCGACCGCTCTGCCCCTACCCTCTCCGGTGGCGAAGGCCAGCGCATCCGCCTGGCCAGCCAACTGGGGTGTGGCCTGGTGGGTCTGTTCTACGTCCTCGACGAGCCATCCATCGGTTTGCACCCACGCGATCACCACGCCTTGCTCGACACCCTGACCCAGTTGCGGGACGCAGGCAACACGATCCTGGTCGTCGAACACGACGCCGATACCATGCGCGCCGCCGACTGGCTGATTGACCTCGGCCCCGGCGCGGGGGCGCTGGGCGGCGAACTGGTCGCCGCCGGAACGCCCGCAGAGGTGATGGCCAACCCGGCTTCTCTGACCGGACGCTATTTGAGCGGTGAGTTGCAGGTGACGTCCCCCAACGAAAAGAAGCAGCGGAAACCCCAGGGGTGGTTGACCGTCGTCGGCGCGCGGATGCACAATCTGAAGGCGATTGACGTTCGTTTCCCCCTGGGGCTGTTGACCTGTGTCACCGGAGTCAGCGGTTCGGGCAAGAGCAGCCTGATCGCTCAAACCCTGTCTCCCGCTCTCTCCCGCGCCCTGCACGGGGCACAGAGTCTTCCCGGTCCCCACGACCGCATCGAGGGGTTGGATCGAATCAACAAGGTGATCACCATCACCCAGGCTCCCATTGGCCGCACGCCCCGCTCCAACCCGGGCACCTACGTCGGGGTGTTCGATCAGATCCGCAAGGTGTTTGCCAACACGCCTGAGGCCCAGGCCCGTGGCTATAAAGCCGGTCGTTTCAGTTTCAACGACAAGGAGGGACGTTGCCAGGTGTGCGAAGGCCTCGGCAAGAAGAAGGTGGAGATGCACTTTCTCCCCGACGTGTGGGTGACGTGCCACGAGTGCGACGGTCGGCGCTTCAACCGCCAGACGTTAGAGATCAAGTACCAGGCCAAGTCCATCGCCGAGGTGCTGGATATGGACGTGGACGAGGCGCTAGAGTTCTTTGGTAACGTGCCCAAGGTGAAGCGTATCCTGCAAACGCTGGTCGACGTGGGGCTGGGCTACGTCAAACTGGGCCAGAGCGCGACCACACTCTCCGGCGGCGAGGCGCAGCGGGTCAAGCTGGCGAAAGAACTGGCCCGCGTCTCCACCGGCGACACGGTCTACATCCTGGACGAGCCGACCACCGGCCTGCACTTTGCCGACATTCAAAAGTTGCTCGACGTGCTCCATCGCCTGACGGACGCGGGCAACACAGTCATCGTCATCGAGCACAACCTGGACGTGATCAAGACGGCGGACTGGATCGTGGACCTGGGGCCGGAGGGCGGCGACGCGGGCGGCCACATCGTCGCCCAGGGGACGCCGGAGGAGGTGGCGCAAAAGGAGGAAAGTTATACGGCAAAGTTTTTACGACAGGTGCTTTAGGAAAAGGAAACATTCCAGGCTGTATTCTCATTGGGAGGTATCAAGATGGCAAACACCTTTGACTGGATCGAAATAAGGACAAGAGATACGGACAAAGCGACAAAGTTCTATAAAGACTTGTTTGGCTGGAGAGTCGTTCGAAGAGAGACTGCGGGCGGGACTGACTATTGGATTTTCGATACGGGCGATGAACCGCGTGTGGAGAATCTCCGAAGAGGAGCGCTGTGGCTGAGGCCAGATGACGCCGACCATGGCGTGGTGGTCTACGTTGTTGTGGAGGATATCGAGGCAATTCTACAGAAAGTGACAGACCTGGGGGGAGAGGTTGTCCTTTCCAAGACTCCCCAGGGTCCCGCCTTCAAAGCGTATTTCACGGATCCCGACGGCAACCTGTTCGGACTCTGGCAGGAGTGATTTGATCCGAGAATGTAACCCCAATACGGTTCAGTTAAGACCTCCGAGGTCTCCGGTGAGGCCTCGCAGGCGCAAAATACCCTGTATTTGCCAGAAAAGGCTGTCGTGCAAGCGTCCACAAGACCTCGGAGGCCTAAGCGGTCCCTTAACTGAACCGTATTGAATGTAACCCCATACTCTCAGAATAGACTAAGGAGGAAAACTGATGGACAAGATTATCGCTTACTGTGGACTGGTATGCACCGACTGCCCGGCCTACATCGCCACCCAGGCCGATGACCGCGCCGCGCTGGAACAGGTAGCCGCGCAATGGCGGGAAGCGTTCAACGCCCCCGACATCACCGCCGACTCGATCATCTGCGACGGCTGCCTGGGAGACGGTGGGCGCAAGTGTAGTCACTGTGCCGATTGCGAGATACGTGCCTGTGGCGTGGAACGAGGCGTTGTCAACTGCGCTCACTGCTCTGACTACATCTGTGAGAAGATAGAGGGTTTCTTCGGCTTCGCGCCGGATGCGCGGCTTGTGCTGGACGAGATCCGGCGCGGGTTGTAGGAGGAGAGAGAAGGAGGTTATCAAATGCATCAAGTTGAACTACGCGGTAGTGATGAAGAAATGGGACGTCAGCAGGGTCGTCTGCCGCGGCTGCGGCTTCGCCTTGCCCCCAGCGGCGCGTCGAAGCCTTCGGCTTCTCCGCACCTTGGGGGTGCGGCTTATCTCGCGCCCCATTAGCCCGCCCGTCGAAGCGGAAATAAGCGTTCGAGAGCCTGATTTTGATAATTGCACAAATGCGCGAGTTCCAGTATATTATGCCTTGTGCGCACTCGATTGACATTGAGACCCGGTCAGCGTGGAACCAAGGAGCTACTCGCCAAGTATGGTGATTGTCTCATCTGCGTTCGATACCGTTACGATGAACAGCGAAAGAAGCGGTACAAAACAGTGGAGTTGATCATTGAAGAGACTGATTGGGAACCGAAGCCGTGTGGTCCAGCAGGCGATGGCGTTGTGAAAATCGAAGTCAGGTGGGGAGAGGTAGAGTTAGGCAGGCGAGTGAAGCAGGCTGGTGGGAAATGGAATCGAGGCGAGAAAGTATGGGAACTGCGTTATGACCAAGTGGTGAAATTGGGATTAGAGGATCGGATGATTGGAGGTGACACATAACAGATTGGGAAAAGCATATACATTTGTATAATTGTATCTAATAGAAGATGCAAGTATCTACTATTAGATGGCGGCTTATACGGCCAATAGTCCGTATAATAATAGTTGAACTAAGCGCTTCGCGCAGAGATCGCTCTCCGCGACAAATCCTCTGACATT
>CAYPOY010000031.1:0-25647 GCA_964412395.1 uncultured Anaerolineales bacterium | reverse complement strand
TGCTCAAGATTGACTTCCTGGGCCTCTCCACCCTCACCGTCATGCGCCGCGCCTGTGAACTGATCCGCCAGCGGCACAGCGTGAATCTTAACCTGGGCAACATCCCCACCGATGATCCGGCTATCTACGACCTGCTCTCTCAAGGGGACGTTATGGGCATCTTCCAGGTAGAGGGGCAAGGCATGCGGCGCGTGCTGATGAAAATGCAGCCCACTCAGTTCGATCACATCATCGCCACCATCAGCCTCTTCCGCCCCGGCCCGATGGAGTACATTGACGACTACATTGACCGCCTGCATGGCCGCAAGCAGGTCGAGTACCGCCACCCCAGCCTGGAGCCGACCCTGCAGGAAACTTACGGCATCATCGTCTACCAGGAGCAGATCATCCGCATCTTGACCGACGTCGCAGGCTACGCCCCTGCCGACGCCGACCAGGTCAGAAAGGCCGTGGGCAAGAAGAAGAAAGCCGCATTGCTCAAGCACCGCGCCTCTTTCGTCAAGGGGGCAATGGAACACGGCGGCCTCCCCCACGAGACGGCTGAGGCTATTTTCGACGACATTGAATACTTTGCCCGATATGGTTTCAACAAGGCCCATGCTGCCGACTACGCTGTCCTCACCTGCCAGACCGCCTATCTTAAGGCGAAGTACCCGGTCGAATACATGGCTGCGCTGCTGAGCGTCGAGCGGCACAACACCGAAAAGGTCGGCCTCCTCATCGCCGAGTGCAATCGTATGGGGATTGAGGTGCTCCCACCGGAAGTCAACCGCTCCGGTCTGGATTTCACCATCGAGGAGCAGACCCCCCCCGGCCCCCCCGGAGCGGGGGGGAGTCCAATGATCCGCTTTGGGCTAGGCGCGATCAAGAACGTAGGCGAGGGGCAGGTCCGTACGATCCTGGCCGCCCGCCAGGCAGGGGGCTCTTTCCGCGACCTGGACGATTTCTGCCGCCGCGTTGACCTGCGGCAGGTCAACCGGCGGGCGCTGGAAAGCCTGGTCAAGGTGGGAGCGTTGCACCCCTTCGGCCCACGCTCACAACTTCTCCCCATCGTGGACCGCATCGTTGGGCTGAGCGCCAACCTGCACCACGCCCAGGACGTGGGACAGATGAGTTTGTTCGGCGAGTCCACCGGCGTGTGTCTGGCGGCTGAGGAGACATTGCTGCTTCCGCTCTCCAAGACGCCCGAAGTGCCGCAGAAAGAGATCCTGGCCTGGGAAAAGGAACTGGTCGGCGTGTACATCTCCGAGCACCCTTTGACACAGGCCCTGGTCAGACTGCAAAACGTCGTAACCGCCTACGCCGGGGCGTTGAGCGCGGATATGAACGGGCAACAGGTAGTCGTCATCGGGATGGTACAGCGGGCACGCCGCCACACGACGAAGAAGGGAGACGAGATGGCCTTTGTGACCCTGGAAGACCTACAGGGCACCTGTGACGTCGTCGTCTTCCCCCGGGTGTGGAGCAAGACGAAACACCTCTGGCAGCCGGAACGCATCCTGGTCGTAAGCGGCAGGGTGGACGCCAGGCGACGGGACACACCGAGCCTGCTGTGCGACCGGGCCAAGACTCTCGACGATATGGCTGTGCCGGTCGGGCAGGACCGTCCGCAGGTAGCCACGCCACCACCGCCCCTGTCACCCCCAGTACGCACCGTCCGCGTGACGCTGACCCGCAGCGGGGGACAAGCCCAGGACGTGAAAAAACTGCGCAAGGTCCACAGCCTGCTGGTGGGACACCCTGGGCAGGACCGCTTCATTATTCGCCTGATCGGTGGCGCAAGCAGACCGGTCGAACTGGCGTTCCCGAACGACACGACGCGCTACTGCCCTGAACTGGCGCGGGAACTGGCCGCCACAGTCGGGGCGGAGGCAGTGCAGGTAGAGGAGATGGTAAAATAGAAAACCTATCTACGGAGGGAAAGAGAAAATGAGAATCGGTATTCTGACAGGAGGAGGAGACGTTCCAGGACTGAATCCCTGCATCAAGGCGTTGGTTGGCCGCGCCATTGACGAGGGGCATGAGCCTCTCGGCATCCGTCGTGGCTGGCGCGGGCTTCTTTTCTACAATCCCGACGACCCTGCTGCGTGCAAAGAGTGCCTCCAGCCGCTCAACAAACTGACAGTGCGCACCATAGACCGTACCGGTGGCACTTTCCTGCACACCTCGCGCACCAATCCCAGCCACATGCGCCCCTCGTATGCGCCGGACTTTCTGCGCCCCGAGGGGGAATTGGACGATAGCCAAACGCTCGACTTCACCGACCACGTATTGAAGATACTGGAGCATCTCAAGATTGACATGCTAATCCCCATCGGAGGGGAGGACACGTTGGGATATGCATCCCGCATCCATCGCGAGGGTTTTCCCATCATTAGTATCCCCAAGACGATGGACAACGACGTCTTCGGCACGGATTTCTGCATTGGCTTTTCCACCGCCGTCACACGAAGCGTGCACTTCATCCACCAGTTGCGCTCCACGGCCGGCTCCCACGAGCGTATCGGCGTGATCGAACTGTTCGGGCGACACTCCGGCGAGACCTCGCTCATCTCGGCCTATCTGGCCGGCGTGGATCGGGCCATCATCTCCGAGGTTCCCTTCGATTTCGAGAGACTGGCCGACCTGTTGATGCAGGACAAGCGGGCAAATCCCAGCCGCTACGCCATGATGACCATTTCGGAGGGAGCCCACGAGATCGGCAGGGAGGTCATCCAGACCGGTGTGGCCGACCCCTACGGCCACAAGAAATTGGGCGGCATCGGTGCGGTCACTGCGGAGAAACTGGAAAAGATCACAGGCGTGAAAACAATGTGCCAGGAGCTGGCCTACCTCATGCGCTCCGGCACGCCGGACGCGCTGGACATCATGGTGGCGGTCAACTATGCCAACACGGCGCTGGACCTGCTCGCTATGGGGAAGTTCGGGCGCATGGTCGCGCTGCGGGATGGACGCTACACCGACGTCTCGGCCGAGTCGCCCACGCTGGGGGTCAAACACGTGGACGTGCGAGCTCTCTACGATGTGGATAACTACCGGCCCAAAGTGTGGCACGTGCTGAGTAAGCCGATGTTCCTGTATTAGAGGGTACAAGCAGACAAGCAGGTCAGGGCAAGTAAGGGGAAGCGAATGAAGCGTATTGGCGTGCTGACAAGCGGTGGGGATAACCCCGGCCTTAATCCTTGCCTCCGAGCCGTGGTGCGCACAGGGATCTCCATAGGGCTGGAGGTGATGGGTATCCATCGAGGCTATGCCGGCCTGATAGACGGAGAAATTGACGAGATGGACGCCCGCTCAGTAGGCGGCATCATTGGGCGCGGGGGGACAATTCTGGGGACTGCCCGCTCTCCAGAGTTCTACGAGCTCAAGGGGCGCAGGGAGGCATTGCGCAGCCTCAACCGGTTCGGAATAGATGGGCTGGTGGTTATCGGAGGCAATGGCTCCTTGACTGGTGCGCTGGAACTGGGGCGTATGGGCTTCCCGACCATCGGCATTCCCAGCACCATTGATAACGACGTCAACGGTACCGACATCTCCATCGGCGTGGACACGGCGCTTAATACCATCCTGGACGCCATAGACAAAATCAAAGACACCGCCTCTTCCCATAACCGCGCCTTTCTCATCGAGACGATGGGGCGCGATTCGGGCTATCTGGCACTGGTGAGCGGCATCGCCGGCGGGGCAGAACTGGTGCTCATCCCAGAGGTAGAGACGACGTTTGAGGAGATTTGCCAGGCAATTGAGGACGCCTACATCCGGGGCAAGACGCACTGCATCATCATCGTCGCTGAGGGATGGCAGCCAGGAACACAGGCCTTGGCCAGGCAGCTACAGGAGCGGCAAGAGGAGTTGGGTTTCTCGGTGCGGGTCACGCAACTGGGGCACGTCCAGCGGGGCGGCGCCGCCAGCGCCTTCGACCGGCTGCTGGCCACCCGGCTGGGTGCAGCCGCGGTGCATGAACTGAGCGCCGGCAATGGCGGGAACATGGTCGGCTGGATCAAGAGCGCTACCGCACTGACACCCCTGGAGGAGGCGATCGCCTTCGAGAAACAGATCAACCGGGAGTTGTGCGAGTTGGCGAGGATTATGGAGAAGTAGGCTGGAATGAAACGGAGGCACCCCTACATAATCATTGGCTCACGGTAAAGGCCGAAGGCCTCCCGGAAGACGTCCATAATCTCCTGTAGCGTGGCGTAGACGCGCACGGCGTCGAGGATGCAGGGCATTGTGTTCTCAGTGGACTGGGCGGCGATGCGCAGCCGGTCAAGGGCCTGACCCACCGCCCCGTTGTCCCGCTCCGCCCGCACCTGCGTCAGCCGGGTACGTTGCCGCTCGTACCCCTGCGGATCCATCTTCAGCAATGGCACCCGTAGGGGCTCGTCCGCCGTAAACCCGTTCACCCCGACGATAATACGACGTCGCTCGTCAATTTCGCGTTGGTAGCGGTAGGCAGCGTCGGCAATCTCCTGCTGGAAGAAGCCCCTTTCGATAGCCGGAATGACTCCGCCCAGCACCTCAATCCTCTCGAAGTAGTCGTAGGCCTGCCGCTCCAGCCGGTCGGTGAGCGCTTCAATAGCGTATGCCCCCCCCAGCGGGTCCACGGTGTTGGTGACGCCCGACTCGTGCACGATGATCTGCTGGGTGCGCAGCGCGACGGTGACAGCATGCTCGCCGGGAAGAGCCAGCGCCTCGTCCAGGCTGTTGGTATGGAGGGACTGAGTGCCACCCAGCACCGCCGCTAACGCCTGAACCGCCACTCGCACGACGTTGATCTCCGGCTGCTGCGCAGTGAGCGAGCATCCCGCCGTCTGAGTGTGGAAGCGCAGCCACCAGGAGCGGGGGTCCTGCGCACCGAAGGTGTGACGCATCTCCTGCGCCCAGATGCGGCGAGCAGCACGGAACTTGGCGATTTCCTCCAGAAAATCGTTGTGGCAGTTGAAGAAGAAGGAAAGGCGCGGCGCGAAGGTGTCCACGTCCAGCCCACGCTCCAAGGCCCAGCGGACGTACTCCATCCCGTCGGCCAGCGTGAAGGCCAGTTCCTGCGCCGCCGTGGCGCCAGCCTCGCGGATGTGATAACCGGAGATGGAGATAGTGTTCCACCTGGGCAGGTACTTGCTGCCGAACTCGATGGTATCAGTCACCAGCCGCATCGAGGGCTCTGGCGGGAAGATGTATTCTTTCTGGGCGATGTACTCCTTGAGGATGTCGTTCTGAATGGTGCCGCCAAGTTCGCGCATCGGCACACCCTGCTTTTCGGCGGCGGCGACGTACATAGCCCAGATGACCGCCGCTGGCGAGTTGATGGTCATCGAGGTGGTCACCTTGTCCAGAGGGATACCGTCGAAGAGGACTTCCATATCGCGCAACGAGGAGATAGCAACGCCGCACTTACCGAACTCCCCCTCCGCCTCGGGCGCATCGGTGTCGTAGCCATAGAGCGTGGGCAGGTCAAAGGCGACGGAGAGACCGGTCTGTCCCTGTTCCAGCAGGTACTTGAAACGAGCATTGGTCTCCTCGGCGGTGCCGAACCCGGCGAACATGCGCATCGTCCACAGCCGGCCACGGTACATCGTGGGATGGACGCCCCGGGTGAATGGGTACTCGCCGGGGAAGCCCAATTTCTCGGCGTAATTGCCTTCTATATCCAGCGGGGTGTACAACCGCTCGACCGGTTCGCTGGAAGTAGTGATGAACTCCTCGTACCGTTCAGGATGCCGGTCGAGAGTATCTTTAAGCATAGTCTGTTCCCAGCGCTGAAGCGCCTGGTGAAGTTTGTCGTGCTCCATGTCTCACCTCCCATTGTTAGCGCGATTATACCCCGTTCTGGCGGGAAACGGAAGTTTTCATATACGAGTTCTCTACCAGTTTCCCAATCTAGCAGCGACGGCCTGACCCTCCGGCCCCAATGCCCATTGGGCAAATTCGCGGGCCTCACCAGCCGGTTCGGCAGTAGCCGCCAGATAGAGCGGACGCGAGAGCGGGTAACTCCCGTCGGAGATGGCAGCCGAGGTCGGCAAAGCGCCCTCCACCGGCGGCACTCGCACACCATCTACAACAGACTCTTTTAGCCGCAGTGTTGAGACATAGCCGATAGCACCTGGGGTGCTCGCTACGTACCTGGAGACAGCCTCGCTGGAAGGCATCACTACAGCGGTGAGCGCAACGTCGTAGTCGCCCAACACTGCGCTCTCAAAAGCGGCACGGGTGCCGGAACCCTCCTCACGGCTGACGACGGTGAGCACCATCCCACCCCACTCCTGCACCCGGCCACGGAATATCTCCTGCAGGTGCGCCAGCCCAGTCTCAGTGAACGGCGTGGCAGGGTGAACGATGATGGCGATGCCGTCGCGGGCAAAGTACTGTGACCACAGCGGCCTCTCATCGGCAGCCTCTTGTAGCCACGAGAGCAGTGCCAGGTCTGCCCCGCCCGTGCGCAGCATCCATTCGGCCACCGAGGAGTTGAAGACCTCGACCTGAATCGTGATCCAGGGATGGGCCTCCTCGTAGGCGACAGCCAGCTCCTCAGCCAGCGGCTCGCAGGAATCGGCAGCCACCAACCGCAGGGTGACGGGCTCGCGGGTGACGGTGATAGGTTGGGGGGCGCAGGCACCCAGAAGAAACAAGATGCAGGAGGCAAGAAGCAGGAGGTGAAAGGAGGGGGTGGTCAATAGGAATGACAGAACCCCCGGCACAAGCCTTGTTCGTGCGATCATTGATCCTCTTATATCGCCTACATCCCTCGTACCAGTGCCACGGGCAGGCAGGCAAGGCCCGCGACAGCGCAGTAGACGGCGAAGGGGTAGAGGCGGCGTCGCTGCAAGTAGCGCAGCAGGAAGTGGATACATCCGAAGCCAACGACGCTGGACGCCACGAAGCCAGCGACGAGGGTCGGGGTCTGCGCTGCCAGACCACCCATCTGTGCCAAGCCCACTATCTTGAGCAGCCCCGCGCCGAGGATGATGGGGGTCGCCAGGAGGAAACTGAACCTCGCGGCAGGCTCCCGTCGCAGCCCACATGCCAGCCCGGCGGCGATGGTCGCGCCGGAGCGGGAGATACCGGGGAGGATGGCGAGCGCCTGGGCTAGCCCGATGAGCAATGCATCGAGCCAGACCAGTTTGTCGAGGTTATGCTCGTGGCGGCCAAATCGCTCGCTGGCGGTCAGGAGCGCTGCCGTGACCAGCAGGAAGCCGGCCGCCGCGACGGGGCGGGCGAACATACCCTCGAAGAAATCCTCCAGCAGCCAGCCGGCCAGCGCCCCGGGCAGCGTGCCCAGCAGGATGAGCCAGGCCAGCCGGGCGTCCGGCACCTCTACAAGGTCTTGCGCAGGTGGCAACCGCAGTGGTTCCTGAGCGGCAGATTCCAGACTGAAGGCATCCCCGCCCGCCCACACTTTTCCCCTCGCCAGGGCGATCTGTAGGCTGCGCGAGGTTCGCCTGTACAAAGAGCGAAAAGCCGCCTGGACAAGCGAGACCCAATCGCGCCAGAAGTAGGCGACGGCGGCCAGCGCCGTACCCCAGTGAACGACAGCGTCGAAGGCCAGGCCCGACGCAGGCCAGTCCAAAAGCCAGGGCACGAGCACCAGGTGGCCCGAACTGCTGACGGGAAGGAATTCAGTCGCGCCCTGAAGGACGCCGAGGAGGAGTGATTGGAAGAGATTCACGGTCTGTGCTCCTGGTTGTTCGTAGATTCGTAGATTCGTAGATTCGTAATCTACCAGTCTCATGCGGTTGTGGATGGCGGCGGAGTCCTCGGGACCGGCAGGCACCACGCAGCCTCGCTCCGCCACGGTCGGTATGGCTTCGACGGCGACGATGCGATCGCCTTGCAGCGTGACACGCAGGATGGCTCCCCAGCGGCAGTCGGCGGGATAAGGCTGGTCGAAGAGGAAATTGCCCAGGCTGTAGGCGACGAGCGTCTCACCCACCCACTCGACCCGCTGCAGGACGTGGGGCCCGTGACCGACGATGAGGTCGGCCCCGGCAGCGGCCAGCGCGCTGGCGACGGCCTGCTGGCGCGGGCCGGGCGCGGCCTGGTACTCACCTCCCCAGTGGATGGAGACGATGACCACATCGGCTCGCTCCGCTGCGCTGGCGACGGCCCCGGCAGCGGCTTCCAGATCAAGGGGTGTAAGGCTGTCGTCGAAGGCGATTATCCGGTAGATTGGTAAATTGGTAGACTGGTACACTGGCGACCAATCTGCCACCCCCGCGATTTCCACCGCATCCAGCGTGGCAACCGTCTCGGCCAGGCCCACCCCGCCCGCATCCAGCGCGTGGTTGTTGGCCAGGGAGACGACGTCGAAGCCGGCTGCGCGAAGAGCGGCGACCGCCTCCGGCGGTGCTCGCAGGTCGTACAGCCCCCCCTCTGTCTCCCCCACTGAGGGGGATGAAGGGAGGAGCGGCGCGGTCGTCAGCGGCGACTCCAGGTTGGCGAAGGCCAGGTCAGCCCTGGCCAGCCAGGGCTGCACCCCAGCGAAGGCGGCCTCCCAATCCCCGTCCAGCGCCTGTGCCACCCCTCGTCCCAGCATCACGTCGCCGACGAAGGCGAGAGTCCTGGATGGAACATGGGGCTCGCCAGGGAGAAGGAAGCAGAAAGCAAGGAAACAAGAAGCAAGGAAGAAACGAGTAGCGCGGCTTCCTCGCTTCCTCACTTCCTCGCTCATTTGATCGCTACTCGCTGATGAAACCGGCCGTCCATCCCGGCTGCTCAGGCGCTTCGCCAGCCGCCAGCATCGCCCGCCACTTCTCGTCGGTCAGACGGTCGCCCATCGGCCAGGGGAACTCGTAGTAGGAGAAGACGCCGCCTTTGGCGACGTGCAGCCCCCCCACCCCGTCCGGCACGGCGACGTAAATCTCGAAGATGTAGCCGGTGCCCTCCTCCAGCACGGCCCCCTCACCCGTGATCGGGTCCAGGCCCGTGGCAACGTCGGCGACGACGGGGGCCTGGTCTTCCTGCTCGAAGAAGGGGCGGCCTTCGCCCTCCTGGTCGGCAGCGGCCAGTGTCATCGCCTCCAACTCACCGCCATAGTACTTGATGCGCTCGTAGTCGTCATCGGTCAGCAGCTCGCCCGCCAGCTCCCGCTGCGACACGTCGAGCAGGAAAGTGAGCAGGTCATCCAGTCGCCACAGGTTGGTGTCCGTGTTCTCGGTCAGGAGGCCACGGCTCTCCAGCCCGTCGCGGGTCATGCGGGTCAGGGCAAGCAGGCGGGCGTAGGCCTCGGGGTTGGGCTCGACCCAGCCGTGGGGTGGTTCCGGCGGCGGCCCACCTCCCAACTCCGCCATTGACTGCTTGGCGTAGAGGATAGTGTCGTGCTTCAGTTCGGTCCAGGAGCCCAACGCCGCGTGCAGGTCCTTGCGCGTCCACGCCTGGGTTTGCATAAAGGCCGGGTACTGCGCGCCCTTCGGTTCCAGCAGCGGCCCGAAGGCGTAGAGCCAGGCCCAGTAGAGGTTCTGCGTCCAGGAATCCATCTGCAGTGCGCTGACTTCCTCCCCGAGTTTTGCCGTCTGCTCCGGGTAGTGGAGGTAGGTGGTCTCGCCCATCCCATCGAGGATGGAGTACGCCTCTTCGGAACCCAGGACGGACATCACGTCGAGCCCCTTGGGCAACGTGCGGGGGTTGTCCATCGTGCCGACTTCGCGCCAGGTGAGTTCATCGAAGATGTAGGCATCGAGGACGAAACGCTGGCCCATGAAGCGGAAGCCCTGCGTCACCTGCTCCTTGTCCTCCCAGATGTAGACCCACATCGAATTGATCTGCGGGGGCGGGAGTTGGCGGGCGGCCTCGACGAAGGCGGCGAACTTGGCCTCGTCGGCGATGGCGGAGGCGGGGGCATCGGGGCCGAAGATGGTGTCCCACAGCGCGCCGTATTCGTGGAAGCCCAGGTCGTCCGCCTTGCCGACGATGAAGACAGTAGGATCGTAGACCCGCGCCCAGACGTCGGCGGCGGGCTGGCCACTGTTCGCAAGGTCGGTGTGGCGCAGGATATAGGTGACGAGGAGCGCCATGCGGGTCTCATCGGGCTTCTGCAGCCGCATGTTGATGCGGCCGTACCACATCATCGTACGAAAGTAACGCTGGAGCTGCTCACTGCGGGTATAGTGGCCTCGAGGGACGTATTGGGAGTAGTCCTCGCACATGCAGGGCCGGTCCAGGCACCCTAACGGAGGGGTGAGATCGCAAGGATCGCAGCTCGCGGGACAGTCCCGGCTGAAAATGGGGCTAGCGCTGAAGCCGATATGGGCATCTATTAGCGCAAGTTCCTCCCGCACCAGGTCGCCCACCTCCGGCGGGATAACGCTGGCGGGGTTGATGAGGGCATCGGCCACAGCAAAGTAAGCAACGACGCGCCGGGTAATCTCCTCCAATTGAGTGCCCTGCAATTCGGCGTAGACGGCCTGGGCCGATTGGAGGCAGGCAGCAGTGAGAACACGGATGTCAGGCTCAAAGTGCTCCCGCTCCAGGTCGCGCAGCATCTTGTCGAAGAGCAGGTGGTAGACGTGGTAGACAGAGTCGGTGGTGACGAAGACGGGGGTCTCTTCGTAGCGCATGTTCTCGTAGAGTTGGAAGAACTCTAGCCATTCGGCCGGCGTAACGACGAAACCGTTCTGCGCCAGGAGCGCGCTCTGTGCGTCGCTGAAAGTGAACTGGCCGTAGTTGCCCAACGCCGCCAGGTTCACTGGCAAGACGTATCCCTCGTAGGCCGGGGGAAGGGTAACTGCTATCTCAGGATAGGCAGCGAAGCCCGGCCCACGCACGTCAGGTGGGTGAAGTGGTGTGGTGGGAGAGGCAGTGGTCGGCGCAGCAGCAGTGGGGGATAGGACGGTCGGTGGAGCAGCAGTGGAGGATGGGATGGCTGGCGGAACGGCAGTGGGGGATAGGACGGTCGCCGGGGGCGGTGTCGGTGTCGTGGGCAAGCCGCAGGCCAGCATGGCGGCGATGAGAGTCAGCAATGCAATGATACTAGCTCTTGACTTATGCATCGAGTTTACCTCCTTAGGCAGAATGCAAGACGCAGGATACAAGGTAAGGATACGGCTATTGGGGCGAAATGTCAAGTGTGGCGGCGCACATCGGCCAACCAGCGCAAGTGGATAGAGAAGCGGCGGCGGGAGCGCAATGTGCCGCATTCACCTCACTCAGCGGACTGCCACGTCCGGTGTACCGTCATTGTTCCCATCGGTCAAACAGAGTTGGCGGAAGGTGCCGGCGGGCAAGCACCATTCCAGCGTAAAGCCGAACCCGTTCCAGCGCCAGACGTCCACGCGGGTGGCGGGGCCATCGCGGCCAGTGATGTAGTCCCCCTCCAGCGTCACCACCTCGTCCCGCCCATCCCCATCCACATCCCCCACCACCAGTGCCAGGAGCGGCGCAGGCAGCGCCGACCCGGCCCAGATTTCGCGGCCGTCGCGGGGGTCGAGCAAAATGAGGTGACAACTGTCGCCCGCCGCGTCGTGGAAACCAGCGATGGGACTGGAGACAGAACTCCAGCGCTGGATAGGCCAGTCGCTCCAGGGCCGCCAGACCAGGAACACCCATTCGGGGATGCCATCGTCGGTGACGTCGGCCAGGACTGAGGCGGTGACGTGCCAGGTGTGATGAACGAGCGGGGGACCAGGAGACAAGGGGACAAAGAGAGGGGGAGAAGAAGAAGCAGGAAGCAAGGAAATAGGAAGCAAGATAAAGGAGCCATCGCGGAAGGCGTATACTCGCCAGGGGGGCCAGGGAGTGGAAGACGGGAGCGATGCGAGGGAAACGATCACAGCCATTATGACCACAGCCCGAACTGCCCCCCACCACTTACCATTGTTCATTGTTCATTGATTCATTATTCATTCTCTGCCAGAACGCTTCCCGGTACGCCTGGAACCCGCCTTCCAGAATGGCCCCCCTGATTTCGCGAGCGACGGTGAGCATCAAGTGGAGGTTGTGGAAGGTAAGCAGGTGGTGGCCGAGGATCTCGTTGGCGCAGGTCAGATGGTGGAGGTAGGCACGGCTGAAGTGAGTGCAGGTATAGCAGATGCAGCCGGGCTCCAGGGGGCGGGGATCGTCGGCGAAGCGGGCATTGCGCAGATTGAGGCGGCCTGGCTTCGACTGGCTCGGCCCAGGGGTACGGGTGAGCGCGCCGCCGTTGCGGGCCAGCCGCGTGGGAAGGACGCAGTCGAACATGTCCACCCCCCGCGCCACGCACTCCACCAAGTCCTGCGGCGTGCCGACACCCATCAGGTAGCGGGGCTGGTCGTGCGGGAGGAGCCCGTCCAGGAGTTCCAGCACACTGTGCATCTGCTCCTTGGTCTCGCCCACGCTCAAGCCTCCGACCGCGTAGCCGTCGAAGCCCATGTCAGTCAGGAAGCGCGCGGAGCGCTCCCGCAGGTCGGGGAAGACGCCACCCTGGACAATGCCGAAGAGGGCCTGATCGCGGCGTGTTTTGGCGGCCTGGCACCGCTCGGCCCAGGCGTGGGTGCGGGCCAGCGCCTGCACGTTGTAGTCGTAGTCCGAGGGGGTGGCGCACTCGTCGAGGCAGGTGATGATATCCGCTCCCAGATTCTCCTGGATGGCGATGGCCTTCTCCGGGGTGAAGCGGTGCTCGGAGCCATCTATGTGGGAGCGGAAGGTGACGCCGTCGGCATCAATCTTGCGCCGCTGGGCCAGGCTGAAGACCTGGTAGCCGCCGGAGTCGGTGAGGATGGGGCTGTCCCAGCTCATAAACTTATGCAGGCCGCCCAGTCGGGCGATGCGCTCGTCGCCAGGACGCAGGTATAGGTGGTAGGTGTTGGCCAGGATGACCGTCGCGCCCAGGTCGTGCAAGTCGCGGGGGGAGACGGCCTTGACGGTGGCCTGGGTGCCCACGGGCATAAAGACCGGCGTAGACACCTCCCCGTGGGGAGTATAGAAGATCCCGGCGCGGGCGCGACCGTCGGTGGCGAGAACGTCGAAGCGGTAGGACATCACACAGAAACAGCACCGATTACGCCGCTACGGTGTGCCCGCAGTCGGCGTCAACACGGAGCCCGGCGTGAGCGACGGCGTACCCGTGACCCCCAGGCTCTTCAGGTCCAGGAGGAAGGGCGTCTCCGATGGTAGCATGATGACGCCGACGTTGGGCGAGAGTTTGGTGATGTACTGGTAGGTCAGCAGGTCGGGGTTGTCGCGCAGTGCGCCGGCGATCAGTTGCAGCGCCTGGGCATCGGCCCGGGCACGGATGACGGTCGCCTGCGCGTCTCCCTCTGAGCGGGTGATAGTCGCGTCCTTCTGCCCCTTGGCTTCCACGCGTACGCGCTCGGCCTCCTGCTCTTGCTGCCGCACCAGGAAAGCAGCTCGCAAGGCGTCCTGCTCCGCGATCTGCTTGCGCTCAATGGCGTCCGCATACTCATCCGTGAAGGTGATGTTACGCAGCACAAAGTCCACCAATAGCAGCCCTTCTTTGCTCAATTCTTCCCTCAACCCTTCCTCAATCTGCGTGCTCAGTTCTGCGCGGCGCGTGCTGTAGACCTCCTCGATACCATAATTTGCCGCCGCCTCACGGATAATGCCCCGTGTCTCCGGACGGATCAATCCGTTGGTATAGCGGTCCTGCCAATTGATGTGGATATCGGTCACGTGCTCCGGGTCCAGGGCGAAGATGACCGAGGCATCAATGTAGACTTCCTGGCCATCGCTTGTGCGTGCAAACACGGGCTCATCCGCTATCTCACCGGTTCGCGTTTCCGAGATAGACAGCGTGTAGGTCTGCCGGGAGATGGAGTAAGTCTGCACATGCTCGACGTAGGGGATGATGAAGTGGAGACCCGGCTGGAGCGCCTGGGGGCGGTAGCCCAGCGGCGCCACCGCGCTGATGACGACGCCGCGCTGGTCAGGCTGGATGAAGACCAATCCCGCGCCCAGCGTCGTCAACACGAGCGCTGCCACCAGCACGATGATCAGCGCCACGACCGGTGTGCGCGTCGGTTGCCGCCGGTTGACTGAGAAGGCAAACCAGCCCACTGCCGCCAGCACTGCGAACCAGAACAAGCCTGCCAGTCCTCTTACCATACCTGCGACTAACATTGTCTATACCTCCTCACAAGACTGAAATACTCCCAGGATTGTATCACATCAGGCTCAATCTAACCAGCCGGACGCCTGCCACCATTCAGGTTTGGAAACCTGGTTCTCTGGGGTTTCGCGTGGTCAACCCGAAACCTTCCTACACTACATCCCCATCGGTAACTCGATGGTGAACGTCGTCCCCTGGCCCGGTTCGCTCTCGACGCCGATCCTTCCGCCGTGAGCCTGCACCAACTGCTTGGCGATGGCCAGCCCCAGTCCGCTCCCTGCCCCACGGGCGTGGGAGCGCGACCGGTCACCGCGCCAGAAGCGGTCGAAAATGTAGGGCAAATCCTCGGCGGGGATGCCCTCGCCGGTGTCGCGCACGATGATGCGGATGCCTTCGTGGATAGGCCCTTCGACTGCGCTCAGGACAGGCTCTGCCCGAAGCGTGATGACGCCGCCGGACGGTGTGTGGCGCAGTGCGTTGGCCACCAGATTGCCAAGCACTTGATCCAATCGCCCCACGTCAGCAGTGATGGTCATTGAGGACGGGTCGCCGCCGGCCCCATTCGGCAAGCTCAGGGCAGGCTCAATGCGCAAGTCTATTCCCGCCGCTTCGGCCTGACCGCTGAAGCTGGTGCCCACATCGGCCAGCAACTCGGTCACATCCACCGGCTCCCATACCAGCGGCAATTGGCCGGCCTCTGCCAGCGAGAGCGTCCGCAGGTCGTCCACCAGCCGTGCCAGGGCGCGCGTTTCCTCCAGCGTGGCGCTGATGTGCTCTGGTGTCGGCTCGTACACGTCGTCGAGGATGCCCTCCAGGTTGCCCTGGATGATGTGCAGCGGCGTGCGGAGTTCGTGGGCCACGTCGGCCGTGAGGTTGCGACGTCGCTGGTCGGCGCACTCCAGTTCTCCGGTCATGTGATTGAAAGACTCGGCCAGCCGACCGAACTCGCGGGGGCCATGTGTGGGCACCTGCACGCGCACGCTAAGATCACCCTCGGCTACGGCATCGGCGGCGGCCATGACGTCGGCCAGCGGCGTGGCGATGTCCCGGAAGGCCCACAACGCCAACGCCCCCGCCAGCAATGGCAGTGCCAACGACAGACCGCAGCCCCCAATCCACACCAACGCCGCCATCTGCCCATCGCCTCCGAACAGCCGTGTGAGCATAAACGCCAGCGCCGCCATCCCGCCCAACACCAGCAGGACTATAAAGCCAAAGATCCCGGCAAAGCGGAAGAAGAGAAATCGCCCCCTGCGATACCGTGCTCGTGGCCACCTGGGAAACCCGTGGTCGTGACTCCCTGGTGCCCACGGTGGGTGCGGCCAGTGTTCGTGGTGTTTCCAACGCTTCTTGCTCTTCAACATCACACCTCGTCGGTGAACTTGTAGCCGATGCCGTAGACGGTGAGCACGTAGCGTGGCTCGGCGGGGTCCGCTTCCAGCTTGCGCCGCAGGTTTTTTAAGTGAGGCACAGTATTTGTCGTTCGCACGGACAATCGTAGTGCCGTGAATTGCGAGTCCTGCTGTGCCCTTTCGTTTCTGTCGTGCCTCACAAAGTGGCTCATGTTAGCTCTCTGTCACCTGCCGTCGAAGCTCTTCAAAGTAAGCCCGAAACTCCTGGGGAACAACATCGGCCTCGGGCGCCTTGGGCAAGATCTGCTCAAATAAACGTTCCAATTTGTCGAACTCAATCAGGCGTTCACGCAGCATAAAGGCGACGTCCTCAAGGTCAGCTTCAAACCCGCGCGCGATCTTGCTCAGCGCGATGCTGTACGGGTCAAAGATATAGACATCCAGTTGGCCGAATCGCCCGACGGCGCGTCTTCGCTCGCGGGCCTTGGGTGGCAGAGGGATGAATTCAGCCAGGGGCACGTCTTCCAGGTCCAGCCGCATCTCGGCGGCCAACTCCGCCAATACGGCTTGAAAGCGAGCAGCGTCCTCCGGCGCTACTTCAACGATGTAATCCACGTCCAGTGTGACGCGGGGGCTGCCCAACAGGCAGAGCGCGCTACCGCCAAGCAGGTAGATCGTTGCTGGGCCTGGGTAGCGTTCGCCCAGGCGTTGCAAGAATGACCTCAGGTTCACTGCAGTTACCGGTTCCATTGAACCTCCAACTCCCACGAGCGTAGTAGACAATGCGCCACGTTTTCGTACGTTCCGACCCAATTGACGTAACTCTGGGCCTGCTGCCGGTGTCGCCGGCCCAGAGCTGCCAGTCGTTCACGGGGTGAGGTGGCGTCCGGCAGGCCCAGATCTACCGCAAACCGATCAGGCAGCCACTGCCCGGCCACAAAGGACTGCAGCCGCCCGGCATATTCTTGTTGCAGCAGCATGGCAGCCGTGTAGAACAGCCGTAAGGTCCGCCGCTCGGCCGGCCGTAGCCGTTCCAGGGCAACGGGCATGGCTTCGGCGTACTCGGGGTGCGCCAGCAGCACCGCGATCACTGCGGCCCTGACGCGCGCACTGGGCTGCCGTACCAAATCCGCCAGCAAGACATCCGGGGGCCGGACGCGCTCGGCCCGGTCGGACGTGTGGCGCGAAAGGTAACGGATGCCCAACAACTCCAGTTCGGCGACGAGGCTCTCTTCTTCTCTGTAGCTGTGGGACAACTCCCGATCGTTTCTGACACAGGAATCTGTCTTGAGTGCATAGGGGGACAACTCGTGTTTCAAAGTCACACCTCGTCGGTGAACTTGTAGCCGATGCCGTAGACGGTGAGCACGTAGCGTGGCTCAGTTGGGTTGGTTTCCAATTTATGACGGAGATTCTTGACGTGGGCATCCACACTGCGGTCAAAGCCATCGTACGCTACACCGTGCAGCCGGTCGAGCAACTGTGCGCGGGTGAAGGTCTGCCCTGGGTGCTGGGCCAGCACCGCCAGCAGGTTGAACTCGCTGCGGGTGAGGTGAATCGGCTCTCCGGCGCGGGTGAGACGATGGCCATGCAGGTCAATCTCCAAATCGCCGGCACGGATGAGGCCCGGCGTGCGGACGCCACCCTGCACGCGGCGCAGCACAGCCCGCACGCGGGCCACCAACTCGCGCGGAGAGAACGGCTTGGTGATGTAGTCGTCCGCGCCCAACTCCAGGCCGATCAGCCGATCAGTCTCGTCAACGCGAGCGGTGAGCATGATGATCGGCACGTCCGACTCGCGCCGCAGTGCCCGGCACACGTCCAGGCCATCCATGCCGGGCAGGTTCAGGTCGAGCACGACCAGATCGGGCCGCTCGTGGCGCGCCACGGCCAACGCCGTCTTCCCGTCGCCCGCCGTGACGACGCGGTACCCGCCCTTCTCCAGGTAGTCCCGTGCCTGTTTGACGATTTTCGGTTCGTCGTCTACTACCAGGATCATTTCGTTCATGCTCTGCTCCGCCAATCACCTTTTTATCACGAACGGCTCAAATATGCAAGTCGGTTAGATTGGTAGATTGGTAGATTGGGGGATGTTGACGCGGGCGAATATTACTGCTTCTTCGTCTTTGAAATCGAGTGCCCATCCGGGTGATGACTGGAAGAGGTTTAGCAGGTCGCCGTCGTCGTGGCGGTCCAGTATCAGAAACTGGACACCGTACTCGTTGAACACCTCTACCCAATTCCCGTTCATACCAGTTTCCCGTGTGATAGAATAATCTTGTGGCATACGTTTTCTCCTTGGTAACACCACAGCAAGAGTTGTGCTATCCAGCCTTTCCGAACTGGGAAATCCTTCCCTGGCGCTCCAAAGGGCAGAAGAGTTCACCTGGAATCCAGGGTCGCCCTTCGACAGAGAGTATCCCTGCCGGTTTCAAGAGCCGATGCAGTTCGGTCAAGATGTTTTCCATGTCTCCGATGGGACGAGCAAAACCGAAAACAAAGGCGAGATCAAAGCTCTGACCAGGTAGACCTGTGTGAGCAGCGTCAGCGAGGATGATCTTGGCGTTGGTCACTCCTTCCTCACTGATCTTTTGTTGAACTCTCTCCACGGCCAGCGGATTGATGTCCAATGCGTAGACGTTTCCTTTCTCACCTACGATTTTCGCCGCGGGAACGGTGAAAAAGCCAGGCCCGCAGCCAACCTCCAGTACTTTTTGACCTGGCTCAAGTCCTGCGGCGTCCAGAGCCTCGTAGGGATCTCTAAACAGGCCATAGAGAGTTTCGTGAACGAAGGACATCATCTTGAAGTGCATTCTGTTTGTTACTGACATTTTTCTCCTCCTGAAAAACTTGTTCAAAGGGGGAGCGCACGGGCGACCTACGACTGCCCGCACACCCCCGGCCTTCCACGTATTGCGACCTAACTCTCCGTCTCGGCAGCGCCGGTTTGCGCATCCGGCTCGGTCTCCTCGCGCGGCTCTTCCCACCAGCCCCAGCACCAGGGAGGCACAGGCCCGTGCATCTGGTGCCAGCGTGCGGCACGACGCCAGTCAGCGCCACGCCTGAACCGTGGGCCAGCCATCCCGAATCGCCAAGCCGGACCCCATAAGACGAAACGGAGCATCTTGCCGATCACGGCAAAGAACAATAGTAACAATCCGATCTTGAGAACCAACCCTGCGCCGAACAAGAAGGGCGCAGAACGGTACGGGACGGGTGCAAGAAAGTACCGTCCAGGGTAGCCGAAGCCGGGGGACGTCATCTCGCCCTCTTCATCCTCAACCACCAGTTGGCCCGCCGCGTAGCCCTGCGACCACCCGGTGCGGTAGAGCGCCAATCCGCCCACGATCAGCAAGCCGATGACGATCAGTGCCACCAGTGTCCTCACCAGAAACCATAACTTGGACATTTCTCACCTCCTAGCATTTTGGTTTTAGAAGATAGGCGACGGTGGAACCCAGAAGCAGACCCAGATTCCAATCACCAGGACGAACAGGGCGATCCCCACGAGTACTTGAGCAACCTCGCTCATATTTTCCCTCCTCGATGTCCATCTCATTCCCTGCATGTTCACACCTCCAAATGCCGTTCTGCCTTCTTCCATCTGGCTCCAGTATGCCACAAACCTGTGAAGAAAATATGAAGAGGTATAGGAAATGTAGTAAAGTTTTGCGAATGACTCAGAGAGCGGCACTCCAACACCAATGTGTGGCACGTTACCCCCTGCTCGCCCCCTTTGCGCACCCCGCCCGCCCAATCCATCACCCGCGACTTGTGCTCGCTCTGCTTCTTGCGCTCATCCCTCCTCAGTGCTACAATAGTATTGTATCCAGCATCAAACATCAAGCAAGGAGTACACACCAAATGCAACCCATAACCTCAAATCCACAATCTGACTTCCTCCTCCGCGCCGATCTGGAGGAAGTCGCGCCGTTCGTGGCCGACCTGATCCACTGGGAGGAGGAGCGCCAGGCCCGCAAACTCATCCTCATCCCCTCCGAGTCATATTCTCCCAAAGCCGTCCGCCAGGCGCTGGGCTCTGTCTTCCAGAACGTCTACGCCGAGGGTTACCCCCCGCTGCGCATGACCCGCGACCCGGAGGAGCGGCTACACGATGTGGCCTGGCAGTTGGCTTTCTACCGCCGCTACGCCGACCGGCGCTTCTACAAGGGAGTGGACTACGTCCACTTCGTCGAGTGCCTGGCCCAGCGGCGGTGCGCCGAACTCTTCGCCCACGGCCCTGTTCGACCCGAACACATATACGTCAATGTCCAGCCCCTCTCCGGCGCGGCGGCCAACCTGGCTGTCTACTGGGCTCTGATGGAGGCAGGAGACACGCTGATGGGGCTGGACCTATTCCAGGGCGGCCACCTGACCCACGGTTCGGAGTTCAACATCTCCGGCCAGCGGTACCGGGTGGTCTCCTACGGCGTGGATCCCAGGACAGAGCGGCTGGACTACGACGCTATCCGGGATCTGGCACGGGAACATCGGCCGAAGGTGATCGTCGCCGGGTACACGTCCTACTCCTGGGCTCCCGACTGGGAGGCTTTCCGCGCCATCGCCGACGAGGTGGGGGCGTATCTCATGGCCGACATCGCCCACACTGCCGGTATGGCCGCCGCCGGGGTCTACCCCAACCCGGTGGGCATCGCCCACGTGACCACCTTCACAACCCACAAGACTATCTGCGGGCCGCGCAGCGCGGTAGTGCTGACCACCGACGAAGAACTGGCTCAGGCCATTGACATGGCAGTCTTCCCCGGCGAGCAGGGCGGCCCCCACGTCAACAAGTTCGCAGCGATGGCAGCGGCCTTCCGCATCGCCCAGACTGACCAGTTCCGCCAACTCCAGCGCCAGATCGTGACCAACGCGCAGGCCCTGGCGGAAGGGCTAACGAAACGCGGCCTGCGGCTGGCCTACGGCGGGACAGACACCCACCTCCTGCTGGTTGACCTGAAATCCATCCCCACGAATCCTTCCCCCCCGCTTCGGGGAGGCCGGGAGGGATGCTTCCCGGTGTGGGGAGAGCCCGCCGTCCGCATCCTCGACCTGGCGGGCATCGTGGCCAACAAGAACACCATCCCCGGCGACACCGAGACGTCGCTGGCGACGGGCGTCCGCATGGGCACCCCCTGGGTCACCCAGCGGGGGCTGGACGAGGCGGACATGGACACCCTGGCTGGCCTGATCCACCGCATTCTGGTCAATGTCAAGCCCTTCGCCTACAACGGCCTCATCGGCACCCTGCCGCGAGGCAAGATCGAATTGGATGTGCTGGAGGAGGTACGGCATGGTGTGGCGAAGTTGGCCAAGAAGGCCGGGATTGACTTCGAGTACGACCCCAGCGATTATCCCCACTACGCCATCCTCCCTGAAAACCCTGCCCCCAGACCCATCACCCTGCGAGTCACCGGCTGGCGGGCGCGGCAGTTCATCCAGGAGATCGTCACCGCTAACGTGGCCGGACTTGCCCTGGGTGAGTCCATCCCCACCTACATGCTCGATCTCCACGGTCGCCTGATGGACCAGGTTGCGGTGGCACGGGAGGAGCCGGACGAGTGGGGACGGGACTGTTACCTCATCACCCCCACGCCCCGGAACGCGGCCCGCGTCACCTCCTGGCTGCGAGGCCTGGCCGATGGTTACACCCTCTTTGATGAAGAGGACATCTTCCGCAAGGTGGAGGGGCCGGTGGTGGTGGAGGAAGCAGAGGAGCAGAGGAGCAGAGGAGCAGAGGAGCAGGGGAGCACTGTTGCTGAGCTGTTTGAGAGCCACCCGGAGCGGTTTAACTTGACCAAGCCATACTTCGTCGGGCAGGCGTGCCTGAAAGAGTTCGGGCCACAGACCGACAAGGAGGAGTGGCGTTGGGAGGAGCCAGAGGCACCCGTCAAGCGTACGCCCCTATGCGAAACCCACAGGGGAATAGGAGCGAAGATGGTTCCCTTCGCCGGGTGGGAGATGCCGGTCTGGTACACATCGGTGAGCGATGAGCACCGGGCCGTGCGGGAAGCGGCGGGCTTGTTCGACGTGGCCCACATGGGCGTCTTCGAGATTGAGGGGCCTCACGCCACCGCCTTCCTGGACACGGTCTTCTCCAACTACGCCGCCTGGCTGGAGGACGGCCAATCCTGCTACGGCTATCTGCTCGACCCCGACAGCGAGGTGATTGACGACTTGATGATCTACCGTCGCCGGGCAGACCTGTACTTGATGGTGGTCAACGCCGTCAACGAGGAGAAGGACTGGGACTGGTTAAACGCGGTGAACGAGCGGCGCGTCATCATTGACCGTGACCGGCCATGGGTGCAGGTGGAAGCGCAGGCGACCTTGCGCAACCTGAAGGACCCGGCGTCGGGGGAGCGGGCGAAGCGGGACCTGGCCCTGCAGGGACCGGCGTCCTTGCCGACGCTGCAAGCGCTGACGGATGACCCAGAACTGAAGGCCGCGCTGGCCCGGGTGCGCCGCACCGACCTGATCGAGTGCGAACTGGCGGGGCTGCCGCTGGTCATCGCCCGCACCGGTTACTGCGGCGAGGAGTGGGGGTACGAGATCTTCGTCCACCCCGACGAGATTGTCAATTTGTGGGAGGCGATCCTGGAGGCGGGGAAACCCTTCGGCGTGAAGCCGACAGGGCTGGCGGCCCGCGACTCGACGCGCACCGAGGTGGGACTGCCACTCTATGGACACGAACTGGCCGGGCCATTCGATATCTCCCCCATTGAAGCAGGCTTCCCCGGTTACGTCAAGTACCACAAGCCCTTCTTCGTCGGGCGAGATGCGCTGCTGGCACGCGAGGAGAGCCGCACGCGGGAGGTGATCCGCTTCCGGGTCAACCAAAAAGGCATGCGTCGTCCGCACACCGGCGACCCAGTGGTCAACCGGAAAGGGCAACTCATCGGCCACGTCACCAGTTGCTCTATTGACGTCGAAGGGTACCTGCTGGGACTGGCGCTCGTCGGAAAACGATACAACGTCCCCGAGACCCCCATCGCCATCTTTCCCCTGGGCGGCAAATCCCTCGAGGAGGCACTGCTGCGCGGCAAACGGGTCGCGCTGCCGGTGGAGGCGACGGTGTTGACCCGGTTCCCGGAACAGGAAGGGGGAAGGGGCATGCCCGCCAGGGCCGCCGACTGACCTGCCTGGTATCCCAGGTTGACAGTTACCGCCATCGGTAGTATCATATTGATACCACTGTTTGAATACTACCTGTGGAGGTGTGAGCATGGCCGTATACACTCGCCGGGTCCAGGCTGTCCTGACGGAGGAGCAATATGAGACCCTCTCTCGCTTTTCGGAGGAACTGAGCAAGCCCCTGAGCGCGCTCATCCGCGATGCTGTGGAAAAAGTATACTTCCAAGATGCAGACCGCGAGCGGCGGCGGAAAGCACTTCAACGTCTCCTTTCCTTGGAGTCTCCCGTAGCCGACTGGGAGCAAATGGAAGATGAGATCATCCGGGGGGCCACGGCGTGAACAACCACCCCGCTCTGCTCGACGTGAACGTGCCGATGTACGCCGCCGGCCAGGCTCATCCCTACAGAGAAGCGTGTGTCTGGGTGATGACGGAGATAGCCGAGGAACGGCTGGCCGCGGCTATTGACGTTGAATGCATCCAGGAGATCCTGTACCGATACGGTGAACTGCAACGGTGGGAGATAGGCCTGACGATGGCGACCAGTCTGCTGGACTTGGTGCCCATCGTCTACGCGGTGAGCCCGACTGACGTGCGCATGGCCGTTGACCTCTTCGGACAGTATGCGCCCCAGGGCATCCGGGCCCGTGATCTGATCCACGTTGCCGTAATGTGCAACCACGGCCTGACCAAGATCATTTCCACAAACCGGCACTTTGACCGGATCGAGGAAATTGTGCGCATAGACCCCAGGTCTCTTTGGGCCAAGGCCCAACCTTCTATCGGGTGAGTCTAATGATCACCACGTTGAACGAGAAACCAACCATCTACATCACCCGCCGCATCCCTGATGCTGGCCTGGAGATGATCCGGCAGGCCTGCCGGGTGCGCCTCTGGAAGGGGGAACTGCCCCCGCCCAAGGAGATCATCCTGCGGGAGGTGGCGGGCTGCGACGGGCTCCTCTGCCTGCTGACCGACCCCATTGACGCGGAGGTCATCACCGCCGGCCACCGCCTGCGCGTCATCAGCCAGTACGCAGTGGGGGTGGATAACGTAGACCTGCAGGCCGCCACAGCCCGGGACATCCCCGTAGGCCACACCCCCGGCGTGCTGACCGAGGCCACGGCCGATATGGCCTTCGCCCTGCTGATGACGAGCGCGCGGCGCATCCCCGAGGGAATCGAGAAGGTGCGGGCCGGGCGGTGGCACACCTGGGAGCCGCTGGGCCTCCTGGGGGCGGACGTCTGGGGAGCGACGCTGGGGATCGTCGGCCTGGGCCGCATCGGGACAGCGGTGTCCCGGCGCGCACGGGGCTTCACGATGCGGGTTCTCTACCACGACCGCGTCCGCAAGACTGGCGTGGAGGCGGAACTAGGCCTGGAGTACATCCCGCTGGATGACCTGCTGGCCGAGGCCGATTTCGTCAGCCTGCACTGCCCACTGATCCCCGAGACTCACCATCTCATCGGCGAGCAGGCGCTGCGGCGGATGAAACCGACAGCGGTGCTCATCAACGCCGCCCGAGGGCCGATAGTGGAGACGGACGCGCTGGTGCGGGCGCTGCAGGAGGGATGGATCGCGGCGGCGGCATTGGACGTGACCGATCCGGAGCCGCTTCCACCCGACCATCCCCTGCTGGCGCTGCCCAACTGCATCGTCGTTCCCCACATCGGCAGCGCCACCGTCACGACGCGGGAGCGCATGGCGGTGATGGCGGCGGAGAACCTGCTGGCGGGGCTGCGGGGGGCACGGTTGCCGTACTGTGTGAACCCAGAAGTATACGAGTAGATGAGTCGAATCGTCTCTACCGAAAGACCGGGCAATGTCCGCAACCAACATCGCCGCACCGTCGCCGAGGCACTGCGCCGTCTGAGCCAGAAGCCGCACCTGGACAACGAGGCCAAAGACCTGGCTGCTATCATCGTCTTCTCCCTGCACGGTATCGCCGACACCGTTGACCGGACCATTGATGCCTGGGAGAAGCGTGATTATTGGATGAAAGCCGAACGCTTTCGCGAACAATGGCGCTGGCTGGAACCCACCACCGATGAACTGAGCGTCATCATCTACGAGGGCCAGTGGGACTATCTGCCGGCGGTCCTGGCTCGACTGATGCCCCACTTTGCCGACGTCAAGATCAAGCAGATGACCCGCAAACCAACTCTATGGCAGGGCGCTTACGGGAAGTTCATGCAGGAGGATTGAGAGGACCGCAGTCGCCAGGGGCTTCCAATTCCGACTGCCGTAGGTGAGATAATGCGCGAAACGTGAAACGTAATGAGTGAGACAGCCCCGGCGGCTTTTTGCTCACCGGGGCTGTTCCGCGTCTTCTTAATCCGTTGATGTCCTGAAATCCGTGTTCTCCACCAGCGCTACAACCGCTCTTCCGCGCTGATGGGCATCATCACCAGCCCACTGATGACCTTGGGGTAGAAGTCGGTGGATTTCTGAGGCATCTTCTCGCCGGCACCGGTGCAGGCCCGCACCTGCTCCATCCGCGTCGGGTTCATCACCAGCAGGAACTCTGCCTCGCCCCGGTCCACCGCGTCGTATCCCATCTGCGGGTCGCGCAGGTACTCGATGTTCTCCTTGCGCTCGACCGCCGCCTTGTCAACCCCCAGCACCCGCTCGATGAACAGTTCGTGGAGCACTGCAACGTCGAGCAAGCGCCAGTCGGGGGTGCGGTCCGGCAACAGTCGCTCAAGCACCGCCGGGTCCTGCAACGTGAGTGCGGCATAGGTCCCGTCGTAGAAGCCGAAGCGGGGATGCGACGGCTTGGCCCCCGCCAGCGTCGTCTCCAGAGCCGCCCGATCCGCCACCGGCACCACTTTGAAGTACTCCTTCGCCCGCTCCAGTGTCTCCTGCCCGCCCATCCGCCCGTAGGAGTGGATGAGACGATGGGTGGGAAGAATCACCAGGCCGGGGTCCTCCATGCTCACCAGCGTCACTAGCCGATAGTTGAAGTTGGCGTCGGGGGAGACGTCGGGGCACTTCGCCCGCATCTCGTCCCGGTAGTTGAGCGCCGTCTCGTAGCGGTGGTGGCCGTCGGCGATGATCAGGTTCCGCTTGAGAGCCATCTCATCCACCACGGCCTGTATTACCTGCGGGTCAGTCACAGCCCAGAACC
>CAYPOY010000030.1:0-25826 GCA_964412395.1 uncultured Anaerolineales bacterium | reverse complement strand
AAGCACGGGAGGCGTGGCCGTTTCCAGCCACACCCTGTCGCCCATCCCCCGTAGGTTCGGCCTTTAGGGGCAATGGGTCGGAGAAGGGACACTGTATACGATTATGGGTTTATTATACACGATTCCGGCTCAGGAAGCAAGGGCGGATCAACTCCCTTGGACATATCACCGCGCCTTCTCCTCGACAATCTAGACCTCCTCCTCTGTCACCCATACAGCCGGTAGCGGGCTCGTCGGCGAAGAAGACGTAGTCGGGCGTGCCCAGTGCACTGGCCAGAGAGGGCTGAACGTGATAGACATGTCCCAGGGCGTCGAGAGTCTGACGGACCCACTCCTTCTCCAAAGCTCCCTTCCTCACTTCGCCTCCAACATCTCATAATACACCCGCGGCGCTTGCCGTTCCACTGCCTGTTCAGCGGCCAGCGCCAGGCGTAGCAGGGTGGGTTCCTGCCAGGCGCGACCCATGGCCTGCATGCCGATTGGAAGCCCGGTGTCGTTGTAGCCTGCCGGGAAGGAGATGGCGGGCAGCCCGGTGAGGTTGGCGGGCGTCGCGAAACGCATGATCTCGGTCAGCGTGGTCAAGTCGGACTCGCCGTGCGGCAGAGCAGCCTTGGGGATGGCGGGGGCGGGCATCCCGGTGGTCGGAGTGATGATCGCATCCACCTGTTCCAGGGCGCGGTTGAAATTGGCCATCATCTGGGTGCGCACTCGCTGGGCCTGGATGTAATCGCGGGCGGTAAATTCGCGCGCCAGCGCCAGGTTGATGCGCACGTCCAGGCCGTGCTCGCGGCGGTGGTCGGCGTAGGTGCGGCCCAGCGCCTGGGTCATCTCCCCGGCAATCGTAATCAGGTGCGCTACCCGCCCATTCTCAAGGTCGGGGATTACGATCTCGTGCACCTTGGCTCCCCCATTCTCAAGCTCCTCGAGCAACGATTCGCAGGCCGACACCATATCGGCACTGGCGTGCCGGAACCATGGCCAGTACACCCCCAGGGTCAGGTCGCTCAAATCCAGGTTGTCCCAGCCCCCCAGGGCGGGCGCAGGTTGGTGCAGAGAGATGGGGTCTTTGGGATCGGGGCCGGCCATAACGCCGAAGGCCAGGGCAGCGTCGGTAGCGGTGGCCGCCAGCGGCCCCAGGTGGGCGACGCTCCAGCACAGCGGTGCGGTCCCAAACTCGCTCACCCGTCCAAAGGTGGGTTTCAGCCCCACCAGCCCGCAGAACGATGACGGAATGCGAATCGAACCGCCGCCATCCGCTCCAATGGCGACTGGGCAAAGCCCCGAGGCCACCGCCGCGCCCGGGCCGCTCGAACTGCCCCCGGTGTAATGGTCGGGGTTATAGGGGTTGCGGGCTGTTCCATGGTGGGGGTTCAGACCAGTCACCCCAACGCCAATCTCGTGCATGTTGGCCTTGCCGATTAGCAACGCGCCCGCCGCTCGCATGCGTGCCACCACCGTGGCATCCTCCTTCGCCGGGGACTTCCCCAGGAAGGCGGTGCCCACTGTGGTGGGGTACGGCACCATATCCACCTCGTCTTTCACCACCGCTGGCACGCCGTCGAAGACGCTCAAGGCCTGTCCGTTCTCGATGCGCTTTGTGGCTGCCCTGGCTTGCTTCAGCACATCCTCGCGATCCACGGCGATGATGGCGCGGAGAGGCGGGTCGGCGGCATTGCTGGCTTCAATTGCCTCCAGCACCTTGCGCGCCACTTCATCCGGGGTGGTCTTCCCTTCCCGGTACGCCCTGGCGTAGTCGTGCGCGGTAGCGAAGCGGAAGCCGAGCCCAGGTCTGGCAGGTGGGCCGGGCAGTTCGTCCTTCGGTACACTCCCCGCCTTGGAGGCCAGCGTACCCCTGAAGGATATCGGATGCAGGGTGGGCGGTTCATCAATCTGTTGCTCCCGTAGCCGGGTGATTCCGGCGTTGCGAAGCAAGCTGGGGATCAGCAAACCGCGCAGCGGGCTTTCCAGCAGCGCCACGAACAGGCGCAGCAACGGCCCCGCCAGATACGGCAGCTTGAACGACTTTAGGTCGTATTCTACCTTTTGGGCCACTGGGTTGGTCATTTTATCACCTCACGTCATGAGATAGACCCGTTAGAGCCGAATTTGGGTTCGTAGTGCACGCTCCTACTTAGTATACCCATCTCTCTGTTTCACGCAAACTCTTGGAATCTGGATCTCGAACGGGTTTCAAGCCTGGCTATTGTTGTACCCACTGCGTATTTATGGTATACTCCCTGGCTGACTGACAAAACGCTGACTATCCGAATGGGAGGCAAGAATAGGACGCAGATCAACGCGGAAAAACGCAGATTTTGTTGATTTTCAGCGCGGATCAGCGTGAATCTGCGCTAATCTGCGTCCGAATGGAGATTTGTCAGTCAATCCAGGTATTACTCCACTTAGAATCGGTATACCAATGCATGTACGTCAACTCGGTTCATGCAGATAGCATCGCCACCGTTCCGACCATTGAGCGTGTCCGCGCCGCGATGCGTGGCCCGCTGCCTGGCCCCAGGGCGCAGATCACGATGGCTCCACGTCCGCGCCCGTTCGGTCCGCCCCCCGGCGTCGAGCCCCGGCAGGCAGGAGTCCTGCTGCTGCTGTACCTTGTCCGCGGCGTGCTTCACCTGGTGCTGACCGTGCGCACGTCCGTCCTGGATCACCACAGCGGCCAGATTTCGCTGCCCGGAGGCGGGTGGGAGGAAGGGGATGCTTCGCTCCAGGGCACCGCGCTGCGTGAGACCCGGGAGGAGATTGGCATTGCCACCGGCGGACTGGAGCTTCTCGGTTCCCTCACGCCTCTCTACATCCCGCCCAGCAACAACATCATTCACCCCTTTGTCGCCTACGCACCCCAACGCCCCGCCTTTCATCCCGATCCCAGGGAGGTGGCCGAGCTGTTGGAGGTCCCTTTGCACCTGCTTCTGGATCCGGCGACGCAGCGCGAGGAAGACTGGACTTGGCGCGGAGCGGCCCTGCACGTCCCCTTCTACGCCGTGGGCCAGCACAAAGTCTGGGGCGCTACCGCTATTGTGCTGGCCGAGTTCCTGGCGCTGTTCGCCCGGTCGCCGGCCTGATCGGGGAATGTGAGACCACGCACGACGACGAGCACAGGCCGCGAGGGGACTTGCGAATAAACACATTGTGCGTATACTTTCCTCTGGACGTGAGCTAGCTCCTCACACAACACGCAATATGCAATACGCCTCACACATCCCGTATCTACAAACCGAGTTGGAGTCGTTCTGTGTGCTATCAGGAATATGCGCTGGCAGTGGCCCACGGAGCCTTCACTCGCGCCGTGGAGATGGTCCCGAAAGAGTAGCGCGATAGTTCAGGAGCAATCCAAATCCAGGAGGAAAAGATGAACATGCGTATTGGAATTCGCCGTGAAGACAAGAGCGTATGGGAGCGCCGCGTACCCATCATCCCGGAACACGTGCGTCAACTGCGGGAAGAGCACAGCATCGAGGTGTGGGTACAGCCGTCGGAGATCCGCGTCTTCCGCGACGAGGAGTTCGCGCAGGCCGGCGCTCGAGTCGAGGAGGACCTCTCCTCCTGCCCGGTCGTGTTCGCCATCAAGGAGATCCCTGCCCATTTCCTCCATCCAGGCCACACCTATGTATTCTTCGCTCACGTTATCAAAGGCCAGCCGTACAACATGCCTATGCTCTCTTCGCTGTTGGAGCTGGGGTGCCAATTGATTGATTACGAGAAGGTGACCGATGAGCGAGGGCGACGGCTGATCTTCTTCGGTCGTCATGCCGGGTTGGCGGGAATGATTGACACACTGTGGGCCTTGGGGCAGCGGCTGAACTGGGAGGGCATCCCCAACCCCTTCAGCGACCTGCACCAGGCCCGCCAGTACGAGAGCCTGACCGAAGCGAAAGCAGCGGTATCGGCGGTCGGGGAACGCATTACGCGGGAGGGGCTGCTGGAGCCGATTACCTCCCTCATCTGCGGCTTCGCCGGGTATGGGAACGTTTTCCGTGGAGCGGACGAAATCATCGAATTGCTGCCGGGGCGGGAGATCGAACCCCAGGAGGTCGCTGCCGTGGCCGAGAGCGGCGACTATGCCCGCGACGCTGTCTACAAAGTGGTGTTCAAGGAAGAGCACACCGTGGAGCCCATCTCCCCGGAGGATCGCTTCGAACTGCAGGACTATTATGACCATCCCGAGAAGTACCGCTCTACGTTCCACACCTACCTCCCCCACCTGACCCTGCTGGTCAACTGTATCTACTGGGAGGCGAAGTATCCCCGGCTGGTGACGAAGGCGGACCTGAAACAACTATATGGGGGGGCGGAGCCACCACGCCTGCGGGTCATCGGCGACGTCAGTTGCGACATCGAGGGGGCCATCGAGTGTACAGTCAAATGTACCGAGCCCGGCGACCCTGTCTTCGTCTACGATCCCTCCGAGGATCGCGCGGTTGACGGGTTTGAGGGGTGGGGACCGGTTGTGCTGGCCGTGGACATCCTGCCCAGCGAGTTGCCCTGCGATGCCTCGGAATATTTCAGCGGCGTGTTGATGAAGTACGTCCCTGCCGTCGCGCAGGCCGACTACTCGGTGCCCTTCGAGGAACTGGCTCTGCCGCCGGAGATTAAGCGGGCAGTCATCGTCTATCAGGGCAAACTGACGCCTGATTATCGTTACCTGGAGCAGTATCTCCACATTCAGGAAGGTGGATAGCTTCGCTTCACGGCTTCACGTTTACTGCTTGACGTCACCGGATTATTGTGGTACTATGTAAAGTGCACAGCGCGTTGCACATACGAAGGAGGTAATCTCATGAAGGTGAAGAAACCCCGTCCCTCTCTGTACCTCAGCACGATATGCCTGTTGATTGTACTGGGCCTGGTGACTGGCTGCTACAGGTCAGTGGCTCCCGATGTGACGACGACCCCAGCAAGCGGTGCGGAGGCCGTCCAGACGGAGGAGGGAACGCCCGATATGATGGCCACAGCGCTCGCGGAGTCGGCCCGGGCAACCCAGATGGCAGGGGAAGCCTCGACGGCCGAAACGCCCACCGCGCTGCCGCCCACGTCTACACCGACCCCAGCCCCGGCCCCGACAACCGCGCCTGCCACGCCCGAGCCTACGCTGGTCTTCACCACACCGGTTTCCACTACCCCTGCGCCGACTCCGACGTCGTCTCCCACAGGCCAGGTTACGCACGTAGTCCAGCCGGGCGAGAACCTGTTTCGCATCGCACTGCATTACTCCACTACGGTGGAGGCGATCGCCAGCGCCAACAGCATTGCCAACCCAACCCTGATTTATGTGGGGCAGGCGTTGACTATCCCCTCACCAGGCGGTCAGGCACCCTCGCCGACCACGGGCGAGACCACCTACACGGTACAACCCGGCGACAATCTGTTCCGCATTGCACTGGGTTATAACATGAGTTATCTGCACCTGGCGCAATACAACGGTATCGCCAACACATCCAGCATCTATGTCGGGCAGGTCTTGCGTATCCCGCCGCATTAGTCGCGCCGGTGGAAAATCTGTGAGAGATTGAAAGATAAGGGCCGTGGGTTACCCTACGGCCCTTTAGCCTATCGGGGATGATCACCAGCCTGAAAAACGATAAAGTCAGATACGTGCGGGCGTTGCAGGGCCGGCGGCGCGTTCGTCAGCGAGAACACCGTTTTGTCTTCGAGGGAGTACGGCTCGTCGAGGAGGCTGTTCGTGCTGGCGTTCCTCCCGTTTACGTTTTCTACACCGAGCCAGTAGAAGCAGACGAGCGAGGTGGCAGACTGTTGGAAACGCTCTGCGAGATGAACGTTTCCTGTTACATTGTGGGCAAGCCAGTGATAGCCGCCTGCTCCGACACTGAGACCCCCCAGGGCGTCCTGGCCGTGCTTCCTATCCCTAATCTCCCGCGCCCCGAGCATCCTACTCTCACGCTGATCCTCGATCGCGTGCGGGATTCGGGGAACCTGGGCGCTATCCTGCGCACGGCGCTCGCGGTGGGGGTGGAGCAGGTGCTGCTGGCGCCTGGCACGGTGGATGCCAGCAACCCCAAGGTGGTGCGGGCGGCAACGGGAGCACATCTGCGCCTCCCGGTGGCGGCGCTCAGGTGGGAGACCATCGCCGAGGCGGTGGCCGGCTGCGACGTGTGGATGGCAGCGGCCAGCGGCGAGACGCTCTACACGGCGGTGGACTGGACGCGACCGGTGGCACTCATCGTGGGAGGCGAGGCAACCGGGGCAGGGGAGCGGGCTCGGGCGCTCGCGCAGGGGCGGGTCTCCATCCAGATGGCCGTGGGAGTTGAGTCGCTGAACACGGCAGTGGCGACGGCGGTGATCCTCTTCGAGGCAGTGCGGCAGAGAGCACGTGGAAAGGCGCAGCCCCCTGTCAAGTCAAATGAAAATGTTCCGAAACGTGATTGTACGGATAAACACAGAGAAATCAGTGAAAATCCGTCTGATCCGTGACTATCCGTGTCCTATTTTGAGTTCTTAAATCACCCCAATTGGGGTAGAATGATGTTATAATCAGTACCACTAAACTCATCCGGGGGTGTAACGATGGCGATGAACGTGACTCAGACGATGGATCTGACCCAGGCGATGCAGACACTCAAGTGGCTGGACGACGAGCGTCTCAAGGATAAAGCCACAATTGCCGCATTGCAGGAACGGGTGCAGGGGCAAGAACAGCAATTGGCTCAACAGGTGGCTCAGATCCAGGAACTGCAAACCTCATTAGCGGGCGTCCACGGCGTACTATCTCGAGTGGCTGAGTTCGAGCAGATGGTCTCGAACTACAAGACCGAACTGATTCTCCAGATGAATCAGCGTGAAGAAACACGGCGAAAGGAACGTGCCGAGTCCGAGCGGCTACGTCGGATGGAGTACAAGACGCTAACCGTCAATCTGAACCGGCTGGAGAAAGAACTGCGCGTTCTACCCCGTTATGACGAGGATTTGAACGCCCGCCAGGCCGAGAATCAGCGGTTGAGCGAAGCCCTCCAGCACGTGGAAGTCGCCGTAGCCGACCTGAGCAAACGCTCCGACGATCGCTTAAAGTCCGTCACCTTCCTGGAAGAGCAACGGCGCGCTGATAACCAGCGCATCACCGAGGTGGAGAGCGATATCCCGGAGTTGCGCAGGCGAATCGAAGCCCTGGCCACAAAGTTTCCACTCCTGGAGGAGAACCTCCAGAAGCAAAGAGCCCGCATCGAAGAGGCCATCCAGGATACAAAAAAGTACGAGCAACCCATCGAAGAACTGCGCATCTCCGACTTCCAGCGCGAACAGAAAATGAGACAGTATCTGGATCAGGGGGAGCAGGTGGCTCAGGAACTGGAGCGGGTACGAGCGCAGACGCAAGGCTTCGTTGAGCAACAGCAACTGGTCAAGCGGGCACTCAGTGCTCTTGAGAAGTTCAAAGTGCGCATAGAAAGGCGCCAGGACGAGATGGCCGAAAGACAGCGCCTGGCCGAGGAGCAAATCCAGCAACGATGGGAAGAATGGCAGACGGCGCGGTTGAAGCAGCAGAAAAAACGAGCGGTAATCATCGAAGAGCGCTGGCGAGGACAAGAACAGACCAATGCTGAATTCCTGAAGCACATAGACTCGCTGCCGCCCATTATTAAGCTGTTTCGTGCTCAACTGGACACCCTCTGGGAGACCCGCCGTGCCAACGCCACCAGTCTACTCAAGGCCGCTCAGGACCTATATGAGTCCTTCTCCTCACCGGTTGATGAACAACTGACAATTCTGCGCAGCGAGCAGCAGGAGTAGCAGGCGATATGCACGTCATTGGCACTGCCGGTCACGTAGACCACGGTAAGTCCACCCTCGTTCATGCCCTCACCGGCATTGACCCCGACCGACTCCGCGAGGAGAAGGAACGGGAGATGACGATAGACCTGGGCTTTGCCTGGGTCACGCTTCCCAACGGTGAACCGGTTGGCATCGTGGACGTGCCTGGGCACAGAGACTTCATCGAGAATATGCTGGCAGGCGTGGGTGGCATTGACGCCGCCCTCCTTGTCGTCGCCGCCGACGAGGGTGTGATGCCACAGACCAGGGAACACCTGGCCATCCTTGACCTGTTGGGGATCAGTACAGGGGTCGTTGCCTTGACTAAGCTGGACCTGGCCGAAAGCGAAGACGAAAGTGGAGAGTGGGTTGAGTTGGTTGCTGCCGACGTGTCCGAGACGCTGGAGGGGACGGTGCTGGAGGGCGCTCCCATTGTCCCCGTCTCTGCCCGCACCGGGCAGGGCCTGGACGAATTGCTGGTAGCGCTACAGGAAACGCTCTCCCAGGTCGAACCCCGCCGTGACCGGGGACGGCCCCGGCTGCCTATAGACCGCGTCTTCACCATCAGCGGCTTCGGCACCGTTGTCACCGGTACCCTCACCGACGGCTGTTTCGAGGTGGGGCAAGAAGTCGAGGTATTGCCCCAAGGGTTAAAGGCCCGCGTGCGTGGCTTACAGACGCACAAGCAGAAGGTCGAACGAACGGTGCCAGGCAGCCGCGTGGCGATGAACCTCAGCGGCGTCAGCAAGGCTGACCTCAAGCGCGGCAACGTCGTCACTACCCCCGGCTGGCTGCATCCCACAGCGCTGGTAGACGTGGGGTTGCGCTACCTGCCCGACACCCTTCGACCAGGCTCAGGGCAGGCGCAGCGCCCGTTGCGCCACAACGCACAACTCAAGTTCTTCTCCGGCGCGGCTGAGACCATGGCCCGCGTGCGCCTCCTGGGCCAGGACAAACTGCCGCCGGGGCAATCTGGCTGGGCGCAACTGCGACTCCAGGAGTCGGTACCACTGGTCAGAGGGGACCGCTTCATCGTCCGCGTCCCCTCGCCCCCCGCGACCGTGGGCGGGGGCGTTGTCGTGGACCCTCACCCGGGCCACAAGCACCGCCGCTTCCGCCCTGAGGTGCTGGCCCGCCTGGAAACGTTGGCCCAGGGCAGCCCGGCCGAGATGTTGCTACAAGCCCTCGAACGATGTGGCTCCGCCCCCGCTCGTGAACTGCTCTCCGCCAGCGGCCTGGACGAGACCGCCCCGGAAGCCCTGCGCCAACTGCTGGACGAAGGCCAGGTGATCCTTCTGGGCTCCCAGATCAGCATCCAGCATCCAGCATCCAGCATCCAGCAACTAGCATCCAGCAACCAGTTGCTTGCCACTGGCATCTGGTGGTCCACCCTGACTGGCCGTATCTCTCGCGAACTTTCCGCCTACCATCAGAAGTTCCCCTTGCGGGCAGGGATGGGCCGCGAGGCCCTGCGCAGCGGGCTCAGGCTGGAGACAAAGGTCTTCAACGCGGTAGTAGCCCGTGCCGCCGCTGAGGGGTTAATCGTAGACGAAGGGGCTACCGTCCGGCTCCCATCCCACACCGTGCGCTTCAACCCCGAGCAGCAGCAGCGGGTAAACACGCTGTTGGCCCGTTTCCACCGCCAACCCTATACTACTCCTTCATTCAAGGAAAGCGTCGCCGCAGTGGGGGAGGAAGTGCTGAGCGTGTTGGTAGACCAGGGCGACCTGGTGCAAGTCTCGCCGGAGGTCCTGTTCCTGCCCGAGACTTACGAGGAAATGGTGGCTCGCATCCACGCACACATCGAGCAGGCAGGGAACATCACCCTGGCTCAGACACGTGACATGTTTGGGGCCAGCCGCAAGTACGCGCAGGGGCTTCTGGAGCATCTGGACGAGGTGGGGGTGACGAAGCGCGTGAGGGACGCGCGGGTGCTGCGGTAGGTGGCCGTAATGCGTAAAACGTAAGGCGTAAAGATTACGTTTCACGTTTTACGTTTCACTTTTTTCCACTTCTTCAGCCGCTCGATGATCTTCCGCTCGTAGCCGTGCCCTTTGGGCTGGAACCACCCGCCTTCGACTCCCTCCGGCAGATAGCGCTGCTCCACCCACCCATTGGGGTAGGCGTGGGGATACTTGTACCCCTCGTGTTCGCCCAGCGTGCGCTTGTAGTGTTCGCGCAGCGCGCCGTGGAAGACATCGCTCTTGTCGCGCAGGTGGAGCGGCACCGGCCCGGCCCCGTGCTCCTCGATCTCCGCCAACGCCCCCCAGTAGGCCCCCGCCGAGTTGGACTTGGGCGCGGTGGCCAGGTAGAGCGTCGCCAGCGCCAGGTGATATTGTCCCTCCGGCATCCCCACCCATTCGAAGGCCTGGGCACAACCGTTGACGACCACGATTCCGTCAGGATCGGCCAGTCCGATGTCCTCCGCCGCCAGGATGTAGAGCCGACGCAGGATGAAGCGGGGGTCTTCGCCAGCGGCGACCATCTTGGCCAGCCAGTAAAGCGCCGCGTCGGGATCGCTCCCGCGCACCGACTTGATGAAGGCGGAGATGGTGTCGTAATGCTCGTCGCCCGTCTTGTCGTAGCGCAGCGCACGCCGCTGGATCGAGTCCTCGGCCACAGCCAGCGTGATGTGGACAACGCCATTCCTGTTTTCATCGGGTGGCGTGCTCTCCACGGCCAACTCCAGCGCGTTGAGCGCGGCCCGAGCGTCGCCGCCAGCGATGCACACCAGGTGATCCAGCGCATCATCGTCGAGTTGGACGTTGCGAGCACCATAGCCAAACTCGGAGTCGGCCAGGGCGCGGCGCAGAATCGTCACCACCTCGTCATCGGCGAGCGGCTTAAACTGGAACACGCGGGAACGGGACACCAGGGGCGCGATGACCTCGAAGTAGGGGTTCTCTGTCGTCGCGCCGATGAGCACGACGGTGCCATCCTCGACATGGGGCAACAATGCGTCCTGCTGGGCCCGGTTCCAACGGTGGATCTCGTCTACGAGCAGGATCGTGCGCCGCCCGTACATCCCGCGCCGTTCCTTGGCTCCCCTGATGATGCGCCGCAGGTCGGCCACGCCCGCCAGCACAGCGCTGATAGTCTCGAAGTGGCTGGCGGTTGTATTGGCGACGATCATCGCCAGCGTCGTCTTGCCGGTGCCCGGCGGTCCCCAAAAGATCAGCGAGGAGAACAAGCGGTCGGCTTCGATGGCGCGGCGCAGCAACCGCCCCTTGCCGACGATGTGTTCCTGGCCGACGAACTCGCCCAGGGTGCGGGGGCGCATGCGCGCCGCCAGTGGCGCTTCGCGGCGGATTTGCTCCTGCCGGCTGTGCTCAAACAGGTCCATCGCCGAAACCACTCAAGGGGTGAAGAAAGTATAGGTCTCCACCAGGCGGACCACCAGCGGCGCAAGGGCCTGTGGGAAGAGCCCAACCCCAATGCAGCTCAGTATTGCGATAGTCACGACTACCGCCGTCAGCCAACTTTCAGAGGAGCCCAAGGAGATAACACTGCAATTCTCCGGTGAGCGGGGGCGCACCAGGAGAACGGACAGTCCTCGCCACACACCGACCATCACGCCCAATCCCGCCAGGAGGAGAAGCAACGCGGAGCCTGGGCTGGATGGCGCCAGTGCGCGACAGAGGGCCCAGCGCCAGACGAAGCCAGCGCTGACCGGCAACCCTGCAACCGAAAGCCCCCCGAAGATCAGCGCTGCCGTACTCCACGGCGCTTTCCACCCCAACCCGCGCAGCGCATCGAAATCATCATCACCGCCACTGTGCGCCCGCAGACCACTCAGGCTGGTTGCCATGAGGGCCAGACCAAAGGGACGCATCAACAGCGACAGGAGGGTCAGCGTCAACCCCAGCTTGCTATTCATTCCGAGGGCGATGAGTGCAGCGCCGCTATCTACCAACACAGCGTACCCTATCAGCGGTCCCAGACGACGCTGAGATGGCGCAAGCAACCCCCCCACAACAACCATCGCCACACCTGCGCTGAAGACGAGGGATATAAAACGAGGATGGCTGCTGAGCCAGGGATAGGTTTCCAGGAAATCAAGCAGCAGGAACCAGACTGCCCCATTGCCGACGGTGAGAACAAAAGTGCCTGCCAGAGGCACACTGTCGCCGGCGACAGCCGGCACCCAGGTGTGGAAAGGCACAACACCCAACAGCAACGCGAATGAGAGGGCCAACAAGGTAGCGGCCATACTGAGCAATCCCGTATCGTCCGGCGTCAGCGTATACCGCTCCAGCAGCCAGTGGGTGACCAACAACCCAGGCAGAGCGAGGGTGGTGAACGTCAGGTAGCGCAGCCCACCTCGAGTGGGTGCCCCTCCCTCAGCTTGCAGTGCAAATACGGAGAGAGCAGCGGCAATCTCAATGAGCAGGGCAGCATAGATAAAAGGTCGGATCAGCAACGCCCCACTCAGCAGGCTGAGCATGCTCAGGCCCATCGGGAAGAGCAAAGAATGCGGCGCACTGTGCCACGCCAAGAAAAAAAGACCAGCGGATGTAAAGAACAGGAACGCCATCGCCATCCGGTCGGCCTGATCCAGGATCAACTCGCGTCCGAATAAGGTCACCACCTCGCCCAACGCGATCTCACGGCCTCCCCAAAAACGCACCGGTTGATCCAGCGGCAGCGTGCCGACCACGATACCCAACACCAACGCCGTGCCAACGGCCAGCAGTGCCGACAAGGATTTCCACCGGAGCAGGATGTACACGATACCTGCCATCGCCAGCGGAAGGATCAGCAGCAAAAGAGGCCCTGCGATCACGGGTTCCTCTCCTCACCGCCAGCGGCAATCTGAGCTACTCTTAGATAGGCTGTTGCCAACGCAATGAGAAAACTAACGGCACCAAGCAGCCCGGTCACTGCCAGGCTTGGCTCCAGAGCAACGTAGAAAAGGTCAAAACCCGATAGAAAAGTTAGCAATCCTACCCCCACCTGCATCGGTGCCTCACTCAGCCCAATCAGCAACAGTCCAAGCCCGACCAACAGGTAACAGGCCAGCGTGATGTCGGTTGGGACTTCGGGCAAGGGAATACGCAGCGCGGCTGTGTACGCCGCCACGGAGACTAACAGCCCAGCTAGCAGGGAAAACGACGCTCGAGCCGACATAACCCAGCGGGGCCAGCGCCTCGAAACCGCCGTGCCTTCAGCAGCCGGGGACTGCTCAAGTACACTGGCCCGCCGCTCGGTCAAGTAGAACACCATGCAAATCATCCACCCGATCAACCCCTTGACAGCGGCCACCTCCAGCCGGATCAGCCGGGTCAACAGCAATACCACGAAAAAGTACTGCACGGCGAGGGCGATTACGTTCAGCCGCCACTCTCGGCTGACGACCAAGAGTCCGGCTGTGACAAGTACACCAGCCACAGCAGGCATCGCGGCCAGGAATGAAACGCGCGCCAAGAGGTCTACCAGCGTTGGCATCACAACCCACCCAATACCAGCAGGAGAAGGAGGAACAGCAACCACGACCACAGCAGTGCCCCGGCGCCTCCCGTTACTTCGTCGGCTACCCGGAGCACGCTCACCCCCCGATCCAATGCCCCTGCCACCGCGCTATAGAGCCACTCTAGATGCAACAAATCATAAATCGCGCTGAGCAACAGTTCTATCCTGGGGCGTAAGGCTCCTTCCTGCCAGGCAAGCACTCCCCCACAGGCGAGCGAGACCGCCCACAACAACCACCCCATCAGGCCCGGCATCGCGAATAATAGGCTCAGCGAGGGAACCGGAACATCACCGACCAGGAGCGACGGGTGCAGGCCAGCCACAATCAGCAGCAGCGCCGGCAATCCCAGCCCGACCCCACGCGCCACGGTCCTGACCCCCCGGCCCCCTTCCCTGCGAGGGCGGGGGGGGCTCCCCTCCCCGCTTCGGGGAGGGGCTGGGGGAGGGATCATCAGCAGCCAACGCGCCAGCGATGGGACCAGGAACAAATTCCCGAAAAAAAACGCTCCCCCCCATCCCATGTGGCCTCCCTGCGTGAGCCCTCCGATCAGGGTCGCCTCTATCACAAATCCTAACGTGAGGGGAACTCCCAGCAGCGCCAACGCTCCGACCAGCGAGGGGATACTCCACCATAGAGCCGCTCGTTGCAGGCCATCGCCCAGACCATTTTTCAGAAAGAGCACAGCTACTCCCAACGCCCAGGCTACACTACCAGCGGCAATGACGGCTGCGGCGCTCTCCCCCGCCAGTCCTGCGGCCAGCAGCACCACCCCAGTTGCCGCCATCCCGATCCACGGCAATATATGGCTCGGGGACTCGCAAGACCAGGCCAGGAAGCCACCCAGGGCCAGGTTGACCGCCGCCAGGGTCAGCACCCACGTACCGCCGGGGATAAAGCCGCCGCTTGCAGTGGCGAGATGGAGCCACAGGCCCCAGCCCACGATAGGACCCAGAAGAAGCGGCGCGGCGAGAGATGGAGTAGTGTCAAGGTCGTCTGAAGCGGAGAGGTGAAACGGGTACATCCACAACCGCAGAATGCCAGCCACTACCCACAGCGTCAGTTGCGCGCCACCGAGAGTCATTAATGACCACAGCTCGCTGCCCGCTCTACCGTCGGACAGTAGCGTCCCACCCCAGAGGAGCAGCGTCGCTAGACTGCCCAGGATCATGCCACGAATAGCCGTCCGCGCCGAGCCCCCGGCTGCGATGTGACCCGCGGCCTGTAGTAGGTCATAGATAGCCCAACTGATGACCAGTGTAAGAATGTTGGCCGCCCATAAGGCTACAAGACCGGCAGCGAGCAAAGCCAGCAATGTAGCCGAGAGCTGAGGGCGGGGTTCAAGCGTGCGACTGAGTTCTACGAGGGCCGCGCTACAAGTCACCAGCGCCAGGGCTAAAGCCAAAGGCTGTACAGTGGCGTCACTCTGCAGCTTCAGTGTGGCCCCAAACAGCAGTGAAGGTTGCCACAAGGAGGGGATCATTACCACTGGCTCCATCCATCTGGACGTCAGGATCAGGGCAGTGGTGAGGCTAACCGCCGTCAGGGCGATGTAGCGAGTATAGGGGCGAACACGGGGCACGAGGGCTAACCCAAGCGTCCCACCTGCGCCCAGCAGTGGCAGGATGATCGTGAGAACAGGGAGCAATGACATTGGACATCAGCGTGCTGGCACACCTCCAGCACGCTTGGTTATTCTAACACACAAGGGAAGAGGCTGCAAACAGAGACCTTTCTAAATTCCCTCTCCCACACAGAGCGAGGCCCCGAGTACGTACCCGAGGCCTCGCTCCGTGGTCTGGTGAGGGTAACTGCGGCAGCAGGCCGCTACTTCTTCAGAAAACCCTTTAACTTGCGAGAATGCGTAGGATGACGAAGCCGGCTGAGCGCCTGGGCCTCTATCTGGCGCACTCGTTCACGAGTCACCCCCAGTTTCTTGCCCACCTCCTCAAGAGTATACGTTTCGCCATCCACCAGCCCGTAGCGCAGTTGCAGAATACGCACTTCACGCGGCGGGAGATCCTGCAGAATATCCTGGAGCAACTCCCGCAACATCGAAGCGGTCACCTCCTCGTCCGGAGCAAGGCTGTCCTCATCCTCGATGAAATCGCCCAACTCACTATCTCCCTCGTTGTCGGTGGGCATTTCCAGCGAGAGAGGACGGCGCGCCACTCTCAGCATCTCCTCCGCCTTGCGTGTAGGAATCTCCATCGCGGCGGCCAACTCCTCGGAGGTGGGTTCGCGTCCCAATGCCTGCGTCAGCCGGTGAGCGGCCCGCAGCAATTTGTTGATCTGGTCCCCCATGTGAACCGGTACACGGATGGTGCGACTCTGATCGGCGATCGCGCGCGTGACCGCTTGTCGGATCCACCAGGTCGCGTAGGTCGAGAACTTGTGCCCCAGCCGGTAGTTGAACTTATTGGCGGCACGTATAAGCCCGATGTTGCCCTCCTGAATCAGGTCCAGGAAGGGCACGCCACGGCCAATGTACCTCTTGGCCACGCTGATCACCAGGCGAGAATTGGCACGAATGAGGTGCTCGCGGGCAGATAAACCGGCCTGCACAACCTTTCCCAATTCGGCCCGTTCTTCAGGGCCGACACCATCCTGGTTCAATTCCTCCTGGGCAATCTGACCGGCCTCCATGCGCTTGGCAAGCATAACCTCCTGCTCAGCCGTGAGCAACGGCACCCGTCCAATCTCCTTGAGATAGAGACCTATCGTGTCATCTATTGCAATTGTATCGAAATATGCTTTCTGGTCGGCTATCATATCAGCCTGCTCAGTTTCCTTGCCCCCCCCGTCGTCCTGCTTTTTCTTATCTTCCGGCGTGCCTACCTCGATGCCTGCTTCTATCAGGGTAGCCAGGATGTCCTCAAGTTCCTCCAGGTTCTCTTCGGCCTGGGGAAAAGCAGTCAGGATATCATCATACGTGACGAAGCCTTGCTCAGCCGCCTTAGCCAACAGGCATTCCTCACCGCTCACCTCTTCTTCATTTTCTGCCAGATCGTTCTCTTGATATAACTTCATCTTTCACTCAGTGATCTAAGGAGCACAGTGCTTGACGTCTACGGGTCAGGCAATGCGCTCCCGTGTCTGATCGAGTAGCAGGGTAACGTCTCCCCAAGTGTTACTATACCACATTTCCATGCTACTTGTCAACCCCCCAGATTGCCTATCTGGGACATTATCAATGTCATATTGCCACCAGTCCACGCGCAAATTGACATCTCTCTGCCCATAGGCTATACTTATCCACACCAGAGAGCACAGGCTCGTCTCAGTTCTCCATCACAGCATCCGGAGTGAGCGCATCCCCTGTGTTATCTTGAACGATCGCCATTGCATTTAGTAAATATGAGGAGGAAGAAATATGACCATCAAACTGACCTGGTATGGACACTCTGTTTTCGCTTTGAACGTCGGGGGCACACAAGTCCTGGTGGATCCATTCCTCACCGGCAACCCCTTCACCCCCATCTCAGCCGATGCCATCGAGGCAGACTACATCCTGGTCACCCATGGCCACGGCGACCACATTGGCGACACAGTCACTATCGCCAAACGCACCGGGGCACTGGTCATCTCCAATTTCGAGATCTGCAACTGGCTCCAGGCCCAGGGTGTGTCCCACATCCATGCCCAACACATCGGCGGCGGGTTTCAACACCCCTTTGGTTACCTCAAGTTGACTATCGCCCATCACGGCTCCAGCCTGCCTGACGGATCCTACGGCGGCAACCCCTGCGGTCTGCTGCTGACTACCGAGAACAAGAAAATCTACCTGGCCGGTGACACCGGGCTTTTTTACAGCATGCGTCTCATCGGCGAGGAGGAGATTGACCTGGCCGCCCTACCCATCGGAGACAATTTCACGATGGGACCGGACGACGCACTACGGGCGGTTAAGTTGATCGAACCCCGCGTTGTCATCCCCATCCATTACAATACGTTTGACGTCATCGCGCAGAATCCCCACGCCTGGGCCGAGCGGGTACAGGCCGAAACGTCTGCCGAACCGATCGTGCTCGAACCCGGCGAGAGTTACGAATTGTAGTACACAATCCAAGGGCGATCAGGAGGTCGAAGATCAACTCCTCGACATTCTCGCCGCCGGGCAGAAGTTGGAATGGGAAATACATGAACTCATCGAGCGGCAGGAGGAGAAGAAGAAGACGGAGAAGGAAAGGAACGAGGAGTAGCCCGTGGCCACCGTCTTCATGAAGTGGCTGGAGACTACCCCGGCCGACTATGACCGTGGCATCAGGCTGCTGACGCTGGGACGCGACGCGCGCGTGAAGGAGCACATCGCCGAGACGGTGCGCGCAGGCGAGAGGGTCCTCGAAATCGGCTGCGGCACCGGGACACTGGCACTGATGCTGGCCCGGCGGGGCGCGACAGTCGTCGGCGTGGACACCTCGCCCGCGATGCTAGAGGTGGCGCGAGAGCGCACCGTTGCTGAGGGGCTGGAGGGGAAGGTCAAGTTACACCACCTTGATGCTTCGGTCATTGCCGACCAGTTCCCTCCCGGAACCTTCGACCTCGTCGTCAGCACGCTGGTCTTCAGCGAACTTCCACCCGACGAGCAACGATACGTGCTGCGGGCGGCGCGCCGGTTGCTCGCCCCTGGCGGCCGGCTCGCCATTGCCGACGAGGTTGTGCCGGAGGGAACGCTGGCATACCTGACGTGGGCCGCCGTGCGGCTGCCATTGGCCCTCGCCACCTGGCTACTGACCCGCACTACTACCCATGCGCTGCGCGGGTTCCCTGCCCGCCTGGCCGACGCTGGCTTTACCTCGCGGGTCGTTGCCTCGTACCTGGGGAGCAGCCTGCAACTCTTCATCGCCCGGCCCGCCCTTGAAGAAAAAGCCCCCATCGAATGGCCGCCGGTCCCTCGCCTGGCCCACAGGGTCACGCTGCGCTCGCTGCTGGTAGACCTGTGGGCGGTCTTCTTCCGTATCATCCCCCCTTACCCCAGGGTGCAACCCGGCCTCTACCGGGTGGGCGAGCCTGACCAGGGAGCGCCAGTGCTGGTGACAGGCAACTTCGACCTGACGGTGCGGCGAGTGGTGCGGGAACTGGACGGACGGGTAGACTGCTGGCTGCTGGTGGCCGACTCGGCCGGCATCAACGTCTGGTGCGCGGCGGGAGGTGGCTACTTCACCGCCGAAAAAGTGATCGCCGCCGTGAAGAGCAGTGGTGTGGGGAGAGTCGTGGACCACCACGCGCTTGTACTGCCGCAACTGGCTGCCTGCGGAGTAGATGGCCGGCGGGTGCGGCAGGGAACGGGGTGGAGCGTCCATTGGGGACCGGTCCGCGCCCGCGACATCCCTGCCTATCTGGCCGCCAGTCGCCGGAAGTCCGATGCGATGCGGTGGCTGACCTTCCCGCTGAGCGAACGCATCGAGATGGTGCTGGTGACGTTGGGCTTCTACGGGCTGTTCATCCTCGTGTCCCTTGCCATCTTCTGGCGACCGATGTTCTGGCCGGTAGCCGCTGCCTTCTTCGGTCTCTCCCTGTTCTACGCCGTGGTGCTGCCCTGGCTGCCGGGCCACGACGGACTGGCCAAGAGTGTGCCGCTCGCGTTCATTGCGTTGGCAGGGCTCTATGCCTACTCAGCGATATGGGGCCACCTGCCCCCACGTCGCATCTTCAACTGGACGGTGGGACTGGTGGGCCTGGCCGTCTTCACCGGCGCGGAACTCCAGGGTATGAACCCGCTGATGCGGGGCGAGCAAGCCAATTGGGTGTGGGAGGGAGTGATCGGAGCCGTGTTGTTGGCGATCTACCTGGTGGGCAGCAGGTTGGTAAGCTGGTAGGTCGGTGGAATGAGTTTCCGGGAATCGCTGCTCGAACACGTAGAGTTGGCCCGCAAGCTGCGCTACTTGCGCATCCACTTCGACCCCGAGCGCTGTGTGGGCGATTGGACCTGCTACGAAGTCTGCCCGGTGGGCTGCTGGGCGTTGGACCGGGAGCATCACAAGGCAGTCTTTCAGGACATGCACCGATGCATCGCCTGCGGCGCCTGCGTGTTACAATGTCCAGGAGAAGCAATCGAACTGCGGAGACCCTTCGGGTTTTCCGAAACCCGAAGGGTCTGAGTTATTGCGCACATTGGAGAGGAAGGGGACGAACGATGAAACACATTATCCGCTGGTATGACTATATCACGATCAACATATACTGGCTGGGCCTGACGACGATCTCGCAGAGCAACGGGCTCATCGTACCTCTGTTGGTACAGAAGTTCGTGGGTTCCGAGCAGCAAGGCACCGCCTTTGGTAGCCTGCGCCTCTATACCCTGATGATCGCCCTGCTGGTCCAGGCATTGATGGGTATGCTCTCGGACCGCAGCACCCTGCGCTGGGGACGGCGGCGTCCATTCATCCTGGTGGGCACGCTGCTAAACATGGCGTGCATCATCGCCATCGGGTACTCTCCCGACTACTGGTTTCTGTTCGGAGCGGTGGTGCTCTCGCAAATCGCATCCAACATTGCCCACGCTGCAGAGCAGGGACTGATTCCCGACCTGGTGCCGGAAGACCGCCGTGGTCGCTTCTCCGGTGTGAAGTCTATCATGGAACTCTTACCGGTCATCATCGTCGCCTTCACCGTCGGCAAGCTGATTGCAGCAGGACAGATGTGGGCCGGTATCCTGGTAGCGATCGGTATCCTGTTCCTGAGCATGGCCGTCACTATGTTCGTGCATGAAGAACCGCGGCATGAACCTCCCGGACGTCTGGACTGGAAACCGTTCGGACGCATCGTGGCGATGACACTGGTCTTTATGGTCGTCATTCTAGGTCTGGGAGAGATTGTCAAGGGAATCAGCAAACTTCTCAACGGCATAGACTCAGTACCCACACTCTTGATCGTGATGGGAGTCACGGGACTGCTGGCGATGGGCGCTGCTGTTGTCGCAGGCGTGTGGGCCAGCGTGCGCATCAGCATCGGCGGCGAGGAGGCACGTCGTCATCCCTCCTTCACCTGGTGGGTGGTCAACCGGCTGGCCTTTCTCGTCGGAGTTAATAACCTCGCCGGCTTCGCAGTTTATTTCCTGCAGGCTCGGCTGGGTCTGAAGGGCGAGGCGGCCGCAGGCCCGGCCTCGCAACTGATGATGGTGGTTGGCATCCTGATCCTGCTGTGTGCCCTGCCGAGCGGTTGGCTCGCCGACCGGATTGGGCGCAAGCGACTGGTGGCACTCAGCGGTATTACAGCAGCGGCAGGCGCACTGGTGCTCGTCCTGGCCCCCAGCATGATCGTGATATACGCGGGCGGGTGCATCATCGGTGCCGCCACTGGAATGTTCTTCACCACCAACTGGGCGCTGGGAACAGACGTAGTGCCTAAAGAGGAGGCCGGACGCTACCTGGGCATCTCCAACCTGGCCGGGGCAGGCGCTGGGGCAGTGGGGGCCTACATCGGGGGGCCCATAGCCGATTACTTCACTGTCCACATCCCTCAATCACCGGGCCTGGGGTATCTATTGATCTTCGCCATCTACGCCGCACTCTTTCTCCTCTCTGCCGTTGTTCTGATCCGGGTGCGGGAGGTGTGGAGAGATGGACAGGAGGAGACTTCCTTATGAACAATAACGTACCACGTCGCAAACGAATGTTACCCATAGGAGAGGCCTGTTGATCTCTGCCTGCCGCCGGCTGCCAAAAACCTCGTGGGGAGCATGGCCTCGATGATTTGCCTGCCGTTAAAAGTAAAGGGGGAGGTGTGCGCATCTCTATCAGCAGATGGCCGATCTGGCAAAACGAGAGGCCATACCATAATAAATTCAGGGGACAGTTGGCGATTATGAGACCCGAATATGGTCTGGTCCCTAAACCGGTAGACTGGAAAGGCAAACGAGCATTGCTGTGTCAGGTTCGCCTTCAATATGGGACATACGCCATTGATGCTTACGAGGAAACCACTGGCACTCAAGCTGTTGTTGACACTTTTCTCTTTGGCCGAACCGCTGGAAAGTGGGGAATCATACCGAGACACCTCCGCCAGACATTGATTCGCAGACTTGCTTCAAAAGGCGTGCGACTCATGACGCTGAGCTAACAAAGCCCCGATTGGCGGCGGCGGCTCGTTCTTCTCGTGAGTGCAGCGGCTCGCTGAGAGTGTCGCCCGGTGCTCTACTTCGCACCGGGCTTCGTTTGTGCCGCACTAGGGTTGGTCAGGGGCTCTACGCCTGACTTTCCCCCTCAAGCGAAGCCACCGCCCGCGCCGCCGTCTCCGGCCCCAATGGCACGGTGGCCTGGCTTCCGTCAGCACGTCGCATCCCAAGCGGGTCGCTATCGCTGTCGTCACGTTGAGACCCCGGCGCTCCCCCGCGCGCGCCGCCCCTCCCCCTTGCCTCAATCCCCACTTTCCGTTATACTTCCTCCATCAGCAAATCGGGCCACCGCCCTGTAGGGGCGTGGTGACCGCGCCTCTACTTCACGGCGGCGCGGCCCGCCCAGGAGACCGCCCTGACCAAGCGAGAATTCACCCCCACCACCGAATACCGCTACAACCGCACCAGCCCCGGGCGCTGGATCCTCTCGCACGTCCTACGTTACCCGCTCCTGCCGCTGGGGATGGTGCTGACCAGCATCCTGTCCAGCGCGCTGGCGTCCTGGTCCCGCGTGCTGCCCGGGCGAGCCTTCGACTGCGTCCTCAGCCTGCTGAGCCCGGCCGAGGGGCCTGTCCTGAGCGAAGTCGAAGGGCCGCCCTTCGAATGGTTCGGCCTGGGAGCCGCCCCGCGAACATTGCTATGGATCGCGCTGGGCGTGCTGGGCACCCGCATCGGCCAGGGGCTGCTCACCCTGGTCTGCAACGCGGCGGTGGAATTCCTGGCCCAGCGTGTGGAGCGGGACGCGCGCGACGAACTCTACGTCAGCCTCCTCGGCAAGAGCCTCACCTTCCACAGCCGCCAGCGCGTCGGCGACCTGATGGCACGCGCCACCAACGACGTGCACCAACTCAATCTGATGCTCAGCCCCGGCGTCAACCTGACCTTCGACTCGCTGATGGGACTGGTGGTGCCCATCGTCGCTATCGGGATGCTGCAGACCGAACTGCTGCTCGTGCCGCTCGTCTACGTCGCGCTCTTTGCCGTCACGCTGTGCCACTACACCCACGAACTCAACCCTGTCTCCGGCGCGCTGCGCCAGCAGTTCGGCACGATGAACGCTGGCCTGGCCGAGGCAATCTCCGGCATCGAGGTGATCAAAGCAAACGCGCAGGAACGCCAGGAGCAGCGCAAGTTCGCCCGCGACGCCCGCGGGTTCCGCGACCTCTTCGTGCGGCGGGGCGAGATCCAGGCACGCTACCTCCCCTTCCTCATCTACGCTTTCGCCTTCGCTGGCGGCATCCTCCAGGTGCTGCTCCTCTTCCAGAAGGGGGCGCTGACCGCCGGTGACATCGTCGCCTACGTCGGCCTGCTCGGCCTGTTGCGCTTCCCCACCTTCCTTTCGCTCTTCACGTTTACCCTGGTGCAGATGGGGGTGTCCAGCGCCGCCCGCATCCTGGCGGTGCTCAACACCGAGACCGAACTGGACGAGAACGATGCCGGCGTGGCCAAGCCGATCCGGGGTGGCGTAGTATTCGAGAACGTCAGTTTCGGCTACGACGACAAGCCGGTGCTCACGAGCGTCAGTTTCCACGCCCGTCCCGGCGAGACCATCGCCATCGTCGGGCAGACCGGCTCCGGCAAGACGACCCTCACCCGGCTGATTGATCGCATCTACGACGTGACCGAGGGCCGCATCCTGGTGGATGGCGTGGACGTGCGCGATTGGAGACTTGAATCTCTGCGTTCGCAGATTTCGGCCATTGAACAGGACGTCTTTCTCTTCTCCCGCTCCATCGCCGAAAACATCGCCTTCGGCGCCGGGCAGCAGGCCAGTGTGGAGGAGATCGAGTCCTGTGCCCGTCAGGCGCAGGCCCACGAATTCATCGCCGGCTTCCCTGAGGGATACGAGTCGGAGGTGGGCGAGCGCGGCGTGACCCTCTCCGGCGGGCAGCGGCAGCGGATCGCCATCGCCCGCGCTTTTCTGGCCGACCCGCGCATCCTGATCCTCGACGACTCGACGAGTGCGATAGACAGCGCCACCGAGGACCAGATCCAGCGGGCGATGCGCACTGTCCAGCAGGGGCGCACCACCTTCATCATCACCCACCGCCTCTCGCAGATCCGCTGGGCCGACCGCATCCTGGTCCTGCGCCGGGGCGAACTGGTGGACGAGGGCATGCACGACGAGTTGCTGGCCCGCTGCGAACCGTACCGCCGCATCTTCGCCCGCTACGACGTCGCACTGCCGCCGCTGCGGACTCCCCCTCTCCCACTGGGAGAGGGGGCCGGGGGGTGAGGGCCAATGGCCTTTATTCTGGACGGCCTCGACACCGAATCCTACGACCGGGAATACGGCGACGTCGAACTCGTGCGCCGCATCGTGGGCTACTTCCGCCCGCAATTGCGCCCCATGCTCGTCGTCGCCCTGATGATCGCTCTGGGCTCGCTGCTCGACACCGGTGTGCCGATCCTCATCTCGCAGGGCTTAGACCGGCTGCTGGTGAACCCGACCACACACCTGCTGATCCTGCTGGTGACCGGCATCCTGGGGCTGCGATTGTTCTCCTGGCTGTTCAACTTTATTCGCCAGACCTTCTCCGCCCGCGCTATTGGTGACGTGGTGTTGCAACTGCGCGAGGACGTCTTCAATGCCGTCGTCCGGCGCGACCTCTCCTTCTTCGATGAGCACCCCACCGGCAAGATCGTCAGCCGCGTCACCTCCGACACACGGGACTTTGCCAACGTCGTGGACCTGACGATGAACCTGTTGAGTCGGGTGCTGGTGGTACTCATCATGATGGTCGTCCTGCTCACCATCCAGCCGGGGTTGACGCTCCTGATGCTGGCGATGAGCCCCTTCGTCGTCGTGCTGGCGCTGAGTTTCCGCCGCTTCGCCCGCCGGGTCACGCAGAACGCTCGCCGCATCCTGGCCCAGGTCAACGCTAACATCCAGGAATCGGTCAGCGGCATCGCGGTCGCCAAGTCCTTCCGCCAGGAAGCGACGATGTACGACGAGTTCGCCGCGTTGAACCGGCAGACATACAAGGTCAACCTGGTGCGCGGGCTGACGTTTGTGTCCATCTTCCCTGTCCTGGGGGGCACCTTCGGCATCGCCCTGGCGGTCGTCCTCTACTCCGGCGGGCGCAACGTGTTGCAAGGGACCATCTCGCCGGGCGAGTGGTTCCTCTTCATCCAGGCGATGGGCTACTTCTGGTTCCCGATGGTCAGCATCGCCTCCTTCTGGAGCCAGTTCCAGGATGGCCTCTCGGCCGCCGAGCGGGTCTTTGCGCTGATGGACGCCAAGTCCAGGGTCGTCCAGACCGAGAGCAGGCCGGTGCCGGAGTTGAAAGGCCGGGTCGAGTTTCGCGACGTGACCTTCTCCTACACCGGCGACGAGGTGGTGCTACCCGACTTTTCGCTGACCGTCAGGCCGGGGGAGAGCGTGGCGCTGGTGGGCCACACCGGCGCGGGCAAGACCAGCGTGGCGCGGCTGATCGTACGCTTCTACGAGTTCCAGTCCGGGCAGATTCTGGTGGACGGGCAGGACATCCGCGCCTTTGCCCTGGCTCAGTACCGGCGACAGTTGGGGATCGTGCCCCAGTCGCCCTTTCTCTTCTCCGGCACGGTGGGGGACAACGTCCGCTACGGCAAGCCCGAGGCGAGCGACGTTGAGGTTGAGGAGGCGGCCCGACAGGTGGGCGGCGGTGACTGGCTGAATGACCTGCCCAACGGCCTGCAGACGGACGTGGGGGAGCGGGGGGCGCGGCTCTCAATGGGCCAGCGACAACTGGTCGCACTGGCGCGGGTGATTCTGCAAGCCCCCGCTATCTTCATCCTCGACGAAGCCACCGCCAGCGTGGACCCCTTCACCGAGGCGCTGATCCAGGAGGGGCTGGAGACGGTGATGCGGGGCCGCACCTCCATCGTCATCGCCCACCGCCTTTCCACCGTCAGGCACGCCGACCGCATCATCGTCATTCGCGACGGGCGCATCATTGAGGAGGGAGACCACCAGGGGCTGCTGGCCCAGGGTGGTCACTACGCCGAGTTGTACAACACCTACTTCCGCCACCAGTCGCTGGAGTACATCGAACGGGGTGGGCAGATGGAACCACTGAAGCACTGAATGAGAGTGAAGACACTGAAGGATAATCAGTCTAATCGCTCCTCAACCGACACACCTCCACGATCTCGCGCACCCGGCGGTACTCCTCGGGGTCCACGCGGGTCTCGTCCACGTAGGGGAAGAAGGCTACTGCCTCGGCGTAGAACTCGCGGCGGTAGCAGAAGCGGATCCAGGCACACAGTTCCAGGTCGCTGGGACGGCGCTCCAGACTGCCCTCCAGGTAGCGGCGGACGATGCGCAGGTGAGCCTGGGCGGCGATCTCCTCAATGCCGATGATGACCGCCACTGGCTGCCCGCGTCGCTCCACCACCATGTGTTCCCCCCCATACCGTACCCGGGCCAGAATGTCGCCGATCCGGTTGCGGACTTCGCTTGCGCGGATGCGCGCGATGGTCATC
>CAYPOY010000029.1:0-26084 GCA_964412395.1 uncultured Anaerolineales bacterium | reverse complement strand
CGCGCAGTTTCTGGGAGGGGGTGGACGTGCCGGGCGAACCGCTCAGTTGCCTGGCGATCGCCAAACTCCCCTTCAGCGTCCCCAGCGACCCCATCTTCGCCGCCCGGGCCGAGACCTTCGACCAGCCCTTCTTCGAGTATGCCGTGCCGGAGACCATCCTGCGCTTCCTGCAGGGCTTCGGGCGGCTGATCCGCACCCGCACCGACCGGGGCATTGTGGCGGTCTTCGACAAGCGACTGCTGACGAAGAGTTACGGCCAGTTGTTCACAGATTCGCTGCCTGATCCGACCGTGCGCTGGGGATCGGTGGCGCTACTCCCGAAAGCGGCGGCCGAGTGGCTCTCCGATTGACAGGCCCCCCTGCGGCGGTATAAAGAATTACCCTACGCCACCTCGAGCATGCCCATCAGGCAGGCATCCAGGTGCAACACATCAATCCTGAGCAAACCGTTGTCCGTGCCATGCTGCAAGGCGACGCGCAGTTCCGGCAGCGTCAGATAATCGCCACTGCTGGTGTTATCCCAGGCCAGGCCCTGAATGCCGTGTCCGTGGTCGGCGACGACCAGGTAGTAGTGATCGGCCGGGTACTCTTCTTGTGCCCAGAGGACATAGGCCGTCAGTGTCTCGGGATCGCCGCTGTTCTTCTCTTCCAGGTACCAGCGGTTGATCCCGTCTGTGTAGACCCCGTCAGGCTGGACCAGGTAGCGCCAGATGCCACCCTCGCCCAGGCGGTCGTGGCCGTGCACACCTGCCACCACCAGTGTCTACAGGATGGAGCTGATGAGAGCCAACACACTGGTCTGGTTGGTGGTGTCAGCGCCGTCGTTGATCTGCAGGACAATGGTGGAATGGCGCCGTCGTACAGCACGCCAAAGGTGGACAACTCGGATTCGTGATCCACGTTGTCGCGAGCGGTGACGTTCAAATAGTACTGAGCATAACCATCCGCCGGGGCGATAGCGCTGGGGTCGGAGCCGGCGGTCGGAGTAACCGTCTGGCTTGTAACTGTACACCAGGCCCGAGGTAGGCGTCTGAACCTGTTCACTGGAAGGTGGCACTGTTGACCCCTATCTGGCCACTGGGACTGGAGATGATATCAGCGTCTCTCCACCCACCGTGATCTCCAGGTAGCGGTCCCCGTTCCAGGTGCTGGTCGGGATGCCGCCGCTGGTCTGGCTGCCCAGCCCCACGCTGAACAGTTCCTCGCTCACCGGCACGGCCGCGTGGCTCTCCGGCCCCCACATCAGGTTGCCACCGGTGGAGGCGTCGTACAGCGCGAAGGTCATCCCGTAGGTGCCGTCCAGCGGGTTGCCTCCGCTATCGGCCAGGAGGCCCTGGTAGTTGACGGTGGTGGCGCTAGGGCCGGGGGCGCTGGCGGGGCTTGCCAGTGGCTTGGCCCACACCTGTTCTGTGGAGCTACCCCCTCCGCTGGGGCCGCGCGCCTGTCCGCGCGGTAGCGGTCGTATGCTTCCACAAGGTAGTGAATAAGACTCTTCTGCTCGTTCATTTGTTGTACCTTCTGATACGCTTGATCGGTTCTGGGAGCAAGCTCCCGTTTGACGGATACATCAAACGAAAGTATAATGTAGTCAGGTCTAGCTTACCATAAGCACCTCCTGGAGGAGCAGGGCGATGGTCGAGTTGCGTGAATTGGTTGACGACATCGGCACCATTGAAAAACAGTTGCGCCGCTTCGAAAGCAAGTACGGTGTCCTATCTCACGAATTCTACCAGGCTTTCACCAGTGGCGAACTGTCCGAATTCGACGCCTACGATGAATACCGGATGGAGTTCATCGAATGGGCGGCGCTCTACCAGACGCGGCAAAAGTTAGAACAGGCGTACCAACGGTTGAGCGCCCGCCAGCCGGCCGCCGCGCGCATTCGCCTCCAACTTGCAGCGGCATAGCGTCGATGCCCGATAACCCCCTGCACACCCGCGAGACGTATGAGCGCTTCCTGTACACGCTGACCGCGCAATATCCCAGCATCAGGCATTCCACGCTGGTCTACATTCCCTCCGGTGCGTACTTTGGTCGCGTCGAGGGATTTTTGCTGTTTGATGCTTACATCGTGCTGTGCGTGCTGGAACACTTGACCTTTCTCACTCGTGGGGAGATTGAACACTACGGCTACGAGGTGTCCCGCAGCAGATTGACGATGGGCCAACTTGTTGAATCGTCGGCTGCTGAATATTGCGCGCCTGCACATCCCCACAAAGAGAAGCTGTACTGGTACGATTCGTTCTCGCACCCCCACGACCCTGCCTTGGCCGCCACCGAGCCCCATCACAAGCACATTCCCCCCGACATCAAGCATCACCGTATCCCCGCGCCCGAACTCTCGTTCACCAAGCCCAACCTGCCGTTCCTGGTTCAAGAGATTGAACAACTGCTGAAGGGCTGATTGCTTACTCTTACCCCAACGGTGGCACCAACACCGCCACCAGCAGCAATGTGCCGCCGTTGGACGTCAGCCAGCGCAGGAAACGGCGGAGACGGCCGGGTTGAGACAGTTGTTTAACGCGCCATCTGACTGCATAGAAACCAAATGATGCGGATGGAGAGGCTCCCGCAGGTACAAGACCTGCCCCTACCCCAATTTATTGAAAGGATACTGCTCGCCTACCGTGAAGGCATGCCCATGGAGGGAGATGCGTATGCGTATCGGCTGCAATCCACCGGCGCTGGCGTTGGCACGGAAATCGTCGTTACCTCTGGGACTGCCACGACCTGTCCTTTGGCTGCACGCCGGACGCCAATACGGGTGTGATCACCTATACCCCTCCCCTGACCGATCCCGACACCCTCGCCCCGGCTTTGCTGTACAATCTGACTATCGTACCTATCAGCCCCGTGAGCAAAGTTCCGGTCACCTTCACTCTCGATTTCTCCAAGCCGATGTCGCCCACAGTTTCCCCTACCGTCACTTTCGGTATCAGCCCGACGATGGATACCCACGTTGTGGCTGGTAGTTGGGTTAGTTCCACCCAATGGGTAGGCACTTATGACGTCACCTACTACACCGGCGATGGCGTGCAACGAGTACGGGTGGCCGGAGCAGTGGGAGCCGACGACGGGATAGAGATTCCCCAAGACACCAGCTTTACCTTTGAGATCGCCACCATCCGCGCCGCCAGCATCAACGCTGAACCAGGCTATAGTTACGTCGCGCTCTCCTGGCCCCCCAGTGACATAGAAACCCTGGCCGGTTACAACGTCTACCGGGCCACCCAGAGCGGCGGGCCCTACACTCGTACCAATACTACCATTCTCACCACCGCCTCCTGCACCGACACGAGTGTCACCAATGGTACTGCTTACTACTACGTGGTCAAAATCCTCACCACCGACCTGCGCGAGTTGGACTATGGCAGCGAAGCAGCGGCCACTCCCAATGACTTTACCGCCCCCACCACGCCGGTAGTCGTGGATGATGGCACTTGCACACCTTACGACGACCACCTACACGCTATCTGGTCGGCTTCTGACCCTGACTCGGGCATCACCGAATACCAGTACAGCATCGGCACCTGGGCTGGAGGTGCCGACGTCATCGGATGGCAATCGGTGGACACCAGCACCGAGATCACCCACACCGGCCTGTCACTCATCAAGGGCGTGACCTACTACTTCAATTCAGGTGCCTGGCACTTGCTTTCCCCCCCTCACTATAGCTACTTGATCTCCCTCAGCAGTCTGCATATCTCGCGGGCGGTGGCAACAGGGAGGCCGGACTCGTCCTCCATTCGATACCCACACCTCACGCCAGGTCGGATTGTAGCGCCCGGCCCAGTGGGTCCTGGTGGGGTGTGCACCGTGCAACTCGAAGCCGCGCTCCTCCAGGTCGGCGCGGACGTCGGCCAGGCTAGAATTGCACAGAAACAGGATTTGTACTACAATTGAAATCAAAGCAATCCAGTTTATCCAGGGTATGACCTACGAGCGGTTTGCTCAAGATGCCAAGACGGTGTTTGCAGTCATTCATGCGTTGGAAATCATTGGAGAAGCTACGAAGAAAATTCCGCCATTTGTGAGAGAAAACTATACCAAAGTGCCCTGGCGGGCAATGGCAGGTATGCGTGACAAGTTGATTCACGAATACTTTGTGAATTTAGTGGTGGTGTGGAAAACAGCGTCAGAGGACGTGCCGAATTTGGAACCGGTCATTCGTCGTATCTTGATGGAAGCCGGACGTTAGGTGGATGTCCGTGCCTTTGTTTTACCCATCTTTCGACGCGCTGCGCCTCGCCGACAGGCTTCTTGACGAAATCGGGAAGCAGACTCCCGGCTACGAGGGGCGGGTGGGCACGGCCTGGTACTGGCGGCTGCCAGGCGGCATCCTCGTCACCATCTGGCTGGATCACACGGTGACCGAGGAGCGCTGGGACGTGGTCCGCGCCCAGGCGACCACCCCCCGGGCAGGAGTCTTCAGCAGCGCCGATTTTCCCTTCGCCGCCTACGCCACCTCCGCCACCTCGCCCCCCTTCATCCACGACATGCAGGGAATAGCGGAGTGGTCGAATCGGCTCTACTTCCAGATGGGGCGTCTGATCGAGGATGCGGTGCACTGGCTGGGTATGCTGCACGCCGTCGCCATCTCCCCCCAGATCAGCCCACCGGCCTCTTTCCCAGCCCTCAGCCCGCTCGAGCGCCGGTTGGTGCAATACGCGATGGATGAACTTGAGGGACACTTCACCGTCAAGGCCCTGCACCAGGCCTTTGGCGGCGAAATCTCCCGCTCTCGCCTGAGCACACTGGCCCGGGCGTGGGAGGAGGGCCAGTTGCTGACCAAACGGCCACGCCGCGTGACCTACGCCCTGCGGCTGCTGGCGGAAGAGTAGGTAGAAACCCTTGGGGTTTTCCGAAACCTCAAGGGTTTGTATTGAAGGCATAGCCCGATGATCCTGGATACCATCGCTCCCGTCATCCCCTGCCTGCGCCACGTCGCCATTGACGAGGCGCAACTCCGTGATGTATGCGCGCACTTGCTGGGGCTGGTCTCCGACCATGCTCTCCCCGACACTTTGCGCCTGCCCACCTGGGATGATGACGTATTTATCTCCCACCCCCCGGAGGCCCGCGTGGCCCAACTCTTGCTCTTCAATACCGTCAACTTCTCCTACTGGGGGGATCCGAAGTGGACGATTGACTTCCACGGACGATCACTTGGCGGCTCGTGGGGGATGCTGGGCGCGCTGGCCCGTGCTGTTAGCGAGGGATTTCCGCTCTTCAACGGCGCTTACCTGGCGAATATCCCCGAAGCGGACGCCCGCCACATCCTGCGCGGCAACGTCGAGATTCCGATGTTCCAGGAGCGGCTGGCTATCCTGCACGAGGTGGGCCACGTGCTCGTCGCGCAGTTTGGTGGGAATTTCGGCGGTCTGATCCGCGCCGCCGGTGACGATGCCGTCGCGCTGGTGCGGCTGCTGGTGACCCGCTTCCCCTCGTTCAACGATGTCGCCACGCTGGAGCTCCCCTCCGCTTCGGGGGGGCCGGGGGAGGTCACCGTGGCTTTCTACAAGCGGGCTCAACTGGCAACGGCGATGCTGTACGAGGCCTTTGACGGGGAGGGGCCAGGCGACCTGCGCTGTGTAGAGCAACTGACCGTCTTCGCGGACTACAAACTGCCCCAGGTATTGCGCCGCCTGTCCATCCTGCACTACGCGCCGCACCTGGCCGACCGGGTTGACCGGTGCGAACTATTGGAGGCCGGCAGCCGCGAAGAGGTCGAAATCCGCGCTGCCACCGTCTGGGCCGGCGAGTTGATGCGGCGGGCACTGGTCTCCCGCCTCCCACAGGTCACCGCTTTGCACGTTGACTACTGGCTGTGGCACAAGGGGCGATACCAGGGGCCGGCCGTCCGGCCTTACCACCGCACACGCACTATCTATTACTGAGCCTAATTCTCGGTGCGAAACGTCACAGGGAGGCAGATTCCCAGCCTACCAGAGCAGGAGGGAGACTGAGCAGCGGCCCCTCCTGCGTCGGCCGCGTCCCTCTGCACCCCTATCGAACTGATGATCAGGTGGTTGACCGCCCCTAACGCCAGGACCAGCCCTCACGCTTCGAGAAGGCTTAGTTCGACTTAGCCAATGCTCCCATAGGGTCCCACGGCGGGAGCACCACAGGCTTGGTATCCAGCACCTGCAGAAGTTCAGCAGAAAGGGTTTTCTTGCTGACCGTTACCTCGTAAAGGAATTCATCGAACCATCTATCGGTCATCACCATATAGCCCTTATCGCCGAGTTTGGTTCCCCAACTGTTCTCGACGCGCCACTTGACAGGCACCCCGGAGTCGGCAAGATCCATGCCTGTGAACGCCATCGCGTGGGTCATCCGGCTGTGACCGTAGTCCAGGCGGCCGGCCTTGTCCAACTTGAAGTGGGTGCCATAAACGAGTTCGTAGTCGTACACCTTGAGGTCCAGAATACCCGTCTCCCGTTCCAGCATTTTACCCACATCACAGCCGAACCACACTGCCTGGCTGTCAACAATCATGTCGGCTGTGGCCTTTTTCAATGTCTCTATGTCTACGTTCAGGTAGCAGACGATCTGTCCACCTACGACGTTGCCCAGGTACTGCACCGTGTAGAGCCTGCGATAGGGCTTGTCCTGGGTGGGGGCGTTGATCAGGCAAACCATATCATCCAAATCAACGCCCACATATTTCTCAAAAAACTCTGTTGGGGTTATCTCCCCGTGTCTGTGGAATTTCTTATCCTTATCCCGCCACTCCCATAAGAAGCCTGAGGATGGCTTTCCAAGGTGGATGCTGAGCATTCTGTAGAATTCCTCCATCATTCCACCCTTCGCCCGGCGCATTTCCTCGACAGAGGCACCCTGCTCGTGCATTTCTCTGAGCACCTGTGCATACTCCCTGAGTTTGGCGATGAGCAGCACATTCATTGGCCGCGAATCGCTGCTGCTGTTCGTTTCAGGCATCACCGATTTGGGCACGACACCGTATTTCTTGATGAGATTCACAAACATGTCCCACTGCCCACCGTCGGGGAGAGGGTCCGCCAGGAGCCACATCACGAGCCTGCCGCCCAGAGGCTCATTCCGAGTCTCTATGATATTTTCCAGGAAGAAATTGGCCTTTTCCAGTTTGTCCCAAAACATAGGGTAGGCCTGCGACAGTTCAAAACTCTCCAGGTTCATTTTCTTCATGGCTGCCAGGCGAAGAGTGTTGAGCCCAGCAAACAGCCAGCACCGCCCGCTCTTCTCCTGGCTGGTGGCCTCGGGGGTCTCTATCAGGTGTGAATACGTGTGATTGGTTCGGTTCACCACTTCCCTACTCAAGGCCACAGCCTTGATGCCGTTCTTGGCGACCGCGTTCAACGCAAGCAGGTTTTTGGGCTTCGCGTCAAAGGCCGCCGCAAAACGTCCCACATCCTCGTGTCTGATCTGTTTCTCCATGAGTTTTCCTCCGCGTTTTTCAGATTGACTGATCATCATCTCTACCGGACATTGGCAAACTACGGTTTTCGGAATCAGGACGCAGATTAACGCTGGTTCTAAAGTGTCCGGTAGTGAGATAGAGTATACTATTTCACCCACAGCGGCACGAAGTCGAACTTTTCCACGTCCACCAGCCCCTGGTCGGTCAGTTTCAGCGCCGGGATGACCTCCAGCGCCAGAAAGCCCAGGGCCATAAAAGGGTCGTGCAGGGAGGAACCCAGGCTCTTGGCGACCTCAACCAGCCGGTCCATCTGACGGCGGACGGTCTCCACCGGCTGGTCGGACATCAGGCCGGCGATAGGCAGCGGCACAGAACCCAGCACGTCCTCCCCGGCGGCAGCCACCAGCCCCCCACCCAGATCCCCCACAGCACGGGCGGCGGTCAGCATCGAGGTGTCATCGCAGCCGGCGACAATGAGGTTGTGGGCATCGTGGCCCACGCTCCCGGCCAGCGCGCCGCACTTGAGTCCCAGCCCGTGGACGAACCCCAACCCCACGTTCCCGGTCCCCCGGTGACGTTCGATCACCGCGATCTTGAGCAGGTCTCGCTCCGGGTCGGATACTGCCAGGCCGTCCACCACCTTCGCTGGTTCGACCAGGTGCTCGGTGACGACCTGGTCGGGGACGACGCCGATGACACGCACGCGCTCCCCATCTCTACAGGCAGGGATGGCGAAGCTGAGCCGCTCCCACTTCACGTGCACGGTCTCGCGCACGTGGGAATCGTCCACAGTGGGGATGGGCCAGTCGCCGGTGGGAGTTCCGTCCTGCGCGACCAGCACCCCGCCAGCGAAGACCATCTCGGCGCGGAAACTCTTCAGGTTGGAGAAGACGACCAGGTCGGCCCGCTTGCCCGGGGCGATTGCCCCCCGGTCGCGGAGGCGGAACCACTCGGCAGCGTTGAGCGTGGCCATCCGAACGGCCGTGATGGGATCGAGTCCCTCTGCGACGGCCAGGCGGATCAGGTAGTCAATGTGGCCCTCGTCGAGGAGGTCCGCCGGGTGGCGGTCGTCGGTGCAGAAGGCGCAGCGGCGGGCGTTGCTGGGGGTGACGGCCGGGAGCAGCGCGCGCAGGTTCTTGGCGGCGGTGGACTCGCGGATGAAGACGACCATCCCCAACCGGAGTTTCTCCAGCATCTCATCGACGGTCGTGCACTCGTGGTCGGAGCCGGGGCCAGCACCGACGTAGGCCTGGAGCCACTTGCCGCTGACGGCAGGGGCGTGGCCGTCTATAACGCGGCCCCGGAAAGCGACGAGTTTCTCCAGCACCCCCGGCAACCCCAGGACCGCCCCTGGTACGTTCATAAACTCGGCCAGGCCGATTACGCAGGGCAGGTCGGCCAGTCCGACCAGGTCGTCGGCCGTCAGTTCCGCTCCGGCAGTGCCCATGTGGGTGGCTGGGACACAGGACGGCAGGTTGACGTAGACGGTCAGCGGTAGCCCTGCGGAGACTGCCAGCATGTAGCGGATGCCATCGGCCCCGGCGACGTTGGCAATCTCGTGGGGATCGGTGACGACGGTGGTGGTGCCTCGTGGCACGACGGCGCGGGCAAACTGCGGTGGGGTGACCATCGAGGACTCGACGTGGACGTGAGCGTCAATGAGGCCGGGGCAGACGTGACGGCCGCCCAGGCCTATCTCCTCCCTGGCCTCGTAATCGGGCCCCACCCCGACGATGCGATCACCGGCGATGGCGACGTCGGTGCTGATGATCTCGCCGGTAAAGACGTTGATCACGCGCCCGTTGCGGAGCACCAGGTCGGCAGGCTCGTCGCTGCGGGCAATCTGGAGAAAGTGAGCAAGTTCCATAGAGATGCCTCCTCGTTACTGGTTGCTCGTTGCTGGCTAACGGGTCCTCTGCAACCGCGCCAGAAACCGGCGGGCGGAGAGGATAGAGATCCGACCGACCTGCCCCAGGTCCAGCAAGTCCCGGTCGCCACTCGCGATGACATCGGCACCTCCAGCGACGGCGCAGGCGATGATCCAATCGTCCACCGGGTCGCGACAGATACGGGGTACCTCGTCGGGCAAGTCCACGATCTAAACGAAAAACGAGACACCGATGCCGGTCACTAGCATCGACACAAAGCCCGGCAGCAGCGCCCGGCGCAGGGAGGGCGACCCGCCCGTCAGCACGATGCCCCCTTTGACGACGGTGTTCGACATAGCAGCCAGCACAATGGCCCGGGCGGCTGTACTCGGGTCCAAACCGCCCGCCACGCTGCTCAATTCAGCCATGGAGAGCGTGATAGCGTCTACGTCCGCCAGTCCGGCGATGATGCTGGAGAGGTAGACACCGGCGTTGCCCAGATAAGTCTGCGCTGCCTTGGAGACCAGCAAGATAACCGCGTAGAGCAGGCCAAACTTGATCGCCGGCCCCAGCTCAAACGGGTTGGAGAAAGCGACCTCTCCTTCCTTGTCCGTGCGCTGGGAGAAATAGAGGTAGACACAGTAGGCCAGCCCCGCCGCAGCCGAGGTGGCCATCGGCAACCACAATACTCGCAGCAGGGCAGCGTTCAGTGCCGCGACCTCCACCAATACCCGAGAGAACATCACCGTCCAGGCCACCGTGACCGCCAGCGCAAAGGGTTTAGCTAACCCCGTCTCTCTCTGACTGCGCTGCGCGAAGCTGAGTGTCACTGCTGTACTGGACACCAGGCCACCCAGCAGGCCGGTCAGACCGATGCCCTGCCTGGAGCCAACTACTTTGACCAGCACGTAGCCCAGGAAGCTGATGCCGGAGATGAACACGACCATCAGCCAGATTTTATACGGGTTCAGCACGTCCAGTGGCGGCGGGCCGAAGGTCTGGTTGGGCAGCACGGGCAGAACGATGGCCGTGATGACGGCGAACTTGAGCGTGGCGTAGACGTCCTCTCGCGTGATGCGGCGGACGAATGTATCCATCTCCATTTTAAGGGAGAGCAGGACTGTCGTCGCCACTGCGATTGCCACCGCCAGTGCCAGGTAGCCCCAGTAACATAGTGCACCGGCGATGACAGTCACCAGTGCTGCCACCTCGGTCGTCAGGCCCACGCCACCGCGCCAGGCGCTGACGAAGTAAGCAACCGTGATCAGCGCACCCATCAGGATGAGGATGCCGACGAACGGCCACGGCGAAGCCAGCACATCAGCCGCCATCGCGGCCGCGCAGCCGACCAGACCCATCAGCGCAAGCGTGCGCTCCCCGGCGAATATCTCTCTACCAGGACCGCCGTGGGCATACTCTCGTTGCAACCCTACCAGAAAACCGATAGCCAGCGCAGCGCCGAACCGGTAGAAAAGATCTGCCTGTGCCATACTGTCTCCCTCTGAAGCAACCCTACCGCACTGAGCGGCTCCCGCGCCACGAACCGCCCCCGCCCTTTGCGCCCTGTACCCTTCGTCTCGCTAGATGACCCGCCGAAGTGTCCAGGACGTAGCGCGACATTCAGTCTCTCTCCTGGTCTTGTTCCCGTTGCCGCTCCCGCCGCCGTTCCGCCAGTAAATCATCTGTCGCTGTCCCCCGGCCCTTAAGTATACCTACCGCAGCCTGAACAGGGTCAGGAGGAATAGGATGTACAGCTTTTTCGTTGAACAGAGTCCTCGCCACAAACCGCCCTCGCCCTTTCTGCCCGATGAACCGCCCCTCGCGGTAGACGATCTGCCCCCGCGAGATGGTCGCCCTGACCCGTCCCTGCACCTGCAGCCCCTCGTAGGGGGTGTAACCGGCCAGGTGGTGGAGGTTCTCAGCGCGGATCACGCCCTCCGGCTGCGGGTCGTAGATGGCGACGTCGGCGTCGGAGCCAGGCAGGAGCACGCCCTTGCGCGGCCACAACCCCCAGACGCGGGCCGGGTTGGCGGAGAGGAGCCCGACCAGATGGGAAATGGTCAGCCGCTCCTCTGCCACGCCGTAGGTGTACATCAATGGCAACAGGGTCTCCATCCCCGGCAAGCCACCGGCCGTCTGAGTGAAGTCGTCCTGTGCGACTTTTTGGGCTTTTGTGTAGTCACAATGATCGGTGGCGATCAGGTCCACTGCCCCATCCTCCACCAGCGCCCACAGCCGGTTGGGCTCATCGGGGTCGCGTAGAGGCGGCTGGAGGATGTAGCGCCAGGGTTCCGGTCCCTCATAGGCGGTGTTATCCAGCAAGAGGTACTGGGGGCAGGTCTCGCAGGAGACCGCCTGCGATGAGCGAAGGTCTCCCGACCGAGATGGGCGAAGGTCTCCCGACCGAGCCCCCCGCGCCTCGGCCACCAGCGCGACGGAGCGAGGGGTGGAGCAGTGGACAATGTGGACCGGGCAGCCGGCGGTCTCGGCCAGGAAGAGCACCCGCTGGACCGCCTCCTGCTCGGCCAGGGCGGGGCGGGAGCGACCGTGGTAGCGCCAGCCGGTCTCCCCGGCGGCAACCAGCGCCTCGGTCTGTGCCGTCACCAGCGCGTCGTTTTCGCAGTGCACCAGGGGCAGAAGCCCCAGGTCAGCACATGCTGCCATCAGGCGCAGGATCGTGGCGTCGTCGGCGTAGTAGTTGGGGCGGTAGGTGGTGTAGAGTTTGACGCTGGGTGTGCCCAGGTCCACCAGGTCGGCCAGTTCCCCCTCCTGGCCAGGCGGCAGGTCGGTGACCATCACGTGGAAGGCATAGTCAATGACCGCGTCCTGGGCCTCCGCCATCCGTGCCTCGACCGCCTCCCGCAGGTTCTGCCCTGGGAACTGGGTGGCGAAGTCCACCACGGTGGTGACGCCCCCGCAGGCCGCGGCCCGTGTGCCGATGAACCAGTCGTCGGGGGTCTGGTAGACACCGGTATCCAGGGCAATGTGGGTGTGGGCGTCAATGACGCCGGGGATGACGTAGCAGCCGGTGGCGTCAATTACGCGCGTGTCGTGGGCCACGGGGAGGCCGTGCCCGATGGCCTTGATGCGCTCCCCCTGGGCAAGGAGATCGGCCTCGAGGGTGCCCTCGGGGGTGACGAGGGTGCCGTTTTGAACGAGAAGGGTGGTGGAAGGTCTTCTCATCGTGCTCTCTCCTCAATGGGAAGTGCGCGGCAGCGGCTTTGCGGGTGAAACGAACTAGAGTGTAGCACAATCCTGCATATTTGGCAAAGATTCCGAGGATGGACGGTCCCCGGCCATGTGCTGGAGGATGGGCGCACCACCGCGCGGGGCAAGCTCGAAGAGCTGCTCAAGACGAGCGCGGAAATGCAACGGCTTTGTGCTGAAAGACTGGGTAGCGATCCTTATCCTCGGATGCGTTCCCACGCGGCCCGGATCGTCGCCAGATCATCCGGACGCTCGGGCATTTCCCCATAGTGTATGGCGATGTAGGCTTCGGTGATGCGTGCTACTTCCTCGCGGCTGTAGGGGAAGGCTTGCTCAAGCGTCGGCAGGTACTCGTAGGGAGTCTCGTAGGAAGCGCGGGGATAGCCCCGCTCTGCGGCCAGCGCGCCCACGTGGGCGTAGATGCGACGGATTGTCGTGGCAGCGAGGAACCGGCTCAGGAAAGAACGGCTCAGCGCCGCGGCCGCCTCATCCAGCCGGTGGCGGCCGTGCCACAGTAGATCGCGCAGGCCATGGCGCAGATGTGCGCCCTCCCACACCGACTCCCGCTCTTCGTCGCGTCGCTCGCCGGCCCGCGCACGCAGGCGGCGGAGTGAGAGAGCCACCAGCAGCAGCAAGAGCAGTACGCCGCCGACGATACCGACCGCTCTTGCCAGCGCCAGTTGTTCGACCGTGAAGGGCGGCTCCTGGGGTTCCATCTCCCGCGGTCTCAGCGGTTGAAACGATGTTAGCCTGCGGCTGACCTCTTCCAGCCTGCGTCTGAGTTCCTCTTGCTGCAGGATCGCCAGCAGCGGTGCGATCACGATTTGTGCGATCCAGGCCAGTCCGTAGACCAAGCCGATCAAAACGATGCGCAGCACTTGCAATGCCGGCACCAGGAAAAGACCGAGGTTCTCTCCGGTCAACAAAGCCGTCAGGCCGCCCGCCAACAGAAGGACGGCCAGGCTGGCAGCTACCAGCGTCGCCAGCCAGCCGAGGCCAAACGGCGACTGGCCGCCCCCGTATCGTTGCCCCACCTCCTCAGCCCGCGCCAGCGCGATCCCCAGCAGACTGGCGAAGAAAAAGGCGAACACGAAGTAATGATAAGGCCAAGAGAGTATAGACGCGCTCAACGCCGTAGTCGCAGCGATCATCACGAGACCCAGTCGAAAGTGGAAGGCGACACTCGTGCTATCGAGCCGGCGCTGGGCGAGCACCAGTCCCCGCCACCACAGGAACAGCACCAGCAGGAAGATGAGCACCTCGTGCGATGGGCTCCCCCGTCGCAGGCCGCTGAAGATGCCAACTAACCAGGCGGGGTCCAGAAGGCGCGTTTGAGCGTGAAGCAACTGGTGGACGACCAGCAGCCCGCTCACCAGTATCCCCAGTCCCAGCAGGCTGGAACGCAGAGCGGGCCGAAGAGACAGCCGCAGGGTCAGGCGGGCCAGGTAATGCGCCGCCAGCACCGCACCGAGGAAGACAGCCGTGACCGGCAATGGCCGGACCGGGATGATGGATGAAAGCAACGCAGCGAAGAGAGGTGTGATAACACAGACGTCCATCGTCCCCAGGGCAAGGAACACCAACTCGCGGTGAGCGTAAGGGCGAAACCTATCCACCTCGCACCTCCCTATCTCTCCCCCAATAGGGGGAAGAAGGAGGCACCCTGGCGGCCTGCAGCGCCGCCGTCGCGTCATAAGGCCCCCGACCGAAGCGCTGAAAGGCCGGCGTGGAAGAGGGCAGGTGATAGGTGGCGACCCCATCCAATTGCGGCGGCGGCTCCTCGGCCAGCGAGACCAACGCCATTCGCCGCCCAGCGTCCCGGAGACGCAGGATCGCCGCCGCCAACCCGTCGGTCACAATGGCCGTCACCACGATCAGCGTGGCCCCCCAGGGCAGCCGGGGGCTCTCCCGGCGCAGCAGTTCCTGGACGGACAGGGTGGCGAAACTGGTCACCGCCGCCAGCGCCTCCAGGATCGCGGCCAGTTGGTCCGGTGAGCGGCCCGCTGGCACGCGGATGGGCTGGTCGGAGAGCGGCATACAACCGTTGGCGACCAACCCCACCTTGTACTTCTGCCCCGCTGCCCAGGTGGCGATGGAGCCTGCCACACTGATGGTACGCTCGAACAGTTCTGGAATGACGCCCTGCCAATTGTGCTCAAACGTGGAGACGTTCAGCAGGATGACCAGGTTAAGCGTCGTGGCTGGCTCGAAGACCCGCACCTGTAACTCGCCCCGATGAGCCGTGGCCTTCCAGTGAATGTGGCGCAGGTCGTCTTCGGGGTGATAGTCGCGGATGCCGATGGTACGCAGAGGATCCTCCAGCAGACGCCGGTGAGCCTTTCGCTCACCGAAGGGTTCTTTGGACAGCAATCCCAGGTCCCCTAGCGGCCAGATGCGCGGGTAGACGATGATCTGGTCGTGATTCTCACAAGTTTCGCGCGCCTCAAAAAGGGTGAACAGGTCGCCCGACTTGAAATGCACCGGTCCCAGCGTGTAGACACCCCGTGCGGTACATTCCAGTTCATAGTGCCGGCTGATCCGCTCGTACCAGCGCAAGGAAAGCGCGGCGTCAAGCGTGCCGACCTGGGGGATGTGGGTTGGCATGAGCGCTCCCCGCGTCAAGGGCATCGCCATCGGAACCTCGTCGCTGACCTCCAGCCAGGTCAAGGGCAGAAGTTTGCGGTTGGTGATGCGTACCGTCATCTCGAACGTCTCACCGGGGAAGGCACAGCGCTTATCGAAGCGCCGCTCGTACTCGACATGGCGCAGCGAGGTGCACTTCCACCACCACGCGATGGGGATAACGGTCAGGAGGCAAGCTGCCAGGGCGAAGAGGGCACGTTGCTGAACGATCAGCCCGATCACGATGAGCAACGCCGCCATCTCGAACCAGACAGGGCTGAACTGGACACGGCGCTCGTCTGTTCGTTCCTCCATCACAGCTTCTCTACCGGCACCGGCACCGTCTCAATCACGTCCATCAACACGTCGGCCAGCCGGCGGCCCCGCAGTCGAGTCGCGGGACTGATGAGGATGCGGTGGGTGAGGACGTAGGGGGCCAGCAGTTTGACGTCGTCGGGCAGGACGTACTCGCGCCCACGGACGGCAGCCAGCGCCTGGGCGCACTTATACAGCGCGAGTGTCCCACGTGGGCTGACCCCCAACTGTATATCTTTGTGGCTCCGCGTGGCCCGGACGACGTCCACGATGTAGCCGCGCACCGATTCCTCGACCCGCACTTCTTGCACCTGTCGCTGCATGCCGATCAACTCGTCGGGGGTGGTGACCGATGACAGTTCCTCCAGTGGGTCCTCTCGCTCGAAGCGGAGCAGGATGGCGTGCTCCTCCTCCTCCGTCGGGTAGCCGATGGGGAGTTTGATCAGGAAGCGGTCAATCTGAGCCTCGGGCAGGGGGAAGGTACCCTCCAGTTCGATCGGATTCTGGGTGGCCATCACCAGGAAGGGACGCGGAAGGTGGTAGGTTACACCATCTACAGTGACCTGCCGCTCCTGCATCGCCTCCAGCAGTGCCGACTGGGTGCGCGGCGTGGCGCGGTTGATCTCGTCGGCCAGCACGACCTGCGACATCACTGGCCCGGGACGAAACGTAAACTCCTGTGTCTTCTGGTTGAAATAGTTGATGCCGGTGACGTCGGAGGGCAGCAGGTCAGGGGTGAACTGAATGCGGCGGAAGGTGCAGCCCAGGCTGGCGGCGAGAGATTTAGCCAGTGTGGTTTTGCCGATGCCGGGCACGTCCTCGATGAGGATGTGCCCTTCGCAGAGGATGGCGACCAGCGCCAGATCAATCACCTCGTCCCTACCGACGATGACCTGTTGGACGTTCTCGCGCACGCGGGCGGCGGCTTCGGCGATCATTTGGGCCTCCTTCTCAGCCGTTAGCGGTTAGCCGCTAGTCGTTAGCAAAGACTTGCAATTGGAATACCTCCAAACGGGCCAATTAGTTCAGTCCTGACAGCCTTTGCACCGAAGACCAGTATAGCACAAAACAGGAACATTCGAAAACCCTATAGACGCTCCTGTTGGCGCTCAGCGCAAAGATGGGTATAATTGTGGCATGCGTATTACGTTCCTGGAGGATAGGGAGGAGATTTCTGTGAAAGAGGTACAAGCAGTTACTGAATCGCTCGTCGAAAACGTCGAGCGTGTCGTCATCGGCAAGCGAAAGGTCATCGAACTCGTCATCATTGGCTTGCTCTCGCAAGGGCATATCCTCATCGAGGATGTGCCTGGTGTAGGCAAGACGGTGCTGGCCCGGGCACTGGCCAAGTCACTTGGCTGCACCTTCCGCCGCATTCAGTTCACGCCCGATATGCTGCCTTCAGACGTGACGGGCGTCTCCATTTTCAACCAGAAGACGCGCGAGTTCGAATTCCGGCCTGGCCCTATCATGGCCCAGATCGTCCTCACCGACGAAATCAACCGCGCCACGCCCAAGACCCAGGCGGCGCTGCTGGAGGCGATGCAGGAGTTGCAGGTCACCGTGGACGGGGTCACCTACCCGTTGCCCCGTCCTTTCCTTATCCTGGCGACCCAGAACCCGATTGAGTACGAGGGCACCTTCCCGTTGCCTGAGGCCCAACTGGATCGCTTCCTGGTGCGCATCCGGCTGGGCTATCCCGGCCTGGATGACGAGATCGCCATCCTCGATTCGCAGCAGTACGTTCACCCGTTGACGCAAATCGAACAGGTCATTGATGCCGAGGCACTCACGACCGCTCAGGAGAAACTGAAGGACGTTTACGTGGACCCACTGGTCAAGCGCTATATCGTGGACATCATCACCCAGACGCGCCGCCACGCCGACACCTATCTCGGAGCCAGTCCCCGGGGATCGTTGGCTCTCTTTCGCACTGGGCAGGCCCGCGCGGCGGTGCTAGGGCGTGACTACGTCATTCCCGATGACATCAAGGCCCTGGCGATGCCGACGCTGGCACACAGGCTCATTATCAGTCCCTCCGCACGCCTCAGGGACGTCACCGGCGAGGCAGTGGTGCGCGAAATCTTGTCCACCTTGCCCGTGCCCGGTGCACACGTGAGGCCGAGAGGGTGAGTGCGGAGATTGAGACGATGAGAACGGTGCGACGGGGGTGGGTTGCGTTTGCTCTCGGTCTGATCTGTGTGGTTGCGGCCCTGGTCACCGGGCGTGATCTGTATTACCATCTCACTTATCTCCTCGTGGCCATCCTGCTCCTCTCGGTTCTGTGGGCCTGGTCGGCGACGCGAGGATTGCGTCTCAGCCGCTACACACGCACGTCCCGCGCCCAGGTGGGCCGTCCGCTGAAGGAGCACTTCTCGCTGCGCAACACCTCGTGGCTGCCCAAACTGTGGGTCGTCATCCGCGACAGCTCTGACCTGCCTGCGTACCGTGCCAGCCGGGTTATCCAAAACCTGAGGCCGCACCAGGAGTACGGCTGGACGGTGCGTGTCCTCTGTGAGCGGCGGGGTCGTTTCCGCCTGGGGCCTATGGTTATCTCCAGCAGCGATCCATTGGGGCTGTTCGAGTTCCGGCGCGAATTCCCTCAGACGAGCAGTATCGTGGTCTACCCCGCCACCGTGCCGGTGCGGAGTTTCCCTCATCCTGTGGGCTACCTGCCGGGGGGAGATGCGCTGCGCCGTCGCACTCACCACATCACGACCAACGCCGCCGGTGTGCGAGAATATGTCCCCGGTGACAGTTTCAACCGCATTCACTGGCCCTCTACTGCCCGTAAGAACCAGCTCATTGTCAAGGAGTTCGAACTGGATCCGATGTCGGACGCGTGGGTCTTCCTCGATATGGAGCGGTCTGCCCACTTCAACGTGTGCGCGAACGAAGTGGAGTTGGCCATGAGGGAGCGGGAGCCGTGGTGGGCACGTGTGGAGCAGTTGCGGCTGGAACCCAGTACCGAGGAGTACGCCGTCACTGCGGCCGCTTCTGTGGCGGAATTTTTCATCCGGCGCAGGCGGGCTGTGGGGTTGGTCGCTTATGGACAGCGGCGCGAGGTCATCCAGGCTGACCGGGATGAGCGACAGTTGGGCAAGGTCCTGGATACGCTGGCCGCGTTGCGGGCCGAGGGGAAGATGCCGTTCAGTGAAGTGCTGAATGTAGAGGGCGGTAGACTGACACGAGGCACCATTGTGATCGCCATCAGCTCATCGGTGCGTGAGGAGTGGGTAGAAACGGCCCTGTTTCTCGACCGCGCCGGGCTCCGCGTCGTCACCATCCTGGTGGATGCGGCCAGTTTCGGCGGCCCATTTGGCGCGAATCTCCTCAAGGAGCGGTTGCTGGCCACAGGCACCCCTGCCATCCTCCTGCGCAACGGCGACTCGCTCGAGGATGTGCTAAGCTCCCTTCTTCCGCCACGGACAGTTCCGGTGCTTCCTTCGGTCTACAGCAGTGAAACCTACAGCAGTGAAACGTGAAATGTGAGCAAGATTACGTTTTGCGCATCACGTTTCACGAATCGTTGAATCAGGCGCACCATCAGGCTCTCCAGTTGTGTCTGGTAGCGCCAGAAGGCCCACGCCAACGCGGCTGCTCCGCCGCCCAATGGGATCCACGCCCACCAGGGCAACTCCGTCGCGTAGGCTCCCACCCAGCAGGAGACGAACACGCCCGGTAGCCGCCCCAGCGTGGCCAGCACGACGGTAGGCGGAATTGCGAGCGGGCTGAGGCCAACCAGGAAACATACGACGTCGTCAGGGAGGAAGGGGAGTAGGAAGACGAGGAAGAGAAACAGCGCTCCCCGGTGATCAGCGATCCGATCCCAGTGTGCCAACTGCTCCGGGTTCACCAGGCGCTCGACCAGCGGCCGCCCGAACCGGCGTCCCAAACCCATCACCAGCGTCGTTCCCAGCGCTAGCCCCACCATACTGTAGAGCGTGCCCAGCCAGACGCCGTACAGGTAGCCGTTCACCAGCCCCACGAACTGGCCCGGCACCGGTGCCAGCAGCACCTGTGCCACGTTGAGCGCGATGCTGACCAGCGGGCCCCACAGGCCGAAGCCTGTCACCCATTCCCGTATGTGCTCCTGGTCGCCAAAGAAGGCCCACAGTGGCTCACGCCAGTACCACAGGGCCCCGCCGCCGACGACAACCAGCACCACGAGAAGTGGCGGGCAGACGCCCCTGGGGCGGGGGCTGGGAGCTTTGAGGGTCCTACTATCTCCCTGTCGCCGTTCAGGTGAGCGCTCACGGCGAAGCTCCCTCACAGTTGATTCTCCATCGGCGTGGCTTGCTGTGGCGGCTTCAGCCCCAGGCTAAGCAGAAAGCCGGCTGCCACAATCGCCGCCGTCACGCCGAAGAGTGTGGTGTACGAGGTTGCCTCCAGCAGCCACCCACCCGCCATCGGCGCTAATGTCAGCACTCCCACGATGGTGTTGCCCAGGCCGACGTAGGCCGGGCGCATCCCCTCCGGCGCAATCTCCAGCAGGTAATTGAAGAAGCCCAGCATCCACGCGCTGTTTATGACTCCCATCGCCACATAGACGAAAGGGTATGCCTGCACCAGCCAGCCGCTGCCCGCCAGATGCGCCGCCAGTGCAAAAAGTGGCCCTATCGCGGCCGCCGCGCTCCCGATGCGAGCCACGTATCGTGATCCCCAGCGCTCGCTGACCAGGCCCATCACAGCGCTGGCGACTACCCCTGCCAGCGTCTGGGCGATCACAAAGTCGCCGATGACACTCTGTGGCAGACGCAGCTCGTCTACTGCGTGCACTACGTAAAATGAGGTCGCCAATCCCATCGTGCCAACCAGGAGCCGGCAGGCTATCAGGCGGCGAAAGGCGGGGTCAGTGGACAGAAGTTTCAGCCAACCACCCGTCGCCTGACCGTTCGTCTGGGGGCCTGGGTCCTCGGTCGGGGGTTCCCGTATTGAGACCAGCGCGATCACCGAGGGGACGAGCGCCACCCCTGCCAGTGTGAAGAGCAGCGCGCAGTTGTCGGGGAAAGGGCGACGATCCAGGATCAGCCCCACCAACACTCCCACCCCAATTCCTGCCAGTCCGCTGATGACCTGTCCCATCCCCATCAAGCGTCCCCGTCGCTTCAGCGGGATGGCCCGCGCCAGGATGTCGAACCAGGCCACGCTGGCGACCCCGTCGCTGGCGGCGAAGATGCCGAAGCAGGTGAAAAACAGGACCAGCATGGCCGTGGGATAGCGGGCCAGCCCGGCCCACAACGCCAGCGCCGTCACCCAAAACATGATCCGTCCGCCCAGCCCGGCGAGCATATACGGCTTCTTGCGTGGTTTGTCGTTGATCAGGTGAGCGACCGCCAGTTGGGGCAGCAACCAGCAGCCGTTGAAAACTGTGCCGACCAGCCCGATCACGGGTGCCGAATCGGTCAATTGGCGGACGAACGCCGGCATCACGCTGCTGGGGTTGATGAAAGTGAACGCTACCCCGAAGCAGACGTAGTCCATCAGGAAGGCGGCAAAGTTCCAGCGGTAGTGCGGGGGCAGCGCGTCGGTACCTTTAATCACAGCGCCTCTTCGGAGATGATCAGGTCAGCCGTCGCGACGTTGGTGGCAATGGGCACGTTGTGGACATTGCAGGCACGCAGCAGTGTCTGAATGTCAGGATCGTGGGGGTGCTTGTCGAGCGGGTCCACGAAAAAGAACACGGCGTTCACGTCGCCCTGTGCCACGCGGGCTGCGATCTGTGCGTCGCCTCCATACGGTCCTGAAAGCAAGCACTCGACTTCGAGCCCTACCTTTTCGGCCAACAGGCGGCCGGTCGTGGCTGTGGCGATCAGGTTGAAATCCATCAGCTTGTCCCGATTGAACGTGGCGAAGGCGACCATGTCTGCCTTCTTGCCGTCGTGCGCGATCAGCGCAATGGTTTTTTCTGGCATAGCACCTCCTGAATCTTAAAGTGTACCACGAAGTGGTATGCCGTCAAGCCGGGGGGCAGGATGCAGGAGGCAAGAGGCAAGAGGCAGGATGCGGGAGGCAGGGGGCGATGGTGAGCGGTGGCCTGCGCGCTGGGTGAGAACTACGAAGGAATGGCAGCGCGGACGGTGGCGGCAAGCTGGGGCCGACCGCGCTCTTCGAACGTGGTTGCGCTTCGTTCCAGCAGCGGGATCGCCTCTGTTTTTTGGCCGTGCTCAAGCAGGTAGCGGGCGTAATAGTACAGGCCGTAGGCGATGGAGTACGGGTCGCCGACGGCCTGGTAGAGGGCCATGGCTTGCTCAAACTGGGCTCTGCCTGCCTCCAGTTCCGATTCCAGCCCCGCCATGCTGTTGATGATTTGCTTGCTGACGTGGCTCATCAGCACACCGTACAAATAGCCCAACTCGTGCGAGCCGATCCCTTCTTCGGCCAGCAAATCGGCGGCGATGTCACGGACGCTGTGTTTGAGCATTTCCGCCAGTTCCGCCGGGTCGTTGATTTCGTCCGGGGCTTTGTGTACCGCGTAAACGGCGGGCGCCTCGTGGATTTCAAGAAAGCCCGAACCATTCAGTAGCCGCCCCTCGACACTGGCGATCTCTACCCGTGAGATTTCGGTACCCAGGGCATAGTCAAAGCCATCTATGACTGCCTGCCAGTCAGGATAGTCGCCGATTTCGACTTCAATAGGGTCAGAACGGATTCCACCGGGGGCAAGTGCGGCGAGTGGAGCATGTCGCACGCCGCCTCGCCGACCTCGGGTGCAATCGTCTGCAGGGCAGCGATCACGTAGCTGAAAAAACGCACCGGATCATTGTCACCCATGTCCAGCGAGATCCAGGCGACGGGCGGGCAAGCACGAGACTTGCCTCAACTGTGGAGCCACTCGCTCAGCAGCGTGGTCTTGCCAAAGCCAGCCGGGGCGGAGATGAGGGTGAGCTTGCGGTGCAGCCCCGCAATGCCATCTCAGACGTTGCTTCGTTTCGGCAAATAACAGAGCCCCCTCTTCTCTGCACACCTCGCAACCTCGTAGAGGAGGCTCATCCAGTTGATGGCCAGCGGGCCAGGTTCAGGGTATGGATTTTGACAAGCTGGTCTTACCCCTCCTCTTCAACCTCCACACGGTTGACCGACAGGAGTGACAGCCCCAAATCCCGCAGTTTGGCCAGCAGCCCGTACAGTGCCGCCTGGTCAACGACGGTTCCCGACAGAATCGTTTCATCCTGGCCGGTATGGGTGATTGTTAAGCCTTCGAGCCAATCCGACCAGTGCTCATCAATTCGCCCCTTCACCCGGATCTCAACGTTTTGCATACACTTCATCCTGAGGTAGTACTACTCAAACCTGAAGCGCCAGACAGCGATCAGGAAGAAGGCAACGCTCATCGCCAACAAGATGCTGATCTCCGGCAAGACCTGGGCGAAGGTCGCATTTTCCGCCATCAGACGGTAGTAACCCTCGACGGCGTGGGCGTGCGGTGTGAGCTTTGACAATACGCCCATGAATCCCTCCGTGCGGGTGAGGGGCGTCCGCGACATGGCAATGCAGCCGCCGATGCCCGCCAGGACGAAGCCCAGCACCGTGCCGGCGTTATCTGCCTGTCTGGCTGTCCTCGACAGCGCGGCGACCATCATGCCCATGGCGGTTGCGACCAGGGCCAGTACGAGAGTGAGCAGCATCAGGGCCACGGGCGATTTACCCAGCGGCATGTCGAAGAGGATGTTTGCCACGCCAAATAGCACGACCACTTGCAGACAGACCAGCAACATGTAGGCCAGCATCTTCCCGGCGATGATGGCCCCGCGTGGGATAGGCGCTGCCAGCAAGCGGCGGAGCGTGCCCGCTTCGCGCTCGTTCAGGAGGGAAGCCGCGGACATCCCGACGGTGAAAAAGGCAAACATCACGGTGAAGCCAGGGAACATCAGGGCAAAGAAGAGGGTGATCCCACCTTCGATTCTTGCCCCTTCCAGGTCTTCGCTGGTGACAACGATAGCGGGGTTCCGGCGCATCTCGTTTAACCGGGTCATGATGACACCTAGATTCTGTGCCTCTACGGCGCGGCGGGTCTCGGCACTGGCGTCGGCGAGCACACCTGACTCATCCAGGATGGTGCGGATGCCGTACTGCACCTCGCCCCAGATCGTCACTTCGGCGACCACCTGATTCATGATCCCGGTGACGATGCTGGCGCTCTCCGGCTGGGCCGGGTCCACGATGACCTCGATGGCCGTGGGTGTGTAGGCATTGATCTTCTGGGTGAAGTCAGCAGGGATAACGATGGCCGCCGTTGCCTCGCCATCTGCTACCTGCTGCTCGGCTTCGGCGACCGTGTCGAAGGTCTCGACTTTCAGTTCTTCGATACCCTTGAGGGCCTTGGCCACTTGCTCCCCAAAGATGCCGGCATCTTCGTTCACCAGGCAGATGTTCAGCAAGATGGTCGGATCATTCCCATTGCCGGCCATTTTCAAATTGATGCTCCCGTAGAGTGAGCCGAAGAGGAGCGGCAGCAAGAAGAGCACCGCCAGCGAGCCGCGATCCTTGGCGATCAGTTGGATTTCCTTCCAGGCGACGGATAAGATATGGGAAATTGCATTCATGGTTGTTCTCCTAGTCTGATGCGTTAATCGAAATCAAACCGCCACAGCCCGATGACGAAGAAGAGCGCGGTGAAGGCCAGCAGTACGGCCATCTCCGTGGTCACATCGGCCAGCCCCAACCCGCGGACCAATAGATCGTTAAAGGCGTGGTTGGCCCAATAGTGCGGCACGATCTTGGGCAGCGGGCCGAGGAAGTTTTCCAGGATAAACAGCGGTATGAAGCAGCCGCCGAGGATGCCCATGACCCACAGGAAAAGACTGCTTAGTCCACCGATCTGATTTTCGGTGCGAGCAATGGCGGCGATGAGGATGCCGAAGCCGCTGGAACAGAGCGCGACCAGCACGGCGATGAGCACCACAGCCAGCGGCGCGTCGCCCAGCGTCATTGGGGTTAGTCCCAATAGGCGCATCCCGATGATGCCGAAGGCAAAGATCACGGCGGTTTGGATCAGTCCCGTAATAAAGTTGGGAATCATCTTGCCTGCCAGGAGAGATGCTTTGCTCATCGGGGCGGCTAACAGGCGGCGGAACGAACCGACTTTCTTTTCGCCGTAGATGGAGAGCGCCGTCGTCTGAGCCGTCAAGAAGACAAACAGGACGGTGAAGCCAGGCACTGCCAATTGGATGGCGTCCGGCATTTCCTCCCGCTCCCCCTCAGGCTGTCCTGGAAGCGTCTGCACCACCGCCACCAGCGGTTGTGTTCGAGAGCGCTCGAATTGGTTGCGGGCCTGCGCTATCGTCCGTTCCACCGTAAAGACCTGGAATTCCTCGGGCGCATTTGCCTGCATCTCGCCCATCTGCTGCAGACTGGCGAAGATCTGGCTCTCCAACGACATGTCCTGTGCCACGCCCTCGACGACCAGCCGCACGGCTTCGGTCTCTTCGGGGTCGGCGTCGGGATGGTTGACCAGGCGCAGTGTCACCGGGCGGTTGTCCGCGATGCCGGTGGTAAAGCTCGCCGGGATGGTCAGCACGCGGGCGAGTTCGCTTTCTTCCAGAAGGGCTTGCGCCTCCTCCTGAGCGTAGCGCTCAACGCGCACGCCGCCGGCCGCGTCAAGGCTATCGAGCAGCGTCTGTGCAGCAACGCCCGCGTCGAGGTCAACCACCGGGAGCAGGGTGCGGGTATCTTCATCCTCCCCACCGCCTATCGCTGCCAGCGCGCCACTGAACACGGCGATGAACAGCAGGGGCAGTAGGAAGAGTTGGACCACTGCGCCACGATCTTTGAAGAAGATTTGCAGGTCTTTAAGCGCTATGTTCAGTGCATTCATCGTGTTTACTCCCTCAGTTTCTTTCCCGTCAAGTGCAAGAAGACGCTTTCGAGATTGGGCTCCAGGATTTCCAGCGAGGTGAGGGTAATGTCCCGGTCGTTGAGGAAGCCGATCACGTCGACGGTGGCCTGTTGGCTGTTCTCGGCCACGATCTTGACGACCTCCCCGGCGGCCACCGGCTCACTCTCCTTTACCTCAGATTCCTCGCCTTCGGCCAGGGGCGGGGCGACGGGCTGTGGTAGAAGTACCGCTTCCTTGACCGCCGGGAGCGCCGAGAGCTGCGTCAGGAGCGCGTCGTCCACCTGCTGCAGGCCCACGTGAATCACGCCGCCGCCCAGCAAGGCGATGAGGTTCTTGATGGTGTCCAGAGCGATGATGCACCCTTCGTCTATGATGGCCACCCGGTTGCACAGCAGCTCGACCTCCTCCATGTAGTGGCTGGTGTAGACGATGCTCATGCCCCGCTCGCGGTTGAGCCGCATCACGCTCTCGAAGATGTGATTGCGGCTTTGGGGGTCCACCCCCACGGTGGGCTCGTCGAGGAACAGCAGCCGGGGGTGGTGGAGTAGGCCGGCGGCGATGTTGATGCGGCGCTTCATCCCGCCCGAGTACTTCTCTATGGCTTGGTCGGCGCGCTCGGTCAGGGCCACGATACGCAGCACGTCGTCCACCCGCTCTCTGAGCTCCTTGCCGCGCAGGCCATAGATGCGCCCGAAGAAGTTGAGATTGGCCCGGGCGCTGAGGGTGGGGTAGAGGGCCAGGTCTTGGGGCACCAGTCCGTTGATCTTCTTGACTGGATCCATCTGGGTGGTGATGTCGCGGCCGCCGATGCGCGCCGTGCCCGACGTGGGCG
>CAYPOY010000028.1:0-26132 GCA_964412395.1 uncultured Anaerolineales bacterium | reverse complement strand
CATTTATGCGATTCACCAACTCGGTCGCTTCTTTGATATCACAAACGTAGACAAATGCTCCTAACGCTGCGAGTTTTTCACAAATTTTTACTCCGATTCCGCCGGCCCCGCCTGTAACAAGGGAAACTTTACCTTTCAAGTCCATCTTGTGCCCCCAACGTGCTTACCTTTTTTGTTTCACATGAACTCATCACCGCTGGTACACCGGGGCAAAACACCGGTGTACCAGTGGTGACACCGATCTGACAGACATCGCTGATCCAGACCGATACGCTTTCTACTCTTCGTGCATATACTTTACCTGGAACTCGGAAATCTTGTCGAAAGTTTCCTTCAGGGCTGGATACGCGCCCTTGTAGACCGGGTAGAGCTGGTCGTACATCTCGGTGGCTTCCGCATTCGGCGTAAAGCGCTTGGATATGGCCGCCAGTTTAGCCGCCTCCTGGTAGCTGCTCCAAATGCCGACACCGACGCCACCCATGATGGCTCCTCCAGTAGCCGTCGCCTGCTGTGGATTCCGGACGCGCGCAAACGGCAGATTGTTCACATCCGCGTAGATCTGCATCCACACGTCACTCAGCACGCCACCGCCGATAGCGCGAATCTCCTCCAGGCTGAAAATCGGAACATTGACCGACTCAAACAACTCGTACAGCCAGCGAATGTTGAAGCAGATACCTTCGTAGAGTGCTCGCAGGAAGTGTCCCCGTTTGTGCGGCAAGACGGCGCCCATGTAAGCGCCGCGGGCATTGATATCAAAGTGTGGCGCACCACCACCGCGCAGATAAGGCAGGAACACCAGGCCGTCCGATCCAGGAGCAATCTTGGCTACCTCATTAGTCATTACATCGTAGATTTCGGCGCCAAGCTTCTCGGCCACGTGGTCCTCGAGGCTATAGAAGTTATCCTTGGCCCACTGCTGAGCGATGCCGCCAGCCGCCGTAATCAGCACCAGGTGATAGGCGTTGGGCCAGGGCAGGCAGGTGCTGCAATTCATCTTCACCTTCGGATTGATGCTGGGAGCTTCACGGAACACCCCGGTCCAGTTGGCGGATCCGATGTATGTGTAAGCCATCCCAGGTTCGACCACACCCGCGCCGACGTCGGAGCAAATCACATCACCGGAACCCACGCAAACCGGCGTCCCAGCCTTCAGGCCTGTGATCTCGGCCGCTTCGGGCGTGATGTGGCCCACAATGTCGTGCGATTCGAAGACATCGGGGATCTTGCCCATATCAATTTCAGCCGCCTTAAAGATCTCCTCCGAGAGCTTGCGCTCCTTGATGTCCATATACGCGCACATCGAGGCGTCGCCCCAATCCGTTGCAATGTTGCCTGTCAACCGTTGGGCAATGACCTCCTTGCACTGCAAGAACTTGTAGGTCTTATTGTAGACCTCCGGCATGGTGTCCTTGATCCAACGCAATTTGTTGATTACGTGAAGCTCGGACTGCCAGCCTACTCCGTGGATCTTGTAGTACTCATCCAGACCACCGAAGTAGTCGTGAATCCGCTCGGCCTGTTCGCCGCTGCGGCAGTCTGCCCAGATAGCTGTGCGGTCTATAAGCAACTCACCATCCTTGCTAATCGGAGTCTGGCTCATCATCTGGTCACTGAAACTGACCACAGCGATGTCCGCAGGGTCAACCCCACTGGTCTCGAATGCCTCCTTGGTGCTCTCAACGACCGCTGTCCACCACTCTTCTGGGCTCTGCTCAACCCAGTTCGCGTGCGGATAGTACTGCTGGAAAGGAGTGTACCCACTGGCTAAAAGCTCGAGATTCTCATCGACAATAACCGCTTTGTTGCCGGTGGTCCCCAGGTCGTGGACAAGAATGTACTTACCACCCATTTTGGCTTTACCTCCCTTTTTTGGTATAAACTTTGTCATAGCCTGCCCAATATTATGCCCCAAACTATCCTCAGCTTTTCTTATCCTGTACCTCCTTTCTTGGATTTCCCCTCTTTCCATTAATGTAAATGCGACGCAATAACGAATCAACAGGAAAACACAAAAACACCGCCCCGAGCAAAGCGATAGTGTCCCTGGACAATTGAGATAATTTCGGGCATACTATCAGCAAAAACTAACACATCCTTCGAGGTGAAAGATGAAGCTGATAGCGTGCCTACTTATATTGTAGCTGGTTTTTGCGTTTTGGTCAACTGGCCTCGCTGGCACGAAGGTGAGTACAGGGTCAAAAGGCCAGGTAGTAAAGTGTGTGCCACGCTGACTCACCCTGATGCGCTCAACAGGTGTCCCGCAGCGCGGGCACGGCTGCCCCATCCGTCCGTAGTAGACCGCCAGCCGGCTGGCGAACTCCCCCGACTGGCCGTCGGCCTGCTGGTAAGGCCCGTCCGCCAGCGGCGTGCCGCCGCTGGCGGACCGCAGCACAGGTTGGATGGGCTGGTTCTAAAACCACTACACCTACAGCGCTATGCCAGCCACTGACTGGCCAACTGAGCGTAGAACTGGGCTGCCTGTAGCAGTTTTTCCACTGAGACCCACTCGTCCGTCTGGTGTGCCAGATCCGCCTCTCCTGGGCCAAGGATGATCACGGGCGCACCTGATGCTGGCACCAGGATCGAGGCATCGGTATAGTAGGACACCCCCTGGGGAGGCAAAGTCTTACCCCAAAGGGACTGTCCCACGTTTTGCGCCATCTGTACATAGGGCTCGTCAGTAGGTGTGGATACGGCGGCCTTGTCATTGAGCACTTCCAGGGTGGCATCGTACTCCGGGATCTCTGCCACCAGACTGCCCAGAATCCCTCTCATTCGGGCGACAAGTTCAGTGTGGATCTGGACAGGCAACGTGCGAAAGTCAATGGTCAGCTCACAGCGATCCGGTACCATATTCGTTTTGACGCCCCCTTGGATCGTAGCAACGTTCAAGGTGGGATGGCCCAACAGAGGATGGGCCGGCGCATCCCAATCGGCAGCCAGAATGCGCCGTACGGTTGCACCCATATGCAAGATGGCGTTGACACCCAAATCTGGTCTGGCACCATGTGCCGTGCGACCCCTTGTGACAATCTTGACCCAGAGAGCTCCCTTGTACGCGGTGTACAGGTTAAGCCCGGTCGGTTCGGGGATGCCGATAGCGCTCACGCCCTCCAGGATGCCATCATCAACCAGTGCCTGCGCACCCAGGCAATCCACTTCCTCGCCGACGGTGCCGGCGATGATCAGGTCACTGGAGAGTCTAACCCCTCTCTGAGCCAGGGCGTCAGCAGCGAAGACAATAGCAGCCAAGCCACCCTTCATATCGGCCGCGCCGCGCCCATAGATGCGGCCATCTACCAATTGCCCACCCAGGACCCCGTGTTCCCAAGCCCTATCTCCTGGAGGAACGGTATCCAGGTGGCTGACCAGCAGGAGGTGACCGGGACCTGTACCCCGCCCGGGCAGTCGTCCGTAGACGTTGTGGCGGGTTGGCGTGACCGGCACCACCTGCGTATCGATGCCGAAGGAACGCAGTCGGTCCGCAACCAGCGCCGCGACGGCGGCCTCGTCCCCAGGTGGGTTCCAACTGCGGCAGCGAACCACTTCTTGGGTGAAATGAATCAGGGCCTTTTCATCGATCGGAAAAGGTGTCTGCTCAGACGAATCCATGTAGGACCTCACTTATTAGGAAAAAGATGGCCCCGACCATGCCTGACTCGGGGCCACCCCTGACCGACTGGCTCCGGGTTCAGTCCAGCACGTAGCCAAAGGCTGCCAGGTCGCCAACGCCCATGCGATCCAGGATGCCGAACTTGCTGACCCAGCCGCCGGCCCCGTTAGCCTCACGAACCAGCCGGTTCTCGAAGCCAGCCATCACACCGTTCACGAAGGTGTAGGTAGGCAGCTTGTCGTCCCGATCCACCACGGTGATGTTGGCGCGGGCGCCCACACCGAGGTGTCCAAGCTCACGTGTCCACCACTCCTCGTGGTGCAGTCTAGCGATCAGCCTGGCCGGGTTGACGGTCATCGTAGCCACCGCCTGCGACAGCGTCAATACACCCATTTCCGCCAGTTCCAGGATGGCGGGCACGTTGTCGCGTGTGTCGCCAAAGCCCTTCATAGTGGCCTCGTTCTGCCCGTCGGACATCAGCACGTCCACGATCCCATTGGACAGAGCATCGTAAGCCACCTGCTGCGCGTCCTTGGTCATCTGAAGCCCTTCGCGGCTGCCCAACCCTGGACGGAGCATAGTAGTCACGAACTCGCCTGAGACGTGCGGTTGTTTGATCAGCTCAACTACCCGCTCTATACCCTCCTTAGGATCATCGTGAGTCCCGCAACCAGCGGCTGTGGCATGCGCCAGGTGAATCGGCCGCCCCTTGGACAGACCGACCAGTCGCTCAGCGTGGGACGGGTCTTGGGTATGGCTCATGAAGATCAGGCCAGCGCGCGATGTCACCTCGAACACTCCATCGATGTGCTCGTCGCTGCTGATCCAGTGGCCCATGTGATCCTTGATACCCACGGTCAGCGGTGCGGTCAGATAAGTGATCCGGTTACGGGTCATCTTGGCAAATGCGGTCTCTTCGTCCAGCTCACCCTTGAACAGGGCGACCAGCTCGTCGACCGAGAGCATGGAGCCCATCGCGTTCAGCGCGCCGATGTAGACGCCGATGTTCATAGGCACGCCCCGATCCACCTCGGCACCCAGCAGCGATGGCGCCATAAAGGTGTTGCCAGCCCCCGGTGATAACCCCAGGGTGACACCGTCGGCCACGGCCCCGAAGATCGGTTCCGTGGAGACCTCAAACAGGTCGCCAAGGTGCAGATGCATGTCGATCAGACCAGGCCAGACCAGCAGCCCAGCGGCGCTGTAAACCCGATCGCCGGGTTCGGGCTTGATCTCATCAGCGACCTCGATAATATACTGGCCCTGAAAGGCGATGTCCTTGACTGCCTCGATCCCGTTTGCCGGATCGATGACCATGCCGCCCTTCAGAATCGACCGGCCCGAAGGCTCTACCGCCTTCTGCGGATCGTACATCTGTCCACGGTGGACGGATGCCAACGTATCAGGCAACGAACCGACTTTGGTATCGTATCCCATGATTTTCCTCCTCGTGTAAGCATACTGTTATGTTACCAGAACCACGGTTGCCCGAAACCGGGCATGTACTGCAAAACCCAGGCAACCAACGCCGTGCCAAGCAGCGAGCCGACGCTGGCCATTTGTTTCCCTATCTAGAGGACCTCACTAAGGTAGAACTTGTAAGGTCCGAGGTTGCCACCATAATTGGCTGCTGTGATCTTGACAACGCCATCCACAGTGGCTGCTCGTCGGATCCCAATCTTCATAGCCTCCATGACGGAATCAGTAGTGAGTCCGTTGACAACCACCTCGAAAACGCATCCAACTCCCTCCGGAACGAGGGTGTCGGAAACCTTGTCCCGAATGACGCTGCAGAAACGGTGATTGGTAGTAGCCCACGGGTACTCATCCATTGGTTTCGAACCAGAGGCGAAAACCCCCGCTACCGCCGGCAACCAAACTTTGGGTACACTGAGTACCCCATCTACAGCCGCCTCAGCCCCTGCCAAAGCTGCGGCTTGAGTCTCTCCTAAGATGAGGAAGTTGCCCCCAGCAACCCCTTTTACCATATTGATCCGTCTGGGCATTTTGAACCAGCCCCCCATAAGGGGAATCCGATAGCGTTCACGCCCGTACTCCTGAATCTCCTCCTGGTATACATCACCGAAAAGATAGGGCGGTGTTTCTTTCATTTCAATGGGCTTCGAGTCTAGTTCCTCAGGCATAGCATCGAAGAGAGCTGTCGTAGGAACGCTCAGGATGCAATGTCGAATCCGGATGGGCATCCACCTCAAAACCTTTTCCTTATTTTGATGCCCTATCTGGAGAAATACTCCCGGCCGGCCATCCGGGGTCTCCAGACAGGTCGGCCTTGGACCCTCTATCCCGGCTTCAGTAGGGCAGAAGACAGCCGTGGTCCCAAGTCCCTTTGACTCTTGAGCGGAAGCCTCGGCCCAGCGCTGAGTCGTGGCTGTAATGAGTAGCCGCGTCATACGCATTGGGAATCCTTCAGCAAAGGTGTCCTCGATCTCAACCCCATTTAGCTTCATGGTTCTATCCTCCAGATTAAGATTTTGTCAGGCTGATATGTTCACAGCAGCCTACTTCCTCACCGACGGCGCCGGTGATGATCAGGTCACTGGAGAGTTTAACCCCTCTCTGAGCCAGGGCGCCAACGGCGAAGACGATAGCGGCCAGGCCACCCTTCATATTGGCCGAGCCGCGCCCATAGATGCGACCGTCTACCCATTGCCCACTCAGAGCCCCGTATTCCCAGGCTATGTATCCTGGAGGGACGATATCCAGAGCGAGACAAAGGTGGCCCCGACCGCGCCAGACTCGGGGCCACCCCTGACCGACTGGCTCCGGGTTCAGTCCAGCACGTAGCCGAAGGCGGCCAGGTCGCCAACGCCCATGCGATCCAGGATGCCGAACTTGCTGACCCAGCCGCCGGCCCCGTTAGCCTCACGAACCAGCCGGTTCTCGAAGCCAGCCATCACACCGTTCACGAAGGTGTAGGTAGGCAGCTTGTCGTCCCGATCCACCACGGTGATGTTGGCGCGGGCGCCCACACCGAGGTGTCCAAGCTCACGTGTCCACCACTCCTCGTGGTGCAGTCTAGCGATCAGCCTGGCCGGGTTGACGGTCATCGTAGCCACCGCCTGCGACAGCGTCAATACACCCATTTCCGCCAGTTCCAGGATGGCGGGCACGTTGTCGCGTGTGTCGCCAAAGCCCTTCATAGTGGCCTCGTTCTGCCCGTCGGACATCAGCACGTCCACGATCCCATTGGACAGAGCATCGTAAGCCACCTGCTGCGCGTCCTTGGTCATCTGAAGCCCTTCGCGGCTGCCCAACCCTGGACGGAGCATAGTAGTCACGAACTCGCCTGAGACGTGCGGTTGTTTGATCAGCTCAACTACCCGCTCTATACCCTCCTTAGGATCATCGTGAGTCCCGCAACCAGCGGCTGTGGCATGCGCCAGGTGAATCGGCCGCCCCTTGGACAGACCGACCAGTCGCTCAGCGTGGGACGGGTCTTGGGTATGGCTCATGAAGATCAGGCCAGCGCGCGATGTCACCTCGAACACTCCATCGATGTGCTCGTCGCTGCTGATCCAGTGGCCCATGTGATCCTTGATACCCACGGTCAGCGGTGCGGTCAGATAAGTGATCCGGTTACGGGTCATCTTGGCAAATGCGGTCTCTTCGTCCAGCTCACCCTTGAACAGGGCGACCAGCTCGTCGACCGAGAGCATGGAGCCCATCGCGTTCAGCGCGCCGATGTAGACGCCGATGTTCATAGGCACGCCCCGATCCACCTCGGCACCCAGCAGCGATGGCGCCATAAAGGTGTTGCCAGCCCCCGGTGATAACCCCAGGGTGACACCGTCGGCCACGGCCCCGAAGATCGGTTCCGTGGAGACCTCAAACAGGTCGCCAAGGTGCAGATGCATGTCGATCAGACCAGGCCAGACCAGCAGCCCAGCGGCGCTGTAAACCCGATCGCCGGGTTCGGGCTTGATCTCATCAGCGACCTCGATAATATACTGGCCCTGAAAGGCGATGTCCTTGACTGCCTCGATCCCGTTTGCCGGATCGATGACCATGCCGCCCTTCAGAATCGACCGGCCCGAAGGCTCTACCGCCTTCTGCGGATCGTACATCTGTCCACGGTGGACGGATGCCAACGTATCAGGCAACGAACCGACTTTGGTATCGTATCCCATGATTTTCCTCCTCGTGTAAGCATACTGTTATGTTACCAGAACCACGGTTGCCCGAAACCGGGCATGTACTGCAAAACCCAGGCAACCAACGCCGTGCTTAGAGCCATAGAAAAGGTATTGCCGACCACCGGATGCCAGCCTTTTGGAAGTCGATCCAAGATCATCTGGGCCACCGGCGGGCCGATCAAAGCGCCCAAAAGCGCGCCGAAGACAATGCTCTGCCAAGTGCCACCGTAGGTGAGGACGATGGCCGGCGCAATGCTGACCACCGGCACGAAAGTGGGGTACCAACCCAATTCCTCCCACCTGCGGAAATAGAGCAGGACACCGATCGCCGAGGCTAGTGCCTGGCTCAGGATGATATGAGGGAGCAACCCTGACCCATAGGACGGATGATTGGCGCCAATGTACCAACTGAGCACCGTGCCAAGCAGCAAGCCGACGCTTGCCACTTCATTGCCATAGAACTGGGCTTCAGAAAAATCGGCCAGCACGCGACGAACAAACCAGACCGTGCTGGACTTATCGAGATCGGGCTGCTCCGGGGCACCCGGCGCGGGGATAGGCTTCATCCAGGGCAGATGCCGGCAGATTTCCAGCGTGATGATGGAACCCAGCCACATGCCGGTCACGTTGCCAATTACGAACGGCAAACCCGCAGGGGCTAGCATCTTGTCGATCACAAAGTAGGCAATGGGAAAACCGATCAGGCCGCCGAGGATAGCCCCGGTCAGCAGGTTGCGCCAGTTGCCGCCATACACGAAGATGACCGCTGCCGGAATGCTGACCACCGGCACGAAGGTGGGGATCCAGCCCAGTTCCATACCACGGGGTATGCCCAAGATGCCGACATAGTTGAAGACGAAGTCGGAAAAAAACAAGCCCAGGAGCGAGGAACCGGCGATCCATGGCCAGAGCCCAGTGCTGTAGCAGATTGAGAAACCGGCCAAGTTTGACTTCTTGGAAGCCAAGGCCCAGGCGAGCCAGCCGAAGAGCAGCACGCCGATGCCGCCGAACAGGCTCTTATAGAACTGTGCTTCGGTGACATCACCAAAGAACCAATAGATCCGATAAAGTAGATTATTTGGAGCCTTTTCGGCCCAGGTGCCATACGGCAGCCATGCTTCTCCCGTTGGCAGCAATGTCATCAATAGGTAGAGAACCAAGGCGGCCGCTACCACGATGATGAAACCAAGTAGAGAAGGGGACTTGACGTTCGTGGAAGGAGATTCGTTCATGATTATCCTCCATATTTATATTGTGAATGGGGAACTTTCAACGAGTCATAACCACCTGGGAGTCACGAGTTTGTTGAATAGAGACACCTCCTTTCTGGTTCTATCGGACACCCCCGGCGCATGCCAGGGAGGCCTCAGCAACAGTGAAATAAAAAGACACCTCTCTAGCAAGTCTCAGAGAGGCGTCTCTTTATTTCACCAGCGCACCTGCGCTCACTGGATAGCAGTTCACATACCATGCCCACCAATAAAGTCTATGTGCTTGTACCCGCCACCTGAGCATAACTGTCCTCTGGAATCTTCCGCTCATAAGAGAGCACACGTTCGGTGGTTCTGCCACCAGCGAACATATCCATTATATCCCACTGAGGCAGTGTTGTCAAGGTTTTGCCTGATTTAGTTTCATCTTGAAACTATAAAATTCCTTGATGCTTCTTTCTGGAACAACTCTCGTTTGGTGATCAGACTCACGCCCGTGCAAAGGCTTAGTACCTATCTCTTAAAAGTCTCAGAGGGTAGGTTGAAGGCCTTCATCTTCCGCCACAGAGTGGTACGCCCGATGCCCAGGGCCTCGGCCATTTGGGTGGTGTTGCCTCGCAATGCCCGCCCGGCGCGGATGATCGCCTGGCGCTCGGCTTCTTGAAGAGTGATTACGGCCTTGTCTGTACCGCCGATGGTAGCCATACGCAGCTCACGGGGCAGGTGTTCCACGGTCAATTCGCAGCCATCCACCATGTGCATAGCCCGTTCCAGCACGTTCTCCAGTTCGCGCACATTCCCCGGCCAGTGGTAAGACTGCAACACGGCCATTGCCTCAGGTGAAACGGTCGCAGTCTTCTTCAGGCGCTGGGCAAATTGCTCGATCAGGTGAGCGACAAACAACAGTATGTCATTCCCTCGCTCCCGCAGTGGGGGGATGGTCAAGGTCAAGACGTGCAAGCGGTAGAAGAGATCGGCACGGAAACGCCCCCGCTGCACCTCGTCGGCCAGGTCTACGCTGTTGGAAGCGGCGATGACACGTATGTTCAGTGGAATGGCCCGCGTACCGCCCAGACGGACAATTTCCCTGGTGTCAATCACTCGTAACAGGCTGGCCTGCATATCCAGGGGCATTCCATCCACGTTGTCGAAAAAGATGGTCCCCCCATCGGCCAGTTCGAACTTGCCAGGCCGGCCTTCTTCTCCGATGGCAAACGCTCCCTCATAGCCGAACAACTCACTGGACATCAGTTCGCGGGGGATAGCCGCGCAGTTGATAGCGACGAATGGGCCGTTGGCCCGCCGGCTGCCGTTGTGAATGGCCTGGGCAAACATCTCCTTCCCGGTCCCGCTCTCGCCCAGAAGTAGCACAGTGGAGTCGCTCTGGGCAATCATACGGGCATAGTACAGCACCCGTCGCATCTCCGGATCCCGGCCCAGTATGTCGTCGAATGTGAAATGGGCCCTCGTACCCACCACGCGATGTGCCAATCGCCGCACTTCGGCGGCATGCTCTAGTGTCAGGATAAATCCCAGCGGATGGGAGCCTTTCCTCAGCACATCTATGCTCATCAGACAAGGGCGAGGTCCATCCGTTGTCCGGAAGACGACCTCCTTTTCAACCATCGAAGTCTGCTGGGCCATCGCCACCTTCATGTCGGTGGGGAGCCTGATCAAGGTGCTAAGCTTGCGCCCCCTCGCCAGCCGGTGAGAGACACCCAGAATGTCACCAGCACAGGCGTTGATGTGAGTGACCCGCCCTTCTGGGTCGAGGAACAGAATCCCTTTGCTCATAGCCTGCAGGGCGGCGTCCAGTTCCGCCAGGTGCTGATGTGTCTCGGAAAAGCTCCGCTCCGCCTGCAGCAGGTTCTCGATAGCCCTGGCTGCTGCCATGACAATGCTCAAGGTGTGGGGATGACTGTTCGGTTCCAGCGTCACAATGCCAATCACTCCTATCATCTCACCGCCGGTGGCGTGGATTGTAGCCGCTGTGTCGGTAAGGGAATGATAAGCAAGGCAAAAGTGCTCTGGCCCTACGACCTGCGCCGGCAGTCCCCCACTCAGTGCCATGGCCGCCGCATTAGTGCCGATCTGCTCCTCAGACAGCCATACTCCATCCTCCATCCCCATGCCTTGCAGCGTATGCTGCAACGCCTTGTCCCCTACAGAGCTCAGGAGGTAGAGTGCTTCATCGGCCAGGTACACGATCATATCGGATTCGCCGGCGAACTGGTAGATGTCCTCCATAAAAGGGCGCGCGATGGCGATCAGGTCAAAGCGGTCCTGGCGCCGCTGTTCCAGCGCCTCTGCCCCGCAGCGTTTCGGCTGAGGAGGAGAGCATGGTTCCAACCCAATCTCCCGGCAATAGCGCCAGGAACGCACAACTGCTGGATCTGGAGAGGGCAAAGCAATGGTCCCTTGTTCGACAAATTGCGTCCAGGCGGCTTTCAACGTCTGGCAGTCGTATGGGTAAGCTGAAGGCAACATCGGTCTATCCTCGTCCGCGGCCTGTCCCCAGATCAATCCGCCGTTCCTCACCACGCAGGAGCCGGCGGATATTGGGCCGCAGTGCCCACAGGATCAGCGCGGAGACAGGCAATCCATAAACCAGGTAAGCCCATGGCCCCAGGCCCATGGCGGCACGCGTGGCGAAGATCACAGGGAGTAACAGGGCAATCACGATGGAACCCATGGAAGCATAGTGGGTAGTCAGCGCCACCCCCAGGAGCGCAGGCAGCAGAATTGCGCCGCTCCACGGCCAAAGAGCCGTCGCTCCACCGATCGCAGCCGCCGCCCCGGCACCGCCCCGGAAGTGCAGAAAGAGCGGGTAATTATGGCCCGCCACGGCTGTCACGCCGGCCAAGGCCAGTACTGCCGGCGGCACGTCTAACCAACGGGCTACCACCACAGCCAGTGCTGCTTTCAGGCCATCCAACAGCCCGACCACAACCGCGGCCTCCCACCCAGCCACTCGCAGCACGTTCGTTCCTCCGGTCCGCCCGCTGCCGACCTCCCGCACGTCCACCCCACGCAACCAGCGAACCACGAACAACCCGACAGGGATGGAACCTAGCACGTACCCAATGGCGAGCACTCCGATCCAGCGCCACATGTCCTCTCCTTTCATCCTCGTTTCTGTCGTCGTAATACGTTCGCTTAATCACAAGACATCCCCTACCGCCGCCAGCGATAATCGTGATTCAGCGCCTTCCTGAAGTCCTTATGTATCTCTCCTTTGTGCTCGAGAGCCCAGGCGTCGCCTGTCCAACGGTAGAGCAGCAGGCAGTGAATCTGCGGGGCATGGGGGGTACTGTTCCAGCGGTGAATCTCCGCGTAGGCTGCCTGTACCCAGCCCTTGTCCTTGTTCACCCAACCAACCTTGCCTTTTTCATGTTGGTTGCGCGGCTGGTGCTCCAACGCCAGCCAGTGGTTCGACTCGGTGATGTAGATCGGGCGGTCGCGCCACTTCTCCGGAATGGCCTCCGCAAAGGTGCGATAGGCCTGGAAGTCGTAGTAATGCTCTTGCGGTGTGCCCGGCTGGAGGAACTCGTCCTGAAAGACGGTCGGCTTGGTGATCAGGCTGACGTCAAGCCAATGCGTGTAGGTGTGCAGCGCGATGCCGTCCAGGTTGTCAATGTGACTGAGCATCTCCTTAAAGTACTCCAATGGCCTGTTGCGCCGGTTGCCCATCTTTGCCCAAGGGTAGGTGTTATAAGGATCCACCGATCCAGGCACGACGATGGCCTCCGGCTGCACTGCCTTGATCCGTCGCCGCGCCAGGTTGAACGCCTCAGCGTACATCTGCGGCGTGATGTGCTCAATGGGATTCTTGGCGCCCCCTGGGTGCTCGCGCACGTTGTTCTGCTCGTTGCCGATGATCCAGATGTGGCACCCCTGGGAGTTTTGGACGTAGCGGGCGCAGGCCCGGGCGAAGTCGGCGTACTTGGCGCGAACCGGCAGCGTGCCACTCGGCTCGTAGCCGTGATTGAGGCGGATGATGACGCCGTGGCCACTATTGGACCACATCGTTACGTCGTGGCCGCTGCCGTGGTGCGGGTCGGTGCCCACCGTCTGCGTGAAGAGTACCCAGCCGGTCTTGTTCTTGCCCTGGAAGAGGTAACGGAAGTCACCGGTGCCGTCGGCCGTAGCGCCGTGGATGCCGAAAATCCAGGCGGACTCCCCACGGGGCAGGGCAGCGTCGTTCGCCGGCTTCCGCTTGTCGGCTAACCGCTTGGCTCGCACGTACAGGCCGTTCACATATCCTTCGTGCAGGCTGGGGGTGCGGACCTTGAGCCACCGATCCTTCCCCACTTTATCCCCCACCTTCTTTGGATCTTCACGCACCTCCAGTGTTGCTCTGTTCACCACGTGCCAGATGGGAGGGACGTCCGTCCCTGGCCCCCGCCGCAGGTTCAGCCCGGTGGCGCTGTGGACGACCACATGGGGCATCGGCTCGCCGGCCGCAGCCTCCGTGTGGAGGCCCAGGTACCAGGAGGAGACGTAGCCCTCGATGCCATCAGGGGTACGGATGTGGAGCCACTGGTTCTTCTGCCCCAACTTCGCTCGCGTGTCTTCTCCCGGCTCCAGGGATTCCAGCACGGCCCCATCATCCACCCGCGTGATGGGAGGCCGTGTGGTGGAGGGGCTCGGACGGACGTTCAGGTAGCCTACGTCCGGGCTCAGCACCTCCACCTGCATGCTGGCTTCGACGACTTCCTCATGCAGGCGCAAGTACCAGGCGGCGACGTAACCCTCGATGCCTTCGGGGGCACAGACGCGGAGCCACTGGCCCTCCTGTCCCACCTTCGCTCGCACATCTGTCTCCAGTTCCAGGGCTTCCAGCGTGGCACCATCGTCTACCCGCGCGATAGGAGGCCGTTCGGTGGAGGGATTCGGGCGAACATTCAGGAAGCCCACCTCCGGGCTCACCACTTCCACCTGTACGCCAATCAGGACAGGCGTGATCCCCTCGCCCAATGGGCAGGCTTGGATGAGCGGCAGGAGATCGTCGTTGATCACGGCGGCGGTGAAAACGCTGAGGAACGCCGGGCCGTGCGTCGCCAGCCGGTCAAGCCAGGCCTGGAATTCCTCGGGGCTCATGCGCACGTTGCCGTACTCGTCGTGGTAGGGACCCAGCACCGGATACAGAGGGGGACAGTAGCCCCAACGACGGCACCAGTACGCGTAGTGTCCGTAAGTCCACTCGTCAATCACGCGCTGCACCTGCTGGTCGGTGGGGACAGTGCTCCCGGGCTCGAAGTAAGTGCCGTAGGACATCGGCATCAAACCGCCTTTGCAGAACTCGTTCATCTGGTCGTAGGGCAGGTCGCGATGCTGGGAGATGTTGGGGAAAGAGCAGTTGTATAGTTTGTTCAGGTCGAGCCCGGCGACGCGAAGGTACTGCCCCAGTTGGGTAGCCTGCCCGAAACGATTGCTGCACCGCTCCGCCTCAGTATCGAAGACGAAGCCCTGGAAACCATCCTGGAAGGCCCGCACGACGACCTGGGCTTCCGCCTGGGGGGCATCCAGCAGCAGCCACATCCAGGCGACAGGGATCAGGCCTGTCCCAATGATCTTCTGGGCCGCCCAAGCTGCTCCGGGGTAGTACTCTGAGCCCTGCCCGACCTTGTATATAATGTGGGTAGCGCCCATCTGAGGAGCAATTTGGATAGCCCGATCCAGTTCCTGCTTGCCACGGGTCCATAACCCCTTGCCGTGTAACATCGTTTTCCTCCTTTATCCTTGTGACCTCTCATTACCAACACGAAATCAACGCGAAACGTATCGGCTATCCCGGACGTAGAGCCGCCATGAGACGGTCAGCGCTATCTCATCCCCGCGCACGCCGACGCGAGGACCGGTGGCGATGGCCTCGTCTGGCACAGCGGCGTCCTTCTCCAGGAGCAGGAGCGCGTCGGGCGCGCACAGGTCGGCCCCGTCGAACCGCCGGTCAATCTCGAGCGCCTGGCACAAGCGGGCCGGGCCGCTGGTCAGTTGGACGTCGGGCCGGTCACCGCGTCGCGCTCGCATTGCCTCGATCCCCTCCAGTGGCTCCAGTGCGCGGATGAGCACTGCCGCCGGGTACCCCTCCTGCTCGGTGACGACGTTGAGACAGTAGTGCATCCCATAGATGAAATAGACGTAAGCGTGGCCGGGCGGGCCGTACATCGGCGCGTTGCGGCGGGTAGCGCCGCAATGGGCATGTGAAGCCTGGTCTCCCTCTCCGACATAGGCTTCGACCTCGACGATGCGCCCGGCCAGGCGTTTTCCATCCAGCACCCGCACCAACCGCTGCCCCAACAGTTCACGGGCGACCGTGAGCGTGTCACGAGTGAAGAAGTCGCGATCCAGGCTTTCCTGTTTCAGGGGCATTGCATGCACTGGTGGTTTCTCTCTATCTATCGCGCTTGCCTGTTGCCTTTCCTCCTCCAGAGTATCAGACCTCTCCGCTCGCGGGAATTGATGTTGCCCTCCTTCTCGAAATGAAGTGTGATGACCTCGTGCTGTCGTCGCTTTTCCCGGATCTCGATCACTACGGAGAGCCATCGTCGCGCATCGTACTTCTGGGAAAAGATGACCCGTTTGGCCCGTCCATAACGACTGATACCTATTGCCCCCGTTGCTCCTCCCGCGACACGCCGTCTCTCCTGTGAGAATCTGCTGCTATGTGTTGTGGACCAGTCTAGCATTGGAACCGAGGATCGCGCTTCACTGTCAGGTGCAGTCCTTGCGCCAGGTCCACGCGCGGTTCGTAGTTCAATAGTCTGCGCGCGATGGCTATGTCGGCGCAGAGGCGAGAGACGCCACCGCTTTCGGCGGGACTGTGAAGCACCTCTACCTTTCGTCCCACCACCTCCGCTACCAGCGTCGCCAGTTCATTGATGCTGGTCTCGCGACCACTGCCCACGTTGATGATGCGGCGGTCCACGTCAGCGGCAGTGGCGGCCGCCACCAGCGATTCCACCACGTCGTCCACGTAGACGAAGTCGCGGGTCTGTCCGCCACCGCCGAAGATGACCAGTGATCCACCCCGCAGCCCCTGTCGCAGGAAGCGCGGCACCACCGGCGGGTGAAAGGGGGGCAGGTTCTGCCCCGGCCCGTAGGCGTTGAAGGTGCGCAGGATCACTGTCTCAATGCCCCACATGGCGCCAATGGTGCGGACGTAGTACTCGGCAGCCAGTTTGCTCACCGCATAGGGAGATTGGGGGTTAGGGGTCTGGTCCTCCCGCACCGGCTGCTCGGCCTGCTCGCCGTAGATGGCACCGGAGGAGGTGAGGACCACGCGGTGCACCCCGGCATCGCGCATAGCCTCCATCACGCTGACAGTCCCGCCGACGTTGACCTCGTTGTACTCGCGGGGGTAGAGGATGGATTCGCTGACCAGCACGCGCGCTGCCAGGTGGTAGACGCAGTCCACATCCTGCAAGAGCGTCCACAGTTTGGGCCGGTCGGCCACGTCACCCCGGGTGAAAAGCACCCGCTCGTCCAGTCGGGCAGGGTCACCAGCACTGAGATCGTCAATGACCCGCACCTGATGCCCATCGCGGGCCAGTTGGTTAGCCAGTGCCGCTCCGAGAAATCCAGCCCCACCGGTGACGAGAAAACGCATATTGCCTCCTTTTGCTGTCCCTATTATAACATGACTCACCGCAAATGGGCGAATGGCCAGGCCACCATCTGTACCTGCGCAGGAGTCGGCGGCTGGAGGCGTTGGTCCAGTACGAATCGTTGCAGGCAAGCCCGGCGCGTGCTGGGCCAGGTGTAGGCCGGGCGTGGCGTTGGCCGAGACACGCTCGCATCACTGCGCTGGCCGACGACCCGTTATGGCTTCTGCGCTCGCAGGTTATGAGGCCGCTCCATCTTGTTTGACAAGTTACGTAACAGGCTATATAATTTTCCTGGAGGATCGCGATGATTGACGTTACCAAAACTGTGACAATGGAACAGGCCCAGCGGCGACTGAAGAGTGTTATTGAGGACGTGCGGGGAAACAAGACCCCCTACATTCTCACCCGCTTCGGCAAGCCCCAGGCGCTCATCGTGAGCATCGAGGAATACGAGGAGATGCAGGAAGAGTTGGCCTTGCTCTCCAACTCCGAGCACATCGCCCGCATCGCAGAAGCCCGGGCGGCCTACAGAGCTGGTGAGGGTATTCCCTTCGAAGACTATATGGACAATCGCCGCAACAATGAGTGAATACTGCCTTCTACTGGCCGGTCATCGAGTACAGAAGGACCTGGGCCGCCTGGATAGGCTCGTCCTCGAACGTATCTGGGAATCGGTGCAGGTGCTCAAACAGAATCCTCGGCCACCAGCCGCTCGTAAATTGCGTCACCCGGCCATTGGGGAGTATCGTCTGTGCGTGGGCGACTGGCGCGTCTTCTATGACGCAGACGAGGAAGCCAGGACCGCCATCATTCTGCGCGTGATGCACCGCCGCGAAGCGTACCGCAGCCGCTAGTACACATCGGCGGAAATCTCCCACCAGTTGAGCATCGGGCGAGGGCGCCGGTCGAGCGTCGCCCTGAGTAGCGGAGCGTATCGAAGGGTAGGAGCGAATAACGGCCAGGATGACACGAGACTACCTCACCGAGTTATTGACGACGTACTGGTTCGCCCCGCCGGTGGGACTGTGGCGAGCGGTCGAGTTGCGCATGGCGGCTGAGGAACGGTACGAGCGTCCCCTGCTCGACCTGGGCTGCGGCGACGGGCTCATCGGGCAGGCGCTCTTTGGGACACAGGGCCAGGTGGACGCGGGACTCGACCCCTGGGTGGATCAACTGCGCCAGGCGGCCCGGTCGGGTGTCTACCGCCACGTGGACCTGGCCGACGGCCACCGCCTGCCCTACGCGGATGGCACATTCGCCACCGTCTTCAGCAACTCCGTCCTGGAACACATCCCCGACGTGGAGCCGGTCGTGCGCGAGGTGGGGCGGGTGCTGCGCTGTCCTGAGTCTGCCGAAGGGCAACCTGGCGGCCACTTCATCTTCACTGTCCCCTCCGACGCCTTCCATTCTCTGCTCGACGGCTATATCCAGGCGATGGAGACCGGAAATGTGGAGAAAGCCAAGTGGTACGCAGCCGGTGTAGACGTATGGCTGGAGCATCATCATTACCACACACCCGACGAATGGCGCAATATTCTGGCTGCCGCCGGGATGACGCTGATAAAGGCGCGTTACTACGTCCCTGAGCCAGTCGAGCGGTTATGGGACCGGATGAACGACCGCTTCAGCGTGGGCGTACCGAGGTCGCCGTGGGGGATACTGGCATCGCCACGGCTACAGCCTCTGGGCTACCAGGCCCTCCTGCGCCACCTCGTTGTGCGAACCCTCAGCCGCCGCTGGCGTCCCTACTACGAGATGGACGTCCCTCCTGGCGAAAAGGGCGGCGGCCTGCTCATCGTTGCCCGGCGGGAGGAGTGACTGCACTTTGCAATCTGCAATTCGCAATCCGCAATCTGCTGTCTGGGACCGCTTTGTCGCGGGATATCCCGACGAGCACATCCTCCAGACCAGCCCCTGGGGCGTGCTCAAGGCACAGTTCGGGTGGGCCGACGAGCGGGTGGGGCTGGCCCGAGGGGACACACTGGTCGCCGGGGCGCAGGTGCTCTACCGGCGGCTGCCGGCCGGGCTGGGCTGCCTGGCCTACGTCCCGAAAGGGCCGCTGGTGGATTGGGCCGACGAGGGGCAACAGGCGGCGCTTCTGGCGACCCTCGACCAGGCCGCCCGGCCGCGGGGGGCCATCGCCCTCACTGTCGAGCCTGACCTGCCCGATGAGCCGCTTCACCGCGAGCGGCTGCGCGCGCTCGGCTTTCATCCTTCACCCTTCGGTAGCATCCAGCCCCGCCGCACCCTCGTCGTGGACATCTCCCCTGACGAGGAGGCGATCCTGGCAGCGATGAAGTCGAAGACGCGCTACAACGTGCGGCTGGCATCTCGCAAGGGGGTGACAGTGCGAGCGGCTACTGAGGCCGACCTGGCGGCCTTCCACGCGCTGACCGCTGCCACCGCCGCGCGGGACCGCTTCGGCGTCCATACCCCGGCCTACTACGAGGCAGCCTACCGGCTGTTTGTGCCCCGGCGCTGGGCGCGGCTGCTGCTGGCTGAACTCCCCTCCGCTTCGGGAGAGGGTACGGAGCCGGTGGCGGCGTTGATGGTCTTCGCGCTCCCGCCACGGGCCTGGTACTTCTACGGAGCCTCGGGTAACGTCCACCGCGAGAAGATGGCCACCTACCTGCTCCAGTGGGAAGCAATGCGCTGGGCCAAATCTCTGGGTTGCACCACCTACGACTTGTGGGGCATCCCCGACGAGGACGAACAGAAGTTAGAGGCGGAGTTCACGCAGCGGCGAGACGGGCTGTGGGGCGTCTACCGCTTCAAGCGCGGCTTCGGCGGAGTTCTCATACGCAGCATAGGGGCGTGGGACCGGATCTACTCGCCACTGCGATACCGGGTGTATCGTTGGATGCTAGATGCTCGAAACTGGATGCTGGAAGCGAGGAGACGAGGAAGTGGGTAAGCGGTGATAAAACAAGTCCACGAATCGCGCATCACGAACCCCTCCCGAGTCACGAACGCCGAGCAGTGGAACGCGGCGCTGGCTGGGTTGCCCAAAGCCCACGTCCTGCAGACCTGGGAGTGGGGCATGTTCAAATCCCGCTACGGGTGGCGGCCGACCCGCTATCTGTGGCTGGAGGGTGACCGGTTCCAGGCGGCCACCTCGGTGTTGGCCCGCCGGCCGGCCCGCTGGCTGGCGCCGGTGATGTACGTCCCCAAAGGGCCGACCCTGGACTACGGAGATACCGCTCTTCTGGAGCAGGTCCTGGCCCATCTGGAGGCCACGGCGCGGCACAAACAGGCGCTGTTCGTCAAGATAGACCCCGACGTGCGGACCGACACCGCCGAAGGAGAAGCGGTCCTGGAGACACTGCGCCGCCGGGGATGGCGCGCCTCCCGCGAGCAGGTACAGTTCCGCAACACCATCCTGCTTGACCTGACCCGTAGCCCCGATGAACTGCTGGCGGCGATGAAGTCCAAGTGGCGCTACAACACGAGGCTGGCGGTGCGCAAGGGAGTGGCAGTGCGCCGGGGCACGTCAGCCGACCTGCCGCTGGTATATCAGATGTACACCGAGACCGCGGCCCGTGACGGATTCGTCATCCGCCCGAGGGACTACTACCGCGACGCCTGGGGCGCTTTCATCGAAGCGGGATTGGCGCAGCCGCTGATCGCCGAGGTGGAGGGTGAGCCGGTGGCAATGGTGCTCATATTCCGCTTCGCGGGGCGGGCGTGGTACATGTATGGGGCGTCCCGCGCCGGCCACCGCGAGAAGATGCCCAATCATCTGCTACAATGGGAGGCGATGCGCTGGGCGCAGGAGCAGGGTTGCGCGGTCTACGATATGTGGGGCGCGCCGGATGTGTTGGACGAGTCGGACCCACTGTGGAGTGTGTACCGCTTTAAGCGGGGATTCGGCGGAGAGTTCGTGAGGCACATCGGAGCCTGGGATTTCCCGGTCTCGCGCTCCGGCTACTGGCTCTACACCGTCGTGATGCCCCGCGTGCTGGCGGCGATGCGTTGGCGACACTGGCGGCTGGCCGGTAGCCATTGGGGGGTTCGGCACTCTTCCTTTTCTTGACATCCTCTCAATATGCGGTATCCTACCCTGGCGATGTTCTACGACGAGGCGAAGATCTATGTCAAGGCAGGCAATGGGGGGGATGGCTGTGTCGCTTTCCGGCGCGAGAAGTACGTCCCCTTCGGCGGGCCGGCCGGCGGCGATGGCGGCAAGGGGGGCGATGTCCTGCTCTGCGTGGACCCCCACCTCAACACGCTCTATCGCTTCAGCCGGAAGCGCCACTTCAAGGCCAAACGCGGCGAACACGGGCGAGGCAAGAACCAGCACGGCGCGTATGGCGCGGACCTGTGCGTCCCGGTGCCGCCTGGCACTGTCGTGTACGACGCCGGCAGCGGCGAGTTGCTGGGCGACCTGACCGAGGCGGGCCAGGAGTTGGTCGTGGCGCGAGGGGGGCGCGGGGGGAAAGGCAATGCCCGCTTCGTCACCTCCACCAACCAGGCCCCCCGCATCGCCGAGCACGGCGAGCCCGGCCAGGAGCGCTGGCTACGGCTGGAACTGAAGTTGCTGGCCGACGTGGGCGTGGTGGGGGTGCCCAACGCGGGTAAGTCCACCCTGTTGGCGGCGGTGACCGCTGCGCATCCCAAGATCGCGCCCTATCCCTTCACCACCCTCCAGCCCAACCTCGGTGTTGTCGTGCTCGACGACCAGACGGAATTCGTCCTGGCCGACATCCCCGGCCTGATCGAGGGGGCGTCGGAGGGCAAGGGGCTGGGGCACGAGTTCCTGCGCCACATCGAGCGTACCCGCGTGTTGATCCACCTCCTCGACGGCCTCTCCACTGACCCACTGGCGGATTTCGCGGCCATCAACCGCGAACTGGTGGCGTTCGGCCATGGCCTGGCGCAGAAGCCCCAACTGGTGGTTTTGAACAAGACGGATCTGCCCCAGGTGCAGGCACGCTGGCCGGAGATAGAGGCAGCGCTCGAAGCGCAGGGCTACCCAGGCTTAGCGATCTCCGCGCTGGGGCGGGAGGGCACGCGGGAGTTGCTCTACCGCGCCGCGCAGATGCTGGCCGAACTGCCGGAGGAGGCCCTGTCCCGGGAGTTGCCTGTCTTTCGACCTGGCGAGGACGAGGAGGCGTTCACCATTGAGCGCGAGGGCGATGGGTGGCGGGTGCACGGCGTGCGGGTGGAGCGACTGGCAGCAATGACAGTGTGGAACCTGGACGAGGCGGTGCGTCGTTTCCAACGGACGCTGGAACGCATGGGGGTCGCGGCGGCGCTGGAGGAGGCCGGTGTGCAGCCGGGGGATACTGTCTGCATCGGCGAGGCGGAACTGGTGTGGGAGGAGTAGAGAGCGACCCGGCGGTCGTGGTGCGCCCGGCCACGGTCAAAGATATGCCCCGCGTGGGCGAGGTTCTGGTCGAAGGATTCAGTAGCAAGTTCAGCACTATCTTCGGCCGCAGGGTTGACTGCGCTCCGCGCGTCATAGCGCAGATGGAGCGGCTGATGCTCGAACGGGGGTCGTGTGCGCTGTTCGTGGCCGAGGCAGACGGGCAAGCGATTGGTGTGCTCGAACTTTCGACGCAGCGGGAGCGGTTGAGCGATCTCTGGGAGCAACTCCGGATTATGCTGCGGGAAGTCGGCCCACTCTACACTTTGAGAACCACCGTCGGGCTGGCGCTGCTGCACGAAACAACTGTCCGGGACACAGCCTACGTCAGTAGCATTGCCGTGACCGCCGGTTTTCGTGGTCGAGGCATCGGGTGGAAGCTTCTGGAGAGCGCCGAGGAGTGGGCACGGGCACGTGGCAAGGGGGGTTTATCCCTCCACGTGGTGGCTTCTAACCGCGCCCGGCATCTCTACGAGCGTTTCGGCTTCCGGCTGGAGGAGCGGATCGAGGAGTGGCTGGCCGAGCGGTTGTTTGGCATCCGCGCCTGGCTATATATGGTGAAGCCCCTGTCGGGATGAAGCGGTGCATATCGGTGGGACAGAGTTGGTATGGAGAGAGTGACGAATCCCGAATCCCGAAATTAGGCGTCCTGGGCGGCACCTTTGACCCACCGCACTATGGGCACCTGGCGTTGGCCGAGACTGCCTGTGTGCAACTCCAGCTCGACCGCGTCCTTTTCGTCCCGGCTGGCCAGCCGCCCCACAAGCCCGGCAGGCCAATCACGCCGGCCCACCACCGCCTGGCGATGGTGGAGGCCGCCATCGCCGGCAACCCCGCCTTCGCTCTGTCCCGCGTAGACCTGGAGCGGGCTGGCCCGCACTACACGGTCGAGATGTTGACCTTCCTGGGGTGGGAATATCCCGGCGTGGAACTGTACTTCCTGATGGGCGGGGACAGCCTGGCCGAGTTCCTCACCTGGCGCGACCCTGCTGGTGTCGTGCGGCAGGCCCGGTTAGCGGTGATGCGGCGCCCCGGCTGCGAACCGGACCTGGCAGCGCTGGAGCGGGCGGTGCCGGGGATCCGAGAGCGGCTGGTCTGGCTCGACGTGCCGTGCCTGGACATCACTGCCTCCGACCTGCGGCGACGCGTGCGCCAGGGGCTGCCGCTGCGCTACCTGGTTCCGCCGCCGGTCGAAGCCTATATACGCGCGCGGCGTCTCTACGAAGCGTTGCCTGGGTGAAGGGAGTATGCTATAATTTTGCGCGGAGCGGAAAGGCCTGGATTCAGAGGGGTGTGGAAGGAGGAAGTGATGGCAGTACAGTTGCCGGTCATCGCAGGCGTCAATCTGAATAAGGAGCCGGTTTATGAGCCGGTGGGCGCCGTGTAAACGCCGGGTTTTTGTCCGTCGGCTGCGAGAACCTGGTTTTGACGGCCTCTTCTCCGGCACACACCACCAGTTCATGGTGCATGGGCAGCACCGTCTGGCTATTCCTCTCCTCCCCTTTCTGCTGCTCATTGTCCTCGTGCTGACCGCCTGCACCAGCAGGAGCGGTACGGAGACTGCAGTCGCCACCAGCCCAATAGCGACGCCCCTGCCGCCCACGCCGACTCCCTTGCCAGACAACGCGACGACCGCTGCGCGCATCCGCGCCCGGGGTTTCCTGCTCGTCGGCATGCGCTACGACCTGCCGCCTTTTGGCTATGTCACTGAGGAGGGGGAGGTGGCTGGTTTTGGCGTGGACCTGGGACGAGAGTTGGCCAGCCGCTGGCTGGGGGACGCTCAGGCGGTCCAGTTCCACCAGGTGCGCTCCGACACTGCTGTCGAGCACCTGCAGGCAGGCGACATGGACATCGTCATCACGACTCTCGCTCACACGCAGGACTGGGAGGCGGGGGCCGACTTCAGCCTGCCGTACTTTATAGATGGCCAGGCGTTGCTGGTGCGCACTGCCGACGTGGCTGCCATCGGTGGCCCGGCGGGCCTGGAGGGGCGGCCGGTGGGCGTCGTGGCGTGGGAGGAGGCTGGAGACACGCTGTTGGAGGCGGTGCCATTTACTCTCACGCTCCAAACCTACGATCGCTTCGACGCAGCGGTGGCAGCACTGGGCCGAGGGGACGTGGATGCGGTGGCTGACATGCGCCACCGGCTTTTCTGGGGGAAGCGCATGCTCCCCGACACGGCTGTAGTCGGGCAGTACACCTTAGCACTGGTGGCGCTTGCTTTCTCGCAGAACGATCCTTTCTTCGCCGACCTGGTTAACCTGACTTTCCAGGCGATGGTCGCTGATGGTACTTACGCGGACCTGTACGGCCGCTGGTTCGCGCCGGAGTCGCCGCCCGCCGTCGAGCGCTGGCCAGGGGAGGAGACACCCTCTCTGGCGGATGCGCCCATCGTGGCGAGCGTGCCCGACACCATCGCCGCTGTCCAATCGCGGGGCCGTCTGATCGTGGCGTTGGTGCCCGACCGTGCCCCCTTCGCCTACGTGGACGCGACCAGCGCGCCGGTTGGCTACGAGGTTAACCTGGTGCAGCAGATGGTCAGGCGCTGGCTGGGCGACGGTACGGCGGTGGAGTTCACCACTACGACGGTCGAGACGGGGAAGGAAATGCTGCGGGCAGGCCAGGCCGATTTGCTGGTGGGTGGGCTGCCCCACACCCGTGCCGCCGAGTTGGAAATGGACTTCAGTCTGACGACCTACGTGGCGGGCGAGGGGCTGCTGGTGTGGGCTGGGACACCGGTTACCGACGTGATGAGCCTGAACGGGCAGCCGGTTGCGGTGGTCGAAGGGGGCGGGAGCCAAGAAGTGTTGCTGGCGGCAGCGCGGGACGCGGGCGTTTGGCTGACGGTGCTGCCACGGCCGACACTGGAATCCGCCATCGCGTTGTTGGAGGAGGGGTACGCAGTGGCGGTGGCCGGCGAGCGGGCCAATCTGCTGGGGCCAGCCTATGCCACGCCGGGCCTGGGCGTGCTCCCGCTGCGGCTGACCCAGGTGCCGCTGGCGTTAGGGCTTCCGCCGGGCGATTCCGCCTTCCGCGACCTGGTCAACCTGACGCTACAGGCAATGAAAGCAGAAGGGGAATTCGATACTCTTTATGCCACCTGGTTCGACGACGCCCCCCCGGCGTTGGAGGTCTGGCCTGGCGCGCCCTACCGGGCTCTGCGGCTGGAGGTAACCGTGGCCCCCTGACCCTCCCCTTTAGACCTCCGAGGTTTGGGTAGCGTATTTGGTTCGGAAAGCGAGCATCGTACCACCAAGGCCATCATCCACACCATCCTTGGCCCAATGCTGGAGGGCGACCACAAGGGTCGCCCCTACAAACCTCGGAGGTCTTGCCACATATTATTGAAAAGATACGTTTTACCCCCCTTGTCGGCGGACTGCCTCTGCCGGGCGCTCGGCGTAAGAGGCGGCGGCGATGCCTGCCAGGACTAACGCTCCGCCGACCACTACCCAGAACGAGGGTCGCTCCCCCAGCAGCCACCAGGCCAGCAGTGTAGAGCCGATTGGTTCTCCCATGGTGGCGATGGTAACGTAGGTCGCCGAGAGGTAGCGCAGCGCCCAGTTCAGCGACGAGTGACCCAGGATCTGCGGGCCCAGTGCCATCAACAGCAGCCACAGCCAGGTCTGCGGGTGCTGAGGGATCGCGGGAAGGCCGGAGACCAGCATGATGGTCATCAACGTCAGTGCAGCGGTGCCATAGACGGGGAACACGTAGGCCAGAAGCGAGAGCCGCGCCCGCAGTCGTCGCCCGATGAGGAAGTAACCCGCGCCTGCCATTGCGCCCACCAGGGCCAGTACGTCGCCCCACAACCGGTTGGTGCCCTCTCCCAGGTCGCCCAGGCCGATGGTTACGCTTCCGGCCGTGACGACGAGTAGTGCCACGGCCATACCTCGCGACAGTCGCTCGCGCAGCAGCAGGTGGGAAGCCAGCCCGACGAAGATCGGGTTGGTCGCCACCAGCACGACCGACACCGCCACCGAGGTATAGGCCAGCGATGTGATCCAGGTGGCGAAGTGAAGCGCCAGCAGCAGGCCAGAGACCAGCATGCTACCCCGCTCGCGGTGTGTCAGCGCACGCAATTCGGAGCGGCGAGTGCTCAACGCAATCGGGGTCAGGATGATGGTCGCCAGTGTCAGTCGCCAGGCGGCGATGACCAGGGAGTGGGCCTCAACCTGG